>LNEO01000447.1 GCA_001465015.1 Deltaproteobacteria bacterium Ga0077539 | reverse complement strand
GGTTCCGAAGAGACCGAGGCCGTGACCTCCGAACACGAGCGTACCCACGATCGAATGCATCAGGTACGCAGTGAACGCGACGCGACCGAGCCGCGCGAGAGGATCAGACATCCAACCGCAGTCGGTCGAGCACACGTCCCCTCGAGGCGACCCGATGGCCCGTAGCCTCGCCGCTGTCCTCTGCCCGTCGCTGCCTCCCCGCGAGGGTCCCACCGCGCCGAACGACGCGATCTCCGCTGTTTTCACAGGCGACACTGTGTTGGAGGAGCAACACACGACCTCGCCGCACGTGATGCACTTGTGAAGGTCGATCCAGCGCTTCCCCGTTGGCGAGGCACTGCGTGCATCACTCGGGAGTCTTGGGGGCGATGTCGCGATTGGTTCCAGCGAGGTGTGAGTCCATGGATGCGAAGATACGCCGCGCGACCCATGACAGTAACGCTCGACGCGCCGCGGCGAAGCCCTCCTCGCGGGGATGCAGGCTGTCGAGCGTCGACACGCACACACAAACAAGATCCCAGTCAATCCTCGGACCACGTCGTGATCGTGAAGATTCGCTGGTCGCTCACGATCGCCACGGTGTCGCTCCACGCGACCTCGTATCCGACGAGCGCGCGAGACAGCGCACGGCTGCTGTCGCCGGCTTGAAGCGTCGCGTAGGGGCCGCCTGCGAAGCGCTCGATCGCCCCGTGAATCGACTCGGCGCTGGGCGGCCGCAGAAACCATCGAAAGTGTCGAGCGAGCTGCGCACACCACTCGCGAGGTTCGTGACGCTGCCAGCGAACGCGCGTTCCGACCTTCGGCTCGAGCGCGACGAGCCTCGGTTCGAGCAAGCCGTCGTCGGTCGGTCGTGGGCTCGGCGACGAACGCTCGCACTGCAACCCACGCGGCGTCGGATTCGCCGAGAATCGCGCGCCGGAGCGCCGTGGCTTCGTCGGGCAACTCTCTCTCGACGCTCGTCACGCGCTCGAGGAGCGGAGCGCCGAGAACGGCGACGTCGCCTTCGAGCGAGCGCAACGCGTAGCCGCTCTTCCACAGCGCGGCGAACGGAGCGAGCGCTGTCGGCGCAGCGCTCGTTGAATACAGGCCCACGACGACGGCCACGAGCCACTGGTCCAACGCTGGGTCGAAGAGCCCCAGTTCGTTGATGCTGAGCGTGAACGGGTCCGGACACTCGTCGCACCAGTGCTCCCACGGAAGCGCAGCCGACGACGACAGCGCGGCGAGCGAAGGCGCTGTCCACACGAGCGCCGCTGGATCCGCGATCATCCAGTGAAACGTCTTTGGCTGCGAGAGTCCCAGCCGCGCCGCGCACTCGCGCGCGAGGGACTCTGCCGTCGCGATCCCCTCTGGGTCGCTCGCGAACGCCGCGGCCGCGAGCGCCGATCGGGGCGCGCCAAACACGGATCGTCTCCACGCGATCGGCGAGCAGTGCGCGCACTCCACGTCGCTGCATCGAGACACGCTGTGAGCGTCGGCGATCCCCGTGCGAATCGGCGCTGCGAACGTCCGATGCGGCGCGATCGCAAACGAAGACTCGATGAGTCCTCGGGCGCACAAGCGCTCCCACGCCTCGTCGCCGGACGCGCACCCCTCGACGATCGCAGCGCACTCCGCGGCGCGCCCTCGCGCCGGCGCCAGCATGCAGCGCATCAGCTCGCTGAGCCGTGGATCGATCGCGCTCATCGCGCGCGACTGTACCGCGGCGGTGCTTCGAATGCTGCGCGACTCTGCATCGCGCGAAGCGTCCTCGAGCCCAGTGCGCTCACCGGTCGATGCACAGCAACGACACACCGCGCGGTGCGTTGATCGAGGGCGACGCTTTGCTACCATTCGGGCATGCATTTGGGAGAGGGACTCCGCTACGCGGCCAATTCGAAGCGATCCCGCGAACGTTCTCGCGTCGCGTCGCACATCGCGCGGGCTGAAGTTTTTGCACACGAAAACAAGACCGCCTTCGATTCGCTGGATCCGTTGCGATCGTTGGTGAGGTCGCTCCTCCTCGACGCGCTGCGCGACTATCGCGAGGACGGGGTGTTTCCCGAGAACCATCGACGACCGTGCAACACGCCGGTGTTCGTCGACGAGAAGGGGACGCACTGCGCGGTGGGGCACCTGCTCGCGCTCTCGGGCCACGGCGCGCTGGTCGAGAAGATCGCGACCGAGCGCAATCTCGCGACGGTGCGCGAGCTGTCGAACGAGCCCGAGCTCGTCGCGTGGCTCGAGGCCGCTGGGCTGACCCTCGAGGAAGCCGCGTTGATTCAGCCGGGGTACCAGCCGGCCTGCAGCAGTCCACAATCGTGTTTCTGTCGGCCGTACGCGCCGGCGACCGGCTTCGGTCCAACAGTGCAACCAACGGCGCAACCTGCCTCGGCGGTGCTCGACGGGACGCTCGTCGCGTCATCGACCATGCGCGTCGAGCGCATTTACGGGATGACCACGGGCCACGTCGTGGGCGAGACGTTGTCGATCGGAGCCTTCTTGGGGGCACAAGGATCGCGAGTGCTCGTCCCTGTGCACGCAAACGGCGGACAGCCCGGCCGATGGAATCAGGGAGTCGATGCCGGAGTCACGGCCTACGTCGGCATCGGCGTGTCGGGCGATGGCACCGCGAGCTGTACGGGCTCCGGAACCAACTCTCCCCCTGTGCCGTTCTCCGCGCCTGCGCAGCTGGTGATCGATGCGCTACTCAGCGACTGCTTCACGACGTTCGCGCGGATCGACCCGACGAGCACCCAGCAGCGATGTGGCGGCGGCTGCACCACCCCCCGAGCGCTTCGCGCGACGCTCCATCGCACGCCACGCTCTCGATCTTGCTCTCGCTCGTCACAGCGCTCGTTGTGCGCCGTGCTCGTCGTCGAGACAGACGACGTCCACGCTGAAGCGCTCGCTTCTTTACGCCATGCCCTGCTGTGGTCGACAACCGACCCATGAGCAAGGTCAGCGACGAAATCTCGCGCATCCTCCAGTCGAGCGACGACGACAAGGTCGCCAAAGAGCTCTTCGAGTTCTTCTACAAACATGATGCACGCGACGCTCAGCGAGTCGATGCTGTCGATCGTGCAGACCGCCATCGATCGATTCGACAGTGATCTGCGGGCGATTCGTGCGCTCGCGAGCCCCTTCGAGCCCGCCATGGAGCTGTGGCAAATGGGGGTTGGTATTCAAGCGGTGATGCCGCGCACGATCGTGCTCGTGTTGCCCGTGGTGCGGGCGTGAGGGTGGAGCGAGCTACGGCGCGGCTGCTTGCGACCGCGCCCACGGGCCCGTGATGGTACGCTCTGCGCGAGAGAGCACGATGCGATGCGATTTGCGGGCAGATCACCGCGGGCGGTTGCGCCGGAGCGCGCGGCGATGGTGATGCGACGCGTGTGGTTGGCGTTGATTGCGTGTGCTGCCGTGCTGACCGTTGGCGCAACATCAGGGGCGCAGGATGCGTCGGGGATCGACGCAGGGGCGCGCGATGCTGCGGTGACGGGCGCGAGCGCGCAGGACGCTGGCGCGGGCGCGCCGGCCGTGGCGCAGCCGCTCGTGTTGGCGCCGGATGTAGCGGCGGCGTTTCCGCTCGATGTGACGTCGCGTCGTGCGCAGCGGACGGTGCAGGTCGTTCGTGCGTCGATCATCACGATGATCCGTTGTTCGACGGAGTACGCGTATCAACGCGTGATCGTGTACAACACGAGGCGCTGCAACGACGCATGGTGGGCGGTCGATCCGACGATGAACCAGCCGACGTTCGCCGCGGCGATTGTCGGAATGCTCGCTGCGCCGACGGAGGCCGAACGGCGGTATCTCACGAGCGAACCGTTTGCGCAGCAAACGTGGCCTGCGTTGCTTCGGATGTTCACCGGGGACGCCGACTACGGTGAGCTGCCGCCGAGCTTCGTGGCGTTCGCGTTGCGCGCGCTGGCGGCGGTGCCCGCTGCGTCGCCGCTTGATTTCGTGGTCCGCGATCTCCACCACTTGCTCGATCGGCAGTGGGGCTACGATCCGAGCCCGGTCGCTCCATGGGGCGACGCGTCGGCCGCCTACGGAACCCGCGCGCAACGCGAAGCGCACCTTCGGCGCTCGAGCGAGTTTGCGATGGCGAATCGGGGCGCGCGCACCGCGGCGCGCGATCGCGCGTTCATCGAACAGAGCCGTCGCGATCTCACGAGCGCGGATCTGGTGGTTCGTTGGCGGGCGCTGCAGCGATTGTTGCGCCGGCGCTCGCTGCGCGACGTGCATCGCGAGGCGGTGGACAACCTGCAAGCGCTCTGGCGCGATCGAGCGTCGCTTCCCGCAGCGGCGCGATCGTACATCAACGGGGAGATTTCCCTGCACATGGCGTACTGGAACCTCCCGCAAACGAACAACGGCGGCTTTCGGTTCGAGCCGCGGCCGTAGCGGGGGCGCTGGATCGCGTACATGCGTGCTTCATCGTGGCGTCGCATGCGACGCAGCCCACTCGTAGACCGATTGCATCGGGTCTTCGGGCGCGAGGGCGCTCGTGTGCTGCGCGAAGACGACGGGCGTGTGGCCTTCGAGCGCTGCGTCGAGCAGCGCGAACGTGATGTGGTGGTGCGCGTGTCGTGACGCGAGCAATCCGCGAGCGATTTCGCAGCCATTCGCGAACCATCGCCATTGAAACCACGGCGCGTGCGAGCGTGATGCGTGGTGTTCGACCACAGGCGGATACCGGTCGCCCCGGCGCCAGGTGACGTTGGGCGGAACCGTGGCTCGCACCGCGTCGCGCGTGTCGGTCTCGCCGTAGTAGCCAGCGACGAGCGCGATCGCGAAGTCCCGGACACGCTCGCGATCGAGCACTATGCGGGCGAGCGTCGTGCGGAAGGCGGCCGTGTCTTCTGCGACGAGGGGAGAGTGCTCGACGCGGGTCACGGACTGCTGATACGCGGCGCCGGTGTCGAGCGAGATCGCTGTCGTGGCGTATCCGCTGAGCACGAGCCAGCCCGAGGGCTCGCGATACGCGCCGAGGGCGAAGCGAAACCGTCGCGACAGTCGGTTGTCGCGCATGCACGAGAGCCACTCGCCGAAGCGATCGATCCGCGGCGCGCCTTCGATGGCGTAGAGGCAGTTGTCGGCTTTCAATCGAGCGGCTTCGGCGAGGGCGTCGGGCGTCGCGGACGCAGGGCTCAGGTCGAAGGGATCGCGCGCGATGGACAGAGATTCGATGCGGCGGAGGCGGCTGGCTGCGGAGGTTCCGCACTGGGTGTCGCCGTCGGGACAGAGGAAGCGCGCGATGGGTTGCTGTCCGAACGCTCGGTGCGACAGGTGCCAGCGCTCGGTGGGCGGAAGCGTGATGCGCGCGCGCCGCGGGCGCTCGGGGTGAATCGAGAAGTCGACGAGCGAGCGGAGCCACGCGTGGCCGCCAGCGTTCCACCAGGTCTGGAGTCCTGCGGGGGAGTGTACGCGCACGGACGGGCCGAACAGGTCCGCGAGCGCGAAGCACGGGTGTGCAAACAACGAGCGAAAAGACGCGCGAATGTGCTCCAATGAGTCCGACGGGCCGAGCGACGCGATCGCGTGATCGAGCCTGGCGATGCGCGCTCGGGCATCGTGTGGCTGTGTGCAAGCAGCGTCGCGCGGAACCTCGGGGTAGAGCTCATGGTCCGGCGAGTACGTCGGCACGAACGAGCGCTCGAGCTCGACGGTCGACGCGCACGCGGGGCGGTCGAGCGCGCGGGGCGGCGGGAGCGAACGCGGCGACGGCGTGGCGATCGCGATGGAGTTCGTGCGCACGCTCGGGACGAGGGGCGCGCGTGCACAGTGGACGAGCGCGCCCAGCGCGAAGAGGGACGATGGCGCGAACCATGGGCGCACCGAGGGAGAACTCGCGAAGTGGCGTAGGTGTTTCGCGAGTCGAGAGCGACCGCCATGGCAGCGGGTGGCGGTTCCGCCAGGGGGAGCGCGTAGATCTCAGTGTTTTTGCCGTGATTCCACTGGCACGCGGCGCGCTCGCTGTCGCAGCGAAGATGCAATCCCCGTTCGACGCGATGGCCAAGGCGCTGATCGACGCGGCGCTCGAAGGCGTGTGCGACGTGTCTCTGCAAGAGCCCGTAGCGCAGGACGCGTTGTACTCCGACGCGGTGATCGATCCTCGCGCGCCGACGGAGGCGATCACTGCGCGCGGGATTCTCGGTCGAATGGCGTCGGTGCCCTGCGTGATCAAAGCGTTTGCGACGGTGCCCACGGCGTTCGACGTCGATCGATGCGTGGCGAGGACATCGCTACGGACTCGCCCGCGGCGCTCCCTGGAGTGAGAACACGAAGGTCGACGGACGAGAGAAATGTGTGGAGGGTTTCGGGAGCGATGTTCCATCGGTCGAGGCCGGCGCGACGCGCTTCAGCGAGCACGCGAGCGCGACTGTGAATCGCGTCGAGATCCCCCGAGAGCGACACGCCGCGCTCGGCCGCGAGCCACGAAACAAACTGCCCAGCGAACGCGATCGGCGCACTCCTACGCATGCACTCGTTGCATGCGCCCGAGGGGCACTCGCTGTTCGCTTGCATGCGCCAGGGTGCCAGGCGCGCCTTCCTCTGCCGGTTCATCACCTCCCGTTGGGGCGTTGCGCATCACGTGGGCGGCAGCGCGGGTGGGGGCTGCGATGCAGCTCTGCGCCCAGCGCCTCGCGCTCTTCCGGCCCCCGTTCGCGCTCAGCGCACGAACGGGTCGTCCTGGGGAACGCTGGGTTTCGCGGGAGTTCCGTTGGCGCGCGCGAGCTCTTCGCGCTTGTCCGCGGGCATCGGGTCCGCGGGCTTGTCGTCGCGGGGCTTGCTGGGGTTGTTGTCCGCGCCGTTGTCGGTGTCCTTGCGCGCGCGTCGGTCGCCGTTCGTGTAGAACGACGGCGCGATTTCGCCCGCATCACCTTCGTGCCAGCGGACCCAGTGAACGCCGCGACGGATCTCTTCCCACGCTCTCACGAAGAGCATCGCCGCGCGCTGTCGCTCGATCGTGAACTGGCTGGCCGTGCTCTCGGCGGTCGCTCGACGCACGAGCGAGTGAAGGACCTTTTGCGAGAGCGTCGCGGCGCGAGCGATCTCCGCGGAGCTCAAGCGCGTCGTGTTGTCGTTCTTCTCGAGAAACGAACGGAGCTCGAGCGAGAGCGTTCCGAGGTCGACGGCGCGGGCGCTGACCGAGGTTCCGGTGCGGGCGGCCGTGAGGATTCGCGCGTCCATGTCGCCCATGCCGACGAGGTATTCGACCGTGCGATACAGCCGTTGATAGAGGTTCTCCATCTCGGCGACGTCCGCCGCGTACGCAGGGTCTTTGTCCGGTCCGCTCGAGCGCTCGAGCTTGATCGCGTACACCGCAGCGCGGGCGTACACCGTGATCTTGTCGAAGACCGAAGGCTCGACGAGGCTGCGCTTCACGAGCTCGTCGGCGAGCGGAAGGATCTTGACGAGGGACTTTCCCGCGGTCTGAAAGCCGGCGACCACGTCGTACGTCGTTCGCTCGACCTCTGTGATCGCAGCGCGCTCGTCGCGCGTCGCCTCGAACTCTGCTGCCCCTTCGTCGATCGTGACTTCTTCCGTAGATGGCCCCTGAGAGAAATTGTCGTTGCTCATGATGAACTCCTTGTGGCGAGCGGCGGATGGGTTCCGCGTTGCGCAGGGGGTTCATCGAGGGGTGTCGTGCGAGGGTTGCGTGCGAGGGTTGAATTTTTGTCCGGAGAGGGCGGAGCTCAGGGTTCCAGCCCTGAGATCAAGTGGTGCGTGAGCGGTTTCGAAGGTGCCAACCCTGAAACCGAGCATGCCGTGAGCGATTTCGAAGGTGCCAACCCTGAAATCGGGCATGGCGTGAGCGGTTTCGAAGGTGCCAACCTTCGGACGGAGCGATGCGTGAGCGGTTTCGAAGGTGCCAACCCTGAAATCGGGCGATTTCCCCGCGAGCCCCGTCGCGCGCCCTCCCGCAGCCCTCGCCCTCGAGAGACACGCCGGCCCTTCGATTCCCCGTAGGGGTCCCCCAACCCGGTATACTTTTGTCGACCCCGTCGGGAACCTTTGGTCTCCCGCGGCGTCAGTACCCCCGCTATGAGCACCACGCTCACGAAGACCCCCTCCGCGCCTACGCCTCCCCCCTCCGACTCGGACCTCGACTCCGAGCTCGCTGCCCTGCCTGCGCCTCCGCGGACGCGAGTTCGCGTGCTCGGCGCGCTGCTCGGCGCGATCTCGCTGGTGTCCGTCGGGCTCGCCGCGCAGCTTCGCGACGACGTGGCGTTCGCCTTCGCCCCTGCAGCCCCTGTGGTGCTCGGTGACGCGGCGACCGCCGCAGTCCCGAGCGCCCTGGCCAACCGCATGGTGACCTTTCGGGTCACGCCGCAGATGGCAGGCGCCGTGCGCTACACCCGTCCCCTCACGATGGGCGACTACCTCGTGTTTCCTGTCGCAGGGCGCGCGGGCGAGGCGATCTACGTGCAAGTGGACGGAGCGGCGGTGCACGCGGGGCAGGTCACCGGGAGGCTCGTTCCCTTCTCGGGCGCGGGCGGCAGGTACAACCGCGTCGGGCGCTTTCTTCGCGACGAGATGTCTGGCCGCGTGAGCGGTCAAACGATGCTCCTCGTCAGCGACGCGCGTCCGTCGCAGTACCTCTGGGCGCCGGCGCTCGCGTCGTTTCTGCTCGCGCTCGCGCTGTTCGACCTCGTGATGCTCGCCAGGCTCTTTCGCCGCGTCGAAGAGTGATCGATCGCGGCAACTGGGTGTAGCGCCGCCAAAAGGGGGAGTGAGCGGCGCGGCAGCGAGTGCAACGACAGTGGGCGCAGTGCTGAAGCCCCCACCCGCGCTGCCGCGCGCCGAATGAGCAGAACGACAGTGGGCGCAGTGCTGAAGCCCCCACCCGCGCT
>LNEO01000446.1 GCA_001465015.1 Deltaproteobacteria bacterium Ga0077539 | reverse complement strand
TCGGGTCTGCGAGGCACTATGCGCGGCAGCTCGCTGCCGCGCCGCCGCTCGCTGCCGCGCCGCCGCTCGCTGCCGCGCCCCGGCTGTCGTATGGGAGTAGATGCACCCATCTTCGCGACGAGCTCGTCGCTCTGGTCTTCGGTCACGACGTTGGCCAACGAGCGCACGGTGTCCTCGATGATCGCGAGCGCGTCGCGCGCCGCGCTCTCGGGACTGCGCGCCGCGAGCGAAGTGTTCGCGGCGGTTCGCTGAGCGCGACGGACACGAACGGGTGGAGCGGCGCTCAGCGTGGCCAGCTCGTGAGGGGGAAACTCGGTCGCGTCCGTTGAAACGTCCAAGGAACCGACCACGTGTCGACGTACGTGAGGTCGAACGTCGCGTCGACGCGAGAGAGGACGATTCGTCGGCGCTGTGGCGGGTTGTCGAGGCTGCTTCCCGAACGAAAGCGAAGAAGCACGCCGCGACAGGTCGCGTCCCGTAAGCAAAGCGACACGCCCGCCCAGTTGGCGTTCACACGCTCGATCTCGACCAAGCGCGACAGAAAATCCGCAGCCGCGTAGGGCGGACCGAGATCCAACTGAGCCAGGACTCGATGAGCGTGTTCATTGGGGTCAGGCCCAGTCGCTCGAAGAATGCGATGGACGTAGCTCATCAGCGAGGACGCCTGCCGCTGATCCACCGGCGCCCGCAGCCAACCAGCGCGCGGCCCGCTGCTGGCGAACAGCCCATTGTCAACGACGGGAGTAAGCGGCAGCGTCGCCTCGCACCGCGCGCTGGCACCGGCGACGACCACTCGCTGGTAGACCTCGGCGGTGCCAGGAACATCGAGCGACACGATCGCTTCGCGTTGTCCCGGCGCGAGCGCGATCTCTGCCCACCCATCGACGCATCGCGCGACCGCAGGCGCAGCAACACGAGCGGGACAAAGCCCAGCGCTGACGATCGCGAGCGGAATCGGCGCAAATCCCGTGGGGATCACAGCGCGAATCAGCATGGTCGTGGTGGTGTTCACGGGCTGCGCTCGCCCGACGGGCGAGCAACGGACCACCGACTGCCCAGCGGCCGACGTCGGCTGAAACGCAAACATGAACGCTGCCAGCATGGCTGCGAAGCGACAAAGCGCGGTCAGCAGTTGGAGATCTTCGATCGTTCGCTTTGCAGCGTCACGTTCGGACTGACTGGGACGGGGAGGAATGGAACGACTCATCGCTACTCGACCTTGGTTCGAACTGGCATCGGCGAGTCGAGCTAGTCCACTGGACAATATCGAACGGGCGTTCTCATGTTCGTCCTTTCCTTGCCGCCGACACCATCCGCACTCCAAACACCGATGGAGTTGCCGTTCCAGTCTACCAGACGCATCGTCGACGCGCTCGACCGGCTGCACCTGTCTCATTCATCCGCGGCGTGGGCGAGTCCACTCCGTGGGCCGCGCTGGCCGCGTTCGTCACCACCATTGGGGCCGCGCCGCTGCACGTAGGCCGCGCATGAGATATGCTCGTCGCATGTCGACCACCTGGATCGTCGTGCTGGTGCTCTCCGCACTCGCGTTGCCTGCGCTGGTGATGTTGGTGCTGTGGAAAGTCCTGCTGGGCAAGTCCACGATCGCCAGCACGGCGATACAAACCAGAACCCCGTTCGTGCTCACCGTTCCAGCTTTCCCAAAGCGACGCGAGCTGTGGATTCGGTACAAGCTCACCCTCTCCGTGCCGCAGCAACGCGGGCCGTCCGTCTCTCCGGGGAGCTTCTACGGCGTCACCCTGCGTCTCGAGCAGGCCGGCACCACACGCTTCCTCGGCCGCGGGGGTCTGGCTCCCGCGGACGCCGAGCACTTCGGTCTCGTCGACTACATGTACTCGTTCGAGGGCAGCGCCCCGAACCAGAGCCTGGCGACCACGGTGAAGGTGATGGACGTGCCGGGCGACCAGGCCACCACCGTGTCTGGCGTGCTCGAGTTGGCGCCAGCCAACGCGCTCATCGAGGCCCGTGTGTGGGTCACGGCCTGACACTCGGAGCGTGTCCGGTCTGCCGTAGGCAGCGAGCCAGGGACGCTCGATCGCGCCAGGCGCTCAGCGAAAACGGTCTGCGAAATCCCTGCTCGCTTAGCACTTCACGCGCGCTCTTCGCGACGAGCGCGCGATCGATCCAAGCCTCGAGCGCCGCGCCGTCTTCGCACGCGGTGATCCGCGCGAGGCTCGAATCGTCGACCTCGACCCCGCGTCGCGAAGCAACCAGAGCAGCTCGTCCGCTGTCGTCGAGCCGCTCGCGTCAGTGCCTTCGTGCAGGCGCGCCGCGAGCTCGGGTACGAGCACGCGCGCTGCGAGACGGCGTGGCGTTCGCCGAGAGGTTGTTTGTGGGAGTGTCGGAGGTTCAGAAGGCGCTCGTGAAGGTGTGCTCCGCGCTCGACGCAGAGGGCATTCCGTACGCGCTGGCGGGAGCGAGGGCGCTCAACTCCGATGGGTATCGCCGTGTGACGACGAACGTGGATCTCTTGTTGACTCGCGAAGGGCTCGAGGCGTTCGAGCGACGGTACATCGGGCGCGGCTGGGTCGAGAGATTCCCAGGATCGAAGGGCATGCGAGACGCCGAGCACAACGTGAAGATCGACGTGATCATCGCCGGTGATTTTCCTGGCGATGGGCTCCCGAAGCCAGTCGCGTTTCCCGATCCATCGGTCGCGCACCGCATGGGCGGAATCGCAGTGCTTCCCGTCGAGCGGCTCGTCGAACTGAAGCTCGCCTCGGGGCTCAGCAACCCCGATGGGTGCATCTACTCCCATACGACAGCCGGGGCGCGGCAGCGAGCGGCGGCGCGGCAGCGAGCTGCCGCGCATAGTGCCTCGCAGACCCGATGGTCGAATGGGCTCGAGCTAGCTCAGCAGGCGTTCTCGCTGCCGCTCGAACTGAGGCATCTGACC
>LNEO01000445.1 GCA_001465015.1 Deltaproteobacteria bacterium Ga0077539 | reverse complement strand
ACGAGCGCGACGAGCGAGTCGCGCCGAGACGGGAGCGCCGCGGTGATCGTGCGCGGCGAAGACCCGAGGACCCCCGGTTTGACCGGAGAAACACGGTATATTCTGCGCCCCCAGCGCTGCGCGATCGAGCTCGAGACGACGCTTACGTACGCGGGCAGCGCGCCGACGGAGGTGGGGCTCGGCGACGCGATTCAGTGGGCGGGCGCCGAGCACTGGGCTCCTGGCGTCGGACACGCGCTGCGCGGCGAGCGTCGCGGACCGTGGCTCGCGGGGGTCGGCCGCGAGACCGTGTACGCCATCGTCGCAGAGAACTCTGCAGAGCTCTTCGGGCCCAACGGAAGCGCGTGGAGCAACCCGATGCAGCGCAGGGTCACGCTCGCGGCAGGGCAGTCAGTGACCTACAAGCGCGCGCTCGGCGTGAGCTTCGCGTCGGGCGTCGACGACGCCCTTCGGTGCGCGGAGTTTCGCGCGGCGGCGACGGTCTTTCAGGGCCGCGTTCGCGTCCGTGATCGCGAGGGGCGCCCCTTTGTGGGCGCGCGTGTGGTGCTCGAGGACAGCCAGGGCGCGCCGCTGTGGATGGCCGCGAGCGGCGGGGACGGCGTCGCGCTCGTGCAGAGCGCGAGCGCGGGGACATACGCGTTGCGCGTCACGGCCTCGGGCCGCGCGGTGAGTCTTCCTGATGGCGCGAGCATCGCGCTCGGCGCGCAGGGGGCGACCCAATCGCCGGTGGTGGAGGCGACGGTGGGCGCAGCGAGCGCGCTGCGGCTGAGCGTGACCGACGAGGGCCCGACGGACGGGCGCGTGATGATCTTCGGCGAGGGAGGGACCGCCGACCCGATGCTCGGCGCGATCGGTCGCGGCGATGGCGCGCGCAACAGCATTCTGGTGTCGCACCGCGGAGAGACGACGGTGTCGCTCGCGCCAGGGAGCTATCGCGTGGTTGCGACCCGCGGCGGGTTCTATACGTTGGGCGAGGCGCGCGTGACGCTGGCCGAGGGCGAGACGCGCGCGGTGTCGCTGCGTGTTCGGCGGGTGATCGACGCGGATCATCGCTGGGTGTGCGGCGACTTTCACACGCATCAAGCGCCGTCGCTCGACTCGCCGGTGAGCACCAGGCACCGCGTGCTCGCGGCGGCGGCAGAGGGGCTCGACGTGGTGGCCGCGACGGATCACAACGTCGCGACGGACCTCTCTGCTGCTGCGAGCGCCGAGGATCTCGAGCAGCGCCTCGTGACGATGGGCGGCGACGAGGTCAGCACGGACATCGCGGTCAACCCCACGGGGCACTGGAATCTCTATCCGTTGCGCGTGGACCCGACGTTGCCGCTCAACGGCGCGCCCGATCTGTTCGAGGTTCCGGCGGACGAGCTGGTGGCCAGGACGCGAAGGCAGCACCCCGACGCGGTGATTCAGGTGAACCACCCGCGCGCGGGCTCTCCGACGGGGCTCTTCGACATCGTCGAGCTCGACCCCCGCACGGGGCGCGCCGCGCGCGCTGGCTTCGCGCCGACGTTCGACGCCATCGAAGTTTGGAACGGGCGCTATCAACCGCAGGCCGATGGGGTCATTCGCGACTGGCTGTCGCTCTTGCGCAACGGCGCGCGGATCACCGGCGTGGCCAACAGCGACTCGCACGCGATCGTGACGCAAGAGGTGGGCTACCCGCGCACTTGTTTTCGTGGGTCGCACACGTGGCGCAGCGTCGGAGGCCCGCCGGGGCCGACGGCCGAGGAGCAAGTGCGCGCGGCGCTTCGTCGACGCAGGGACGTGGTGATGACGGACGGGCCGGTCATCGAGGTCCTGCGAGGCGATCGGTCGTCGGCGGTGGGCGAGGTGGAGAGGCCGATCGCTCCAGGCGAAACGCTGACGATTCGCGCGGTTTCCGTCGGTTGGGCCGCGGCCGACGTGCTCGAGCGGATCGACGCGCAAGGGGCGATCACGCCGGTGCCCCGCGCGCGCGTCTCGCGCGAGGGCGACGTCGTGCGCGTCGAGGCGACCTGGCGAGCGAGCGCTGCGGCGCAAGACGGCATCGTGCTCTTTCGCGTGCGAGGAGCGCAGCCGATCCCCGTCCTCGTCGGCGATCCTGCGATGGTCCCCATGGCGCTCTCGAACCCTGTGTATATCCGCAGGGCGTCGCGGTAGAGCGTCGACGAGGGTGCCGGGGGGGAGTCCCGCGTTGACTGTCGGCCAGGAGTCCCCTACTCCCCCGTGCTCGATGCACATCCGAAGAATCACCAAGAGCGACTACGACGCGATCGTGTCGGTGATGGACGCGTGGTGGGGCGGCCCGTCCGCGCTCAAGCCAGAGCCGTTTTTCTTCTACGAGCTCGGCCATCACGCGCTCGTCGCGGAAGAGGACGGCTCGATGATGGGCTTCTTGCTGGGGTTCGTGACCGATCGCGACCCGCGCATGGCGTACGTGCACCTCGTCGGAATCGACCCCGAGCGTCGGCGCCGCGGCGTCGCGAGGGCTCTGTACGAGGAGTTCGCGCAGCGCGCTCGCGAGCAAGGCGCCACGAAGCTCAAGGCCATTACCACCGTCGGAAACGAGGGAAGCGTCGATTTTCACCGCGCCCTCGGGTTTTCGACGGAGCAGGACGCGAACTACGCGGGCAACGGGCGGGCTCGGCACGTATTCATCCGAACGCTGTGAGAATGGCGCGAGACTGCGATTGATCGCGGCGTACGCGAGGGGGTATCGTCCCGTACCCGTTCATGAGCACCACGCCATCGGCCGCCGCCGCAACGGCTCGCCAGCGACTCGCCGGAGTTCTCGGAACCCTCCAACAGGATCCGAACATTCCTCCCAACATCGTCGAGATCGCTTCGGGGTTGGCGGGGGCGATCGGCCCTCTGTTCAAGCTCGAGCGAGGCGACCCCGACATGAACTTGTTCGTTCAAGCGCGGGGCGTGCTCCAAGGGACGCTCGAGAAGATGCAGGGCGTGGATCAGTCTTTTCCTGGGGTGGCCGAGGCCACGCAGGCGATCGCTGAGACCTTGCGGACGATCTTCAACGCCCTGAAGGACGCAGGCGCGTTGCCCGGACAGCCCGCTGCTGTCCCCGCGCCCGCGGCGCCGGCCGCGCCGCCTGTTGCCGCTGCGCAACCTGTGCCCCCTGCAGCGCCCTATGTTGCGCCCGCGCAACCCCCGCAGCCCGTTGCTGCGCCTGCGCCTGCGCCGGCACCGGCGCCGGCGCCGATCGCCGCAGCGCAGCCGCAGCCCATCGCGCCCGCGCCTGCGCAGCACAACCCTTTCGCGCAGCCGCAGCCCGTCGCTGCGCAGTTCGTCGCGCCCGCGCAGCCAGCGCCAGCGCAAGCGCAGCGTCCTGCCTCGCACATGGCGATGCCTGCCGCAGTCGCGACGCCGACCGGCGCCGCGATGCACAAGGCCGGGACGCCGGGCGCGAGCGTGCCGCTCGGACCGAGCGGACTGCCGAGGCTCGAGACCGAGGTCAACGTTCACTCCGAGTCCAACTTCTTCACGGACTTCTTCGGCGACATTCGAAACAACGGCGGCGTCTTCGTCGCGACGTTTCACGTGCTGCCCGTCGGGGCGCCGTGCGAGGTCTCTCTGTCCTTTCCCGGCAACTTGAGCGCGGACATTCAGGGCAAGGTGAAGTTCACCCGCAACGCGAGCGACGGAGCGTCGCCCGGTCTCGGCATCTCGATCACCGCCGCCAGCCCCGACGCGTGGAACCTCATCGAGCGCTTCGTCAAGAAGCGCGAGCCGATCATGCACGACGTGTGAGCGTCCCGCGCGCGGCTGGCGTCTTCGCGCGCCGCGCCGAATGGGAAACACGAGGCATCATCGGGCGTATGCTCGGACATCGTGTCCGACACAACCATTCGAAGGCTCTCGCTCGGCGCTCTCTCGATCCTGGCGCTCTCCGCCTCGGGCTGCGGCATCGTGGGTCCGTCCGGCATCAACTGCGGCGGAGACTTCGGAGTCACTGACTCTGCCCGAAAGCTGCGCGCGTTTCTCGACGCGACCGCGAGCTTCTCGATGACCGCGACCGAGCTCGACACGACGCTGCGCACCGAGTGCACCGCGCTGGCGATGCAGCTCGGAGCGACGGCGGCCGAGCTCGCCCCGAGCGGATCGATGACGGCGACGCAAGTGGCCTGCACGCGGGCCGCGGCGCTCATCGAGCAAGAGATGCGCGCGATCCGCGCGGTCTCGGGCGTGACCGTGGTCGTCGAGACGACGACGCCCGAGTGTCGCGTCGACGTCGAGGCGTACAACCGCTGCGCGGCGACGTGCGACGTGCGGTACATGCCCGGCATGGCGCAGGTGCAGTGCGAGGGCGGCGAGCTTCGCGGGAGCTGCTCGGCGATGTGCACTGGCTCGTGCGCGGTCATGGCGTCGGGCATGTGTTCGGGCGCCTGCGAAGGGACGTGCGCCGGGAGCTGCATGGGCGCCTGCCGCGGGACGTGCGAGGGCACCTGCTCGTCTCGCGACGCGACGGGGGCCTGCAACGGAACGTGCTCGGGCACCTGCCGCGGGAGCTGCTCGGCGATGTGCACCGGGTCGTGCACAGGACAGTGCGTCGCGATGGCGAGCGCGACGTGTATGGGAGAGTGCCGCGGCGCGTGCAGCGTGGCGTTTACCGAGCCGCGGTGCACGGGCAGGGTCGTTCCGCCGATGGTGGACGCCGACTGCAGGGCCTCGTGCGATACGCGCTTCAACGCGCGCGCGAGCTGCACGCCGGGGCAGGTTGCGGTGCGCGTGATGGGCAGCCCGGGGATGCTCGCCGAGCGCGCGACGCGCCTGACCAACGCGCTGCAGGGGCACTACGGCGCGGTGCTGCAAGTGGGCAAGCAGCTCGAGCGGCTCGTCGTCGCCGGCGCGGACGTCGTCACCTCCGGTGAGCGGCTTTCCGGCAGCGTCTCTTCTCTCGGCGCCTCGGCGATCGCGTGCACTGCGAACGCGCTCAACGACGTGCGACTGGCCGTTCCGAAGGTGCAAGTGTCGGTGTCGGTTTCGGTGAGCGTCACGGGCTCGGTCGCAGCGCGGTAGGCAGGCGGTCGCAGCGAACCACGGCGCTGCTCGCTGCTCAGCGAGACAGCGGTCGCTCGATGGTGGTCGTCGTGCTCTCGCTGCGGGTGGGGCCCGCGATCGGGACGGTGACGTCGAAGCGCGTTCCTTCGGGGGAGGTCTCGACGGTGAGCGTGCCGTCGTGCTCGTGAACGATTCGCCACGCGATCGCGAGCCCCAGCCCGGTGCCCCCCTGACCCTTCTTGGTGGTGACGTAGGGCTCGAAGAGCTGGTCGCGCACCGATGGGTCGATCCCGGCTCCGTTGTCTTCGATCGCGATCACGACGCGGTGACCGTCGCGTCTGGCGCTGACGTGCACCGCCGCCGGACCTTTGTGCGGCGCGCGGGTGCTGCGCTGCGCCGCGGCGAACACCGCGTTTTGTACGAGGTTGACCAGCACCTGCGTGAGCTGCTCGCGATCGGCGCGGATGGACGGCAGGCCCGGGTCTGCCTCGCCGGTGACCTCTGCCTCGCCGTGCGCGTGCATCGACACGACGTGTTCGACGAGCGAGGCCACCTCCATCGGCGCGGGCATGGGCTTGGGGGCCCGCGCGAAGCGCGAGAAGTTTTCGACCAGGCGGCGGAGGCGCGCGACCTCTTCGAGCACGATGGTGGTCTGCTCGTCGAAGAGCTCGTCGAAGCCCTCGAGGTTGCGAGCCTTGGCCTTGCGCAAGAGCTCGACCGCCATCTGGATGGGCGTGAGCGGGTTCTTGATTTCGTGTGCCATCTGCCGAGCGATGTCTCGCCACGCGGCCAGGCGCTCGGCGCGGCGCAGGCGCGACTCGGCGGCGTCGAGCTCGCGGGCCATGCGATTGAAGGCCTGGACGAGCCTCCCTGCTTCTCCGCCCGCTTCGGTGTCGATCTGCACCGAGCGCGTGCCGGATGCGATTCGATCGGCGGCCTCCATGGCCGCTCGGATGGGCCTGGCGACGGCCGGGGCGAGGAGCACGGCGAGGGCGGTCGCCACCGCTCCGCCCAACAGCAGCGCGCCGATGACGGTGAGCATCATGGGCTCGAACGCCTGGTGCGCTGAGACGGTGGTCGCCGCTCCGGGGCGCGCGAGGAGCCACCACGCGCCGAGCGCCATCCCGCCCACAGGAACGAGCACGCACAACCACAGCGCAAGCACGAGCCGCGCACGAAGATTCATCGAAGATTCACTGACTCCACGGGCGCACTCGACGCGGCCCGCACCGTCAATGTACCTGCAGTGCGCGCGTGCTGCGCAGGGCGCTCAGCGGTAGATGACCGTCGTGGTGACGGGCTGCGCGACGGGCTGCGCGACGACGACCGCGGGCCGCGTGTAGTACACGCGGGGGGCAGGGCGAACGTACACAGGGCGCGGCTGGTAGTAGTACGCCGGCTGGGTGCGGACGATACAGCCCGTGAGCGAGGCGATCGAGAGGGCGAGGGCTGCGAGGGCTGAGAGACGATGAGCGCGCATGGGTTCAGGCTCCTTTCGGGGAGAGAGTGCCGCGAGGCCAGCGCGGTCGCGCGCAGCTTCAAACGGACGCCGAAGAGTGTACGGCGGGATGCGGGCGAAATCTTCCCTCCAACCACTCACGACAGGGCCGATGTTTTCAGAGAGGGACCGAGGGACCCAAAGGGCTCGCGCCCGACTCGGTGCAGGGTTTGCGGGACGGGGTGCCATTTGCGTTACGGTGTCTTCGGACGATGAACACACGATCGAAGAGCGCTCGCCGCGCGCTCGCAGCGCTCGCGCTGAGCGGCCTCGCGTCTTGCGCCACCACCACCACCACCACCACGACCACCACAAATGGGCGCGGCGCGTCGCTCTCGCCAGCCGCGAGGGCTGAGCGCTTTCTCGCGTTCTACAACGGGGTTTTGCCGGAGATGTCCGGGCGCCAGAACGCCGCAGCGTGGGCCTCGTCGACGGACGTTAGCGAGCGCAACAGCGGTCAGCGCGTGGGCGCCGAGGGCGTCTTTGCGGGCTTCGCGGGCTCGTCCTTCGTCGTCACCGAGGCGCGCGAGCTGCTGGCGAACGCCTCGTCGCTCGATGATCTCACGGTGCGCCAGCTGCGCTTCGTCCTGCTCGACGCGGCGTACGCGCCGGGGAGCAACCCCACGCTGGCTGAGCAACGAATCGCCGCCGAGGCGCAGCAGTCCGAGCGGCAGGACGGGTTTCGATACTGCCTCGTACCCCGCGGGGCCGACGGCGCCTGCGCGAGCCCTGCGACCGCCAACGAGATCGACAACGGCTTGCGGACCGAGCGCGACCTGTCGCGAAGGCTCTCGCTCTGGACGCAGAGCAAAGAGATCGGCGACGGTCTTCGCCCAGGACTCTTGCGGCTGCGAGAGCTGCGCAACGGAGTCGCCCGCGAGATGGGATACCCCGACTTCTTCTCGCTGCAGGTCGCGGACTACGGGATGACCGCGGACGAAATGATGTCCCTGCTCGATCGGTCCATCGGGCAGGTGCGACCGCTGTTCGATCGGCTGCACTGTTACGCCCGCGCCCGGCTCGCGACGCGCTACTCGGCGACGGCGCCGACGGACGGGACCATGCCCGCGCACTGGCTGGGAAACCGCTGGGCGCAGTCCTGGCCCACCCTCGTCGAGGCCGTCGACCTCGATCCGCTCTTCGCCTCGCGCGAGCCTGCGTGGATCGTTCGCACCGCGGAGCAGTACTACGTCTCGATGGGCTTCGACCCGCTGCCTCGAAGCTTCTGGGACCGCAGCGATCTCTACCCTGTCCCCGCAGGACAGCCTCGGCGCAAGAACTCGCACGCCAGCGCGTGGCACGTAGACCTTCGCGACGACGTGCGGTCGCTCATGAGCGTCGAGGCCAACTCGCGCTGGTTCGCCACGGCTCACCACGAGCTCGGGCACATCTACTACTACCGCTCGTACACGAGGCCCGAGGTGCCGCCGGTGCTTCGCCGCGGCGCCAACCGCGCGTTTCACGAGGCGATCGGCGAGCTGATCGCGATGAGCGTGATGCAAGAGCCCTACCTCAGGCAGGTCGGAGTCCTGCCTGCGAGCACGCGATTGCCCGCCGAGCAGCAGCTGCTCGACGAGGCGTTCGACAAGGGCCCCGTGTTCTTCTTGTGGTCTGCGGGGACGATGTCTCACTTCGAGCGAGACTTGTACGCGGGGCTACCCGAGGGAGAGCTCAACGCGCGATGGTGGCGGAACGTGCGGGACTTTCAGGGCGTCACGCCGCCATCGCCGCGGGACGAGACGCACTGCGACGCCTGCACCAAGACGCACATCAACGACGATCCCGCGCAGTACTACGACTACGCGCTCGCGACGCTGATCCAGTTTCAGCTCCACGAGCATTTGTGCAGGACGATCGTCCGCGCCGACCCGCACGCGTGCACCTACGCGGGAAACCGCGCGGTGGGCGACGCGCTTCGCCGGATCCTGTCGGCAGGCGCGGTCCGCGACTGGCGTTCGATCATGCGAGAGGTCACCGGTGAGGACATTTCGGCCGCGGCGATGCTGCGGTATTTCGCGCCGCTCGACGCGATGCTGACCCGCGAGACCGCCGGCCAGCGCTGCGGTTGGACCCGCTGAATTTCTTCAGTCACGGGTCCGTCGGTCTCGACGCGGTCCTGCGCGCTCGCTCACTGCCCCGCGGCGCGGTCGATCCACACGTGCGCTTCGCTCTGGCCCACTTGCCACGTGTACGCGATGGGCTGCGCGTTGCTCTCGCGTGGAGACATGTGCGGCCACCACGCGTGTTGCGTGGGGTGACTCGCGAACACCTCTGTCGCGGTCACTGCGCCTCGTGGGTCGATGAACGCGCGCTTGAT
The DNA here is from genome assembly GCA_001465015.1 of Deltaproteobacteria bacterium Ga0077539. Lineage (GTDB taxonomy): Bacteria > Myxococcota_A > Polyangia > Polyangiales. The sequence continues at coordinate 10,861 of LNEO01000445.1, read as the reverse complement.
CACGCTCGTCGTTGGAGTCTCCGTCCAAAGCACGATCAGCCGATGTTGCCCGTCGAACGCGACCACCGGGTTGCCCGCGCGCGCTGCGGAGTTCGCGAGCGTCACGACGGGCGTGTGCGTCTGCTCGTCGCGCGCGATGGACACATGAACGCCGCGCTCGTCGGCCCACCCCACGGCGTATCGACCCGCGTCGAACGCGATGCTCGCGTCGAACGCCGGGGCGTTTTGCAGGCCGAGCGGCATCAGTCGAAACGGCGAGCGCCCGTCGAACTCGAGCACCGAGAGCGCGTGCGTTCGTCGATCGCGGACGAGCGCCGCCCACGTGCGACCGTTCCACAAGAGGGATTCGCCGCAGCCGCGGGTGTAGGTGATGGTGTCGGGTCGAGCGGCGCCGCCCTCGCACATGCCGTCGGGGCGCAGCGCGGCGAACCACGCCCAGCGGTCGTTGCCCGCGATGCCGCCCCATTGTTGAAGCGTGGGGCTCCACACGACGGACGAGCTCGTCGAGAACGCAAACAGGCCGATGTCGATCGAGCGCACGAGCGGCGCGGGCGCAGCGCTCGGCGCAGGTCGCGTGAAGTTGGCGATGAACGACCACCGCTCCTGGTTGCGATCGTCGTCGTACGCGAGCAAGACGCGATCGGGGCTCCCCGCGAGCGAGCCGTACGCGCTCAACGTTCGATCGACGGGCGTGAGCACTTCGCGAAAGAGAACAGCGCGTTGTTCTGGGTCGCTTCGGATGAGGTGCACTTCCATCGCGAGTTGCGCGACCGTGCTGTACGTCGTCCAGAGCTGTGATCCGACCCAGTACGAGCGCGGGTACTGAATGGGCGACGAGGCTTGCACGAGCTTGTGCCCCTGTTGCATGCCGATCCCAGCGAGCGCCTCGGGCGGGCGAAGGACAGGCACAAAGACCGGCTGCGCCGCGCTCGTGGGGCTCGGTCGATGCGGGCGCGTCGCGGTCGAGTGGGTCGAGCACGCGAGGAGAGCAACGGTCAGGAGCGCGACGCGGTCCATTCGCCGACACAACGAACACACGGGCGCGCAGCTTACAGCAGCGCAGAGCGATTCAGAGCGTGACCACCCGAGGTGAGCCGTCGGGCTCGCGCGGGCTGAGCGCCGAACCAGTGAAAGAAAGCCTCGGTCTCCTCTCGCGTCCCGTGCTTGGACCAGTCGCCGCCGTGCACGAGCAGGTCGCACGGTGGGATCGCGAGTCCCTCGTGCGCGTTGTGGGTGTCCGAGATGAGGACGAGCTTCACTTCGCGAAGAGCATAGCTCGATTGGAGCGCGAGCCGATCACTCGCCTGCTGCGAGCAGGTCCGCGAGCTTGCTGGCAAACGCCTCGCGGACGAGCTGTTCGACCTCGTCGGCGGTCGCGAGGGTCAGGGCCTTCGCCGCCACCTCGCGGGCCTCTCTCAGAGAGACCCTGGCGAGCGCTGCTTTGACCTCTGGGACCGCGTGCGGGTCTACGCTGAGCTCGCCCACGCCGAGGCCGATCAACAACGGCGCGGACAAGAGGTCCGAGGCCATCGCGCCGCAGAGGGCGCAGGGGATGCCTGCTTGCTTCGCGGCAGTGGCGGTGCGCTCGATCGCGCGCAGGATCGCCGGGTCGAGCGGGCGGGCGAGGTAGGCGACGTGCTCGTTGCCGCGGTCGATGGCGAGCGAGTACTGCACGAGGTCGTTGGTGCCGATCGAGAAGAACGCGCTCTCTTTGGCGAGCAGGTCCGCGACGAACACGGCGCTCGGCGTCTCGATCATGATCCCGAGCGGAACGTCTGGGACGGTCACGCCCCGCGCTTGGAGCTCTCCCCGCGCGGCCTCGAGCTCGGCTCTCGCCGCGCGCAGCTCGGCCACCGTGGCGACCATCGGAATCATGATGCGCACGGGGCCCGTCGCGGCCGCGCGGAGCATCGCGCGGAGCTGCGCGCGAAACACCTCGCGCTCTCGCAGCGCGAGGCGCACGGCGCGCAACCCGAGCGCGGGGTTCATCTCGCGGGGCAGGCGAAAGGCGGTGGAGAACTTGTCGCCGCCGATGTCGAAGGTGCGCAGCGTCACGGGCCGTCCGCCCATCGCGCGGACGACGGCGACGTACACTTCTGTCTGCTCTTCTTCGGGCGGGGGCAGTCGTCGATCGATGTAGAGAAACTCTGTTCGATAGAGCCCCACGCCGTCCGCGCCCTGCTCGCGCGCGATCAGCGCCTCGGTGGGCAGCTCGATGTTCGCGCGGAGGGCGATGGGCGTGCCGCACGAGGTCGCCGCGGGTTGATCGCGGTTTCCGTCGAGGCTGCGTACGAACTGCGCGTAGCGCCGTCGTCGGGCCTCGGCTCCGAGGATTTGCTCTGCGTTGGGCCGAAGCTGAACGATCCCGCGAAGGCCGTCGACGATCACGCGATCGCCGGTGGCGAGGAACTTCGTCGCGCCCTGCGCGCCCACCACGGCGGGCAGCTCGAGGGCGCGGGCCAGGATAGCAGTGTGGCTCGTCGCGCTGCCGACGTCCGTGATAAACGCAGAAAAGCCCTTGTTTCGCAGGCTCGCAGTGTCCGCGGGCGAGAGCTCGTGGGCCACGAGGACGGTGGGCTCTCCCTCGGTTTCTCCTCGGGCCTTGGGGACCTCTTGCGCGTTGCCCATGAGCTGGCGGAGCACGCGCTCACCCACGAAATCAACGTCGCTCCTGCGCTCGCGAAAGTAGTCGTCTTCAGCGCGCTCGAAGAGGGCCTTGATGTGCTCGACGCTCTTTCGAAGGCCCCATTCGGCGTTGACCTTCTCTGCGCGAATGGCGGCCTCGGCCTCGTCGACGAGCAGCGCGTCGTCGAGCATGAGCAAGTGCGCGTCGAGGATGAGACCGTGGTCCTTGGCCTCGCTCGGGAGCGTCCCGCGAATCGCCTCGAGCTGCGTACGAGCTGCGTTGATCGCGCCGCGAAGGCGAGCGACCTCGGCTTCGACCTCGCTGTCCTCGACGTGCCTGCGAGGCACTTGGACCTTGCGTCGATCGAGGATCACGACGCGGCCGACCACGACGCCCGGCGCCGCAGCGGCTCCGATGAGCCGCGTGGGGGGCTCTTCGGAGAGGGCGAGCCTTCGCGCGGAGTCGTCAGCGCTGCCTTGGCTCACGTATTCACCTCGCCGAATCCCGAGGCGATGAGCGCTCCGATGGCCTCGACGCACGCATCGGCGTCCTCGCCCGAGGCGCGGATGGTGAGGGTGGTGCCCTTCGAGCCGCAGAGCAATAGGACACCCATGACGCTCTTTGCGTTCTTGACCTCGCCGTCCTTCTCGACGGTGACCTCGCTCTTGAACGACGAGGCGAGGCGCACGAGCTTGGACGCAGGACGCGCGTGCATACCCCGCTCGTTGACGACGGTGAACGTGCCGCTCGCTTCGGACAAAGAGACCTCCGCTGACCGACCCGAGTGTACCGCCAAACGTCGTCCTATAGCGGCTCCGCCTTCGGTTGGCGACACGCGGACTGAGCTTCTCGGGATATTCCCAGGAGTTTGCTCGTGGCGTGTCTTCTTCCAACCTTCGGCTCCGCGCGAGTTGCTGCAGTCTCGGCGCGCGAATGCGCTATCTTTGCCGAGGACCATGCTTCGCCCCTGCGTCGCGCTCTTGTCGCTGCTGTCGGTCGCCGCTTGCACGAGCGGCGAGCCCTCCTCCCCTGAATTGTGCGGGACCGTCGCGCCGACAGACGCCGAAACGATGACCGACGCCAGCGCCGAGGGCGGCGCGCCGATGCCGGTCGAAGACACTGGGGTCGACCCCAACGTCGCCTACTGTGCTCCGTGCGGGAGCCTCTCGAGCGGCGCTGTCGACCAGGCGATGGTCATGCGCTTTGCGTCGGAGATCGATCCCGTCGTCATCGCGGGAACGCCCGGCGGCGCGCCCATCATGATGCCCGGCGCGCTCGGGCTCGGCGTGTCTCCCGGCGTGTACGCGCGGCTCGCTGCGGCGGCGAACAACGCGCTCGCGAGCCGAGAGATCGCTCCGGTCCTCACGGCGCGGCTCGAGACGCTGGCTCGCGAGGCCACGCTCGTCCCGCCGCTGGGGCCATCGGTCGGGGGCTCGGAGAACTTCATCGCGATCGACGGCCTCGGCGAGTCTTGCGCAGGCGCGGTGGCGCTGCGGACGGTCACTTCGGACCCGGCTGTTCCCCAATTGGTGGCCGGCGCGGCCGTGGACGTCGTGCCGGTGCTCGACGGGACGACCGTGCATGTTCAGCAGTTCTTGATCGACCGACAGAACGACCCTCGCTGGCTCGCGGGTGCGGCGCGTCTGCTCGGCTCTTGCGGAGCGCTCGCGGGAGACAGCACCGCGGTGAGCGCCGGCGTCGAAATGGTCGACCGCGTGCTGCAGCTCCAGGACAGCACGGGCGCGTTCACCGACGAGACCGGTCAATTCGACACCAATCGCCAGGCGTACGTGCTGATCGCGCTCATGGACACGCTCAAGAGCGTGCAGCGAAGCGGGTGCGCGACGAGGATGCGAAGGATCGAGCTCGGCGCCGGGTGGCTCGCCGGGCGCGTGACCGCGCTGGGACAAGTGGACTCGAGCAACTCGCGGACGACCTGCGCCGATGGCGGCGAGTCCTTCGATTTGCGCCAGAGCTTCCTCGCGCTCGCCGGGAGCTCGGCGCTCTTCGAGGCCGCGCCGGACGGCCCGCTCGCGATGAAGGTGCTCAGCATGAGCACGTTTGCGCTGATGAATCCCGGTCGTCCTTCTTGCTTTCCATGAGCGCCCGCTCGGACACGCCGGCGTCGCGCGCCGCGCTATGGACGCTGGACCCGAGCGTCACGTTTCTCAACCACGGGTCCTTCGGCGCGTGCCCGCGCGTCGTGATCGAGCATCAGCGCGCCCTGCAAGCAGAGATCGAGCGAGAGCCCGTGCACTTTCTCGCGCGATCGCTCGAGGGCAAGCTCGATCACGCCCGCGAGCGAACGGCGAAGCTCGTCGGAGCGAGGCCCGAGGACCTCGTGTTCGTGCGCAACGCGACCGAGGGCGTCAACGCGGTCTTGCGCTCGCTCTCGCTCGCGCCTGGAGACGAGCTCGTCACCACGAGCCACGCGTACAACGCCTGCAAAAACGCGCTGGAGTTCGTCGCCCACCGCGCGGGCGCGCGGGTGGTCGTCGCGGATGTGCCCTTTCCGATCGCCGACGAAGAGACGGTGCTCGAGCGCGTGCTCGCAGCGGTCAACGGACGGACGAAGCTCGCGCTGATCGACCACGTCACGTCGCCGACGGGGCTGGTCTTTCCCGTGCGAAAGATCGTCCGTGCCCTGCGCGAAAAGGGGGTCGAGACCCTCGTCGACGGCGCGCACGCGCCCGGGATGCTCGAGCTCGACCTCGACGCGCTCGGGGCCGGGTACTACACCGGCAACGCGCACAAATGGCTCTGCGCTCCCAAGGGAGCGGCGATCCTCCACGCGCGAAGGGACCTGCAATCGACGCTTCGCCCCGTGGTGATCTCGCACGGCGCCAACGACCCGCGCGCCTCGCGCTCGCGCTTCTGGCTCGAGTTCGACTGGTGCGGAACGTTCGATCCCACCGCGATCCTCGCGATCCCGCGCGCGATCGACTTCATGGAGTCCCTCGCGCCTGGCGGGCTCGATGAAGTGCGCACACATAATCATCAGCTCGTGGTAAAAGCCAGGCAGATCCTGTGTGACGCGCTGGGCGTCGCGCCCGCGGCGCCGACCTCGATGCTGGGCTCGCTCGCGACCGTGCTGCTCCCTCCAGCGCGCAGCGAGGCGCCCAAGAGCAGCGCGCTGCCGTTCGATCCCTTGCACGAGCGGCTGTTCGAAGAGCACCGCATCGAGGTGCCCGTGTTCAACTTCGGGCCCGAACGGCGGCGGTGCTTGCGCGTCGCTGCGCAGTGGTACAACCACGCAGCGCAGTACGAGCAGCTCGCCTCGGCGGTCGTCGCGCTGCTCGCGCGCGAGGAATGATCGGCCCGATCCAATGGTTCAACGCTTCGCGCCGCGATGATCCCTCTCTGGGAGCCGAACCCGTCTCACAAGACCCCCTGGGTGACCTGGAGCATCTTGCTCGCGTGCACCGTCGCGTTCGCCTTTCATCGCACGCGCGACCCGTTTACGCAGCGCGAGTGGCTCGAATCGATGGCCTTCGTCCCAGCGCTGCTCGACTCGGGCGCCGAGACCTTCGGGCCGTGGGCGCGAGCGGTTTCGTCGCTGTGGCTCCACACGTCGATCGCGCACCTCGCGGTCAACATGCTGTACCTCTGGGTGTTCGGCGATCGCGTCGAAGCCGCTCTCGGCCCTGCGCGGTTCATCGCGCTCTATCTCTCGGCGGGCTTCGTCGGAGCGATCGCGCAGTGGGCCACGACGCCGGCGGCGAACGTTCCGATGGTGGGAGCGTCCGCCGCGATCGCTGGCGTCCTCGCGGCGAGGCTCGTGTTCTACCCCAAGGAGCCGATCGCCGTGCTCAACCTCGTGAAGGTCGACCGGCTGCCCGCGTACATGCCGATCCTCGGCTGGTTCATCGTGCAAGCGGTCGCTACGTACACGGCGTTTCGCAACGTCGCGATCGGGCGCACCGCTGCGAACGCCGCGCATCTGGGGGGCTTCTTCGCGGGCCTCGCGCTCGCGTGGGCCCTGCGCAAGAGCGTCCGCGACGAGTGATCTACTCGCCGTGAAAACGCAGGGTCCGCGTCTCGCCGGGGCCCAGGGACAGAGTCTGCGTCTCTTCGATCGGACCGGTGACTCGCACCCTGTGCGTCCCGGCGCTCACGTTGAAGTCCCGCGAGCCGTTGAACTCTTCGGACAGCGGCCCGTTGTCGATCGAGACCTGACCGAACGGCGTCACCACCACGCGGATCACCGCGCGTCCGCTCGGCTGCGCGGCGCTCGTGCTCGTGCCCTGGCCCGCTGCGCCGGCGTCGATCGTCGTTGTGCGCGCGCGCAGCCCCGAGTCCCCCGTCGCCGGAGGGTCGGTTTGATTTCGTGGGATTGTATTCGTGCGGATCGGACGGCCGTTGTTCGCGCTGATCGCGGCGCTCGCGTCCTGCTCGACGGTGGCGACGGCGCCGTCGGAGCTGGTCGGTCCCGCGCTCGTCACGAGGGCGTCGGCTTCGTCTGCGCGCGCGTCGGGGGCGCGGTCGATCGTGGGTTGCAGGTTCGGCGCGGCGGGCTTTCGCGTGTAGGCGACCACGCCGAAGCCGGTGAGGCTCGCGACCGAGAGCGATCCGGCGAGCATGAGCACGGGCCAGCGAACGCCGCGCGGGCGGGCGTCGGCGCGCGGCTCGGTGCTGGTGGGGACCGTCGTCGGGGGGGTTGTTCGCGGGTCGGTGTCGAACGGTCTGGCGAGGGGATCGCTCGCGTCTCCGACGACCTGGAGCACCGCGCCGCGACGTTGACTCGCGTCGCTGGTCGGAGTGGGGGCGAGGGGCGCGGCGCTGGTGCGGGTGGGCTCGTGGGCGGCGCTGGCCTTCGGGTCGGACGCCGCGCTCGGCAAAGACACCGCAGGGATCGCCGAAGCCGCGACGCTCGACTGCGTCGGGTACAGCCGCGCCATGAGCGCGGCGAGGGACTGCGCGCCGCCCGCTCGCTCGCGGGCGCGCTCGAGCACGGCGAGGGCCGCTTCGGCGCTCGAGAAGCGCTCGTCGGGGTCTTTGGCGAGCAGCGTGTCGACGACGAGGCAGAGCTCTTCGGACAGGCCCGAACGAAGCTCTGCGATGGGGCGCTTTTGGTCGATCACCTGCGCGGCGACGATGGACTCGACGGTCACTTCGCGCACGGCGCCGAGGAAGGGGCGCTGTCCCGCGAGCATCTCGTAGAGGACGACGCCGAGCGCGAAGAGGTCCGCGCGGCTGTCGATCGCGTTGCCCGAGAGCTGCTCGAGGGGCATGTAGCCGAAGCGGCCGCGCACGACGTTGCCCGAGGTGACCTGCGCGCGGCGGGCGGCGCGCGCGATGCCGAAATCACCGAGCTTCACCTCGCCCGAGTACGACACCAGGATGTTGTGCGGGGCTACGTCGCGGTGAACGACGTGCAGCGCGACGCCGTCGTCGGGGTCGATCGCCCGGTGCGCGGCTCCGAGGGCCGAGAGCACCTCCATCGCGACGAACACTGCCGCCGAGGGGTGAAGGAGCTCACGCGACGCCTCGAGCCGCGCCTCGAGCTGCGACAGGTCGATCCCGTGGATGTACTCCATCGCGATGAAGTACTGGCCGTTGTGCTCCCCGAGGTCGTCGACGGCGACGACGTTGCGGTGGCGGATCTTGGCGCCGGTGCGTCCTTCGTCGAGAAAGAGCCCGATGAACTCCGCGTCTTCGCTGAGGTGCCGGTGCATTCGCTTGATGCACACGACCTTGGTAAACCCGACGGCTCCGATGCGTCTGGCGCGAAAGACCTCGGCCATGCCGCCGGCCGCGATGCGCTCTTCGAGCAGATAGTTGCCCCAGCGCTCGCCCTGCCCGAAGGTCACGACCTTGAACTATACTGCGCGCCAAAGCGGAAAAACTATAGTGATGCTTCGAACAGTGCGGATTCGAACGGTGGCTGCGGCGGCGGTTGCGTGCGCAACGCTCGCGGCGGCGGGGCGAGGGTGGGCGGACGGACCTGTTCCCGTGATCGTTTTGGCGACGGCGACGACGCCCGCGAGCGACGCGGCGCCGCGGTTGGCTCGGGTGTCTGCGGCGCTCGCGAGCAACGCCCAGGTGGGCCCGGCGCTCGCGCAGCTGCTGAGAGAGCGCTACGGCGCTCGGCCGCCGAGCACCAACACGATGACCGACGCGGGCGCGCGCATCGACGCCGCGCGCTCGGCGTACAACAACGCGGCGGCCGCGAACGACACGGCCGCGATGAACGCCGCGCTCGACGCGCTCGAGCGGGTGGCGACCGAGCTCGAGGCGCAGGCGGACATCCTGGTGACCTTTCCCGAGGCGCGCGAGCAGCTCGCGAGGGCGCTTCTGTTCATCGCGAACACCACGATTCAAAGCTCTCCGACCCGCGCGGACGACGCGATCCGAAGGCTCGCCACGGTGGACCCGCAGCGGGTGCTCTCGGCGCGCGCGGCGAGCTCTGCGGTGCGCCAGGCGTTTGCCGCGCAGATCACGCAGGTGGCGACCGCGGGGCTCATCGTGCAGAGCAACCCCTCGGGGTGCGAGGTGTTTCGCGACGGTCGCGCCGTCGGAAACACGCCGGCGCAGTTTTCGAACCTCGCGCCCGGCACGCACCATCGCGTCAGCGTTCGCTGCGGCGGGCGAACGTCGCTGGTGCATCCGGTCAACGTCGCGCCCGGGACGGTCTCGACGTTCGTGATCGACGCGCAGCTCGACAACGCGCTGGACCTCATGGACGCGCCGACGCTTCGGTACGCGACGCTCGAAGCGGGCCGCGATCGCTGGGTCGCGGATCTCGCCAGGCTCGGCGCAGCGATCAACGCGCAGCGCGTGTTCGGTTTGATCGCCGCGGAAGACCGCGTGATCGCAGTCGACGTCGTGAGCGCGACGATCGCAGGAGAGAGCCCGGTGACCGACGGGGCACAGCTCCGCAGGCTCGCGTTCGGGCCGCCGGGTTCGGGAGCAACCGCGCAGGGAGTCAACCAACGGACGGTGACCGGCACGAGCAACGCCGGCGGGACGACGGGCAACGGCGCGCAGGGCTCGGACACCCAGGGCGGGATCGGGATTCGTCCGCCGGGCGTGGGGATTGGCGGCGAGGGCACGCCGCCGCCGCGCGAGCAGTGGCGCGAAGAGACGCGCGAGGTGCGCGGGGGCGTTCCTGCGGGGGCGTTTGTGTTGGGCGCGGCGGGGCTCGCGGGGATCGGCGGAGGCGTCACGCTGGGCGTGCTCTCGCAGAGCAGCTTGAACCGCGCGCAGCAGCTCGGCGGCAACGCGAGCGACGTCGTGGGTCAGTGGCAGGGGCACATGGACGACGCGGCGCTGTTCAACACGCTGTCGATCGTCTCCTACGCGACGGGCGGCGCGCTGATCGTGACGGGCGCGCTCATCGGGATCTTCGGGCGCAGCACGACGGTGGTGCGCGAGCGCGTGCGCGTGAGCGCGGTGCCGATGTTGCTGCACGGCGGCGCAGGGCTCTCGCTGGGAGGCGCGCTGTGATCGCGCGGCGGTTCTCGAGAGCGTCTGTGATCACTGCGACGCTCGCGCTGGGGGCCTGCGCGGACCCGGCGACGCTTCCGCAGTTGAACCTCGAGCTCTCTGGGCTCTCTGCGGCGTTCAACCGCGGGACGGGCGTGGGCGGCGTCGAGCTCGATCTGAGCTTCGTGCCGACGACGGGGATGCCCTCGCGGCCTCAGCGCCGGATTTCACCGATCGGAACGACGGACACCCGCGCGGTCACCGTGCAGCTCCCGGACGGCGCGTACACGCTGACGGCGCGGCTGCTGGGCCGCGTCAACTGCGGCGCCGGGCGAGCGCCGGTGGTGGTCACGCTGGGCTCCAAGACCGTCACGGGCATCACCGTGCCGAGCCCGAACGCGACGCCCGTTCGCGTGGCGATCGACTCGCAAGCGGTGCCGATGGCTCCGTGCGGGTAGCGCCGCGCCGCAGCGACGCCCCGTGAGCAGAACGACGTTGTGCACAGAGCTGCTACGCAGCCCCCACCCGCGCTGCCGCGCGCCCCGCCCCCGCCTGGAACGGCAGGGGCGGCGGCTTCGCATTGGGAAAATGCTGGCGAAGCCAGCATGCGTGTATCGTGATGGCCCTTGCTCTGCAAGGGCGAAGCAGTGCTCAGTCGATCATCGACGCACACCAATCGAGCGAAGTGCAGCCATTGCAGAGCAATGGCCACACAATCAACTTGCTTGGTTGAATCCTACGATTTCGCAATGCGAAGCCGCCGCCCCTGCCGTTCCAGGCGGGGGCGGGGCGCGCGGCAGCGCGGGTGGG
>LNEO01000444.1 GCA_001465015.1 Deltaproteobacteria bacterium Ga0077539 | reverse complement strand
AGGCGAGCGAGCGTACGCGTTGTTCCCTCACGAATACCAGGGCTGTCGCGCCCAAATCCGGTTCCCTGCTGAGGACTGTCGTCCGCAGGGGTGTCGAGTCGTGTCCGCAATCCTCTCCAGACCGTGAACCGTGACACGTTGGGCTCGTCTTCGATCGTCACCGTCGAGACAGCCGCCTCGTGCGATCGCTGCGGAGAGGCTCTGCGCGCGGGTCGAACCGCGATCCGCATCACCCGTGCACGGCGAGGAGAAAGACCACGATGCCGAACACGCACACCATCGCCGCGGTCTCGACCCAGCTGACCTTGCCGTCGTCTTGAATCGCCTTCCACAGCATCAGCATCGGAGGAAACGCGAGCACGACCACGCTGGTCGTCTCCAGGTCGATCGGCAGGACCGCCCCGCTCGGCGCCGTGGGAATCACGCGTGTCACCGCGAACACCGCGAGCAGGATCATCGCCAGCGGCAGCACCACGAAGGGCACCTGGCTGACCTGCCCCGCGGCCGACGCGAGCGCCACGTCGTACATCTTGCGCCGGTGCGACGTGACGATCATCGCGAAGGCGCCGGCCGAAGCGAAGATGCTGAGCAGCAGCGCGCCTACCATCTCTGGATAACGTCGCGCCGCGAGCCCTGCGACCAGCGCGTCCGCGAAGTCGCCCACCGCGTGCCCGCCGATGACCGAGGCCGCGATGCCGACCGCGCCGTAGCCCGCGATCGCTCGCCAGCTCGGCGGAGGCTCCTGCGGCTCGTCCTTGGTCGCGACGCCCGGCTCGTCCGCGCCGCGCTCGTCGTCGGGCTTCTTTGCGCCGCTGAACCGCCGCACCAGCTCGATCATCGCGACCACCTGGACCGAGAGCAGGGCCACGCCGATCACCACGAGGTCGAGCACGCCGAGCCCCTCGCCCGCGTGGTCCCCTGCGCGAAAGGTCCGAAGCATGATCATCACGAGCCCTGCGCCGAGAAACACCCCCGCCGCCGCGGCGAACAGGTCCGTCGTGATCTTGACGAGCGCCTCGGGAAGGCGCGCGTGCCCCGTCTCGTCCCGCGGGAGAAACCCCGAGTAGATCCCCAGCACCAGCGCCCCGACGTGGAGCGTCAGGCAAGTCACGATGAAGCCCACCCGCGGGGCCGCGGCCAGCACGAAGCCCAGCATGACGATCTCGGGGATGTTCGACGCGAGCCCAGCCATGGTGCCCGCGACGAACGGGTTCCACCCCAGGCGACGACCCAGCCCCTCGACGCTCTTGATCATCGCCTCGCAGCTGCCGAAGACCACCGAGAGCCCGCCAACGCCGAGCAACGCTGCGTGGAGCCACCCCGGCATCGCGGAGCGGCCCAGCACTCGATGCGCCACTGTCGCCGCGGCCACGAGAGCGCCGCCGACGACGAGCTTCTTCACCCACCCATTTCCTTCACCACCACCGGCCATGGCATCTCGTGTAGTGGCACGGCGGAGCCTCCGTCAACCACCGACGAACAGAAGGATCTCTTCGACACGCTCGACGCTCCCTGGGCGGAGGCGTACGCGTCGCGACGACGAGGGACCAGAGCGCTGTGCGCGGTCACGGGTTGCGTCAGCGAGGCGAAGTCAGCCGCGGGTGGTGACGTCCGGTCTGACTCCGGAGTCTGGCGCGCAGGGGTCGACGACCGGCGGCGGAGAAAACTCGCCTTCGATCATGATCGGCGCGAGCACGATGCGAAACGCGGCGCTCATCGCGCTGCACTCGACGGCGGGGTTGTTTACGCCGCTCGCGGGCAGGTCGAGGGCCGCCGCGAAGCCGGCGTTGATGGCGGCCCACTGCAGCGGTTCGAGGCGCTCTGCGCAGATGGCGAAGGTGCGCAGTAGGCGAGGTTGCGGTCGATGCTGCACTGATCACGGCCGTCCCACACAGGGATTGCGGTGCGATCGCCGTTGGCGTGACCGTTGACGATCGGAAGCTTTCGGCATCCGCCGTCGTTGTTGGCGAAGCGCTGGACGAACGTGTTGTTGGCCACGCGCGACCGTCGGCGGTCATGCGAGAGCGGCGGCGCCGAACGCCGACTCGGGCCGCTCGGCGATCGAGCGGTTCTGCACCGGACCGTACCTGACACTGCAGCCTCTCGAGAGCAGCCGCGCGCTTGGGCGACGGTACGACGGTAGAGCGGGTTCGTCCGGAGCTCGTGGCTACGCGCGCTTGCGTCGTCGCGCGCCGTACACGAGCACGACACCCACGAGCGTCGCGAGCGCGCTCGCCGCTCGATCGCCCGGGCCACCCGCGGCGGGCGCTCGGCACGCGCAGGCGCCATCGCCCGAAACCGTCGGGACCCGCGCAGCTCCGCTGTCCATGACGCCGCCGTCGACTCCGCTGTCCGCGCCGCTGTCTGTGCTCGCGTCGACACCGGCGTCGCTCCTCGCGACGCAGCGCCCTACAGACCGATCACAAACCGGCGTGGGGTCCATGCAATTGCCGTCGCCGCTCGCGCTCGGCATCGTCGGATCGACCCGCGCGGCCCCGGCTTCGCGTGGATCGCTGTCGAGCGCGCAGTCGTTGTCGCTGTCGGCGTCGAGAAAGTCCGGCAGATCGCCGGTGAGCATCCCGTCACTGTTCGCGGGCATCGCAGGGGTTGCGCCGGCTTCGACCGAGTCCGGCGCTCCGTCGCCGTCGCTGTCGAGATCGAGGTGCGCCGGAACGTTGTCGCTGTCGACCTCGCGCATGCCCTCGGCCATGCGCTCGACGCGAGTGGGGATACCGTCGCCGTCGTCGTCGGCGTCGAGGTAGTCCGGCAACATGTCGCTCGTCCCCATGCCCATCGGGACCATGCCGTCGGTGTTGCGCGGGTTCATCAGGTCGGCGCCGAGCTCGTCGCGCGTCGGCACTCCGTCGCCGTCGTCGTCGTTGTCGAGCGCGTCGATCGTTCCGTCCATGTCCGTGTCGCGAGTCATGAACATCGGGCCCGGCCCGACCTCGCGCCCATCGGGCACGCCGTCCATGTCGCTGTCGGCGTTCATCGGGTTGGTTCCGATGCGCGTCTCGTCCATGTTGGGAATACCGTCCATGTCGTCGTCGCGATCGGCGACGCACAAGCCCGTCATCGCGTTGCAAATCGGCGTCGGCATCGCGCAGTTGCTGTTTGTGTTCATCGCGGGAGCCGCTGCGTTGGTGCGCGCCGCGCCGGCTTCGCGAGGGTCGCTGTCGGGCACGCAGTCGTTGTCGCTGTCGAGATCCAAGAAGTCGCGAGCACCGTCGCTGTCGCTGTCCACAGGCGTCGCCGGCGCCGCGCCCGCCTCGACGACGTCGACCGCCCCGTCGCCGTCGCTGTCGCGATCGAGCCACGCCGGCGCCATGTCCATGTCCATGTCCGCCATCATCCCAGCAGCCATGCGCTCGACGCTCGTGGGAATCGCGTCGCCGTCGTCATCGGCGTCGAGGTAGTCGGGCAACATGTCGCTCGTTCCTTCGCCCATGGCCACCATCGCGTCGCTGTTGCGCGGCATCGCTGCGCCGCCAGGACCGAGCTCGTCCGTGGTCGGCAAGCCGTCGCCGTCGTCGTCGGCGTCGAGGTAGTCCGGCAACATGTCGCTCGTCACGCCAGGCGCCGCAGCGGCGTCGCTGTTTCGCGCCATGAACTGCCCGCCAGCGCCCACTTCGACGCGCGTCGAAACCCCGTCGTTGTCGTCGTCGGTGTCGAGCGCGTCGATGCGCATGTCCATGTCCGTGTCGACCGCTGGCGTTCGCGTGGTGATCACCGTGCGATCACCGTCGTTCGAGTCGACTGTTGACAAGAGGCCGTCGCCGTCGCCGTCCATCGCCATGTCGAGCCGCCCGTCGCGGTTGGCGTCGAGCATCGCGTTGCCGTTCTCGTTGACGTCGAAGACGCCGTCGCCGTCGGCGTCGAGGTCGAGGTGATTCGGCGTTCCGTCGAGGTCCAGGTCCACGCGATCGTCGACGCCGTCCGCGTTGCTGTCGACGAAGCCTGCAAAATCAGCGTCCAGATAGTCGAAGACGCCGTCCATGTCCGCGTCGCGCGAGGGGTCGCGCCCGCTTCCCTCGGCGACGTCCGGGACGCCGTCGTTGTCGTCGTCAGCGTCGTCGAGGTCGACCACGCCGTCGCCATCGCTGTCGACGCGCCCGACAGTCACGGTCCACGTCTGCGTCGTGGCTCCGCCGTCGCCGTCACGGACGGTGACGGAGAACGAAAACATCTGCCCCATCTGCGCGGGCGTCGGCGTCCACGAGATCGCGCCGCCCATGAGCGTCGCGCCCGGCGGCGCTGTCGTCATCGAAAACACCAGCGGATCCGCCGCGCCCGCGGGATCCGTCGCGGTCGGAGCGTAGCGGTACGCCGTCCCGACGCTCGCTGTGGTCGGCGGCATGCTTGAAAACGTGGGCGCGACGTTGGCGATCGTCACCGTCGTCGTGCTCGTGCTCACGGCGTCGCAGCTCATCGCCGAGAGGCGAACGCCGACGGTGCGCGTCGCTGGGCCGTCGATCGCGCTCGCGTTGAAGGCCACGGACGCGCCGGTCGTCTCGAAGGTGCCGTTGTTGTCGAGATCCCAGGTGATCACCGCGCCAGTCTCAGCGGTCGTAGCCATCAGCATCCCGGTCGACCCTTCGTTGATGGTCGATCCGCTGATGGTGGGCGCGCGACACGCGCGGCCGCGAACGGCGAGCGCGCCAAGCTCGCCCGCAGGCGCGTTTGCGCAGGTCGTCAGCGACGACCAACCTGCGGGAATCGCGGTGATCGTTCCGTGGCAAAACGACGCCCACATGAGGTTCTGCATGCCGCCGGACGCCGTGATGCCAGCGAGCACAGGATGCGTCGATCCCGCCGCAGTGAGGGACGCGACCTCGTCGTTGCGTGTGCGGTTGATGACGAACGGCGCACCAAACGTCGGCTCGAACGCGTTGACGGGGACCTCGGTCGTCCCGCCCGCGTTGCGACAGCCGTATTGCAAGTACATCCCGGTCGCGCCGCCGGAAGCTGTGCGGCCCGTCCCTGTGATCCACGCGGCGCTGTTGCGCTGGATCGCGCGCGCGCCGAGTCCCGCGGGGCTCCCGCTGCTCGCGTGGAGCATCGGGTCCGACGAGAGCAACACGATACGTCCGCGCACCGCAGGGCCCCACGCTGCTTGCGTATCACGGAGCGTCGCGAGGTTGATCCCGCTGGTCGAACAGACGTCGGCGTCGACCCAGATGGCGTCGAACGTCCCGAAGTCCCCCGCGGTGAGCGAGTTCCACATCGCGGCAGGCGCGATCGTCACGGTCGTTCCTGCGGGGAAGTACACCCGCGGATCGGTGACGCTCCCTGCGGCCGGCACCGTCGTGACGCCAGGCCCGTACACGAGGATGCGAGGCTGCGCTTGCGCTTCGGTGGACCGATGAACGGCCGCGAAGCCCGCGGCGAGCGCGACGAGAAGCACCGCGTTGCATCGGGTTCGAGTGCGTAGTCTTGGCATCTCCTTCGTGTGTCCTTTCTCTCCGTCCTATCGCGACGAATGCATCACAGCTTAGTCGAGTTTCGTCCAACGGATCATGGACCGCGCGCACGGGTGAAGAAGCCTCCCGCGGCGCGCCCTCGATCGCGCGTGGTTGCTACGTCGTTCGCTGGCTCCTTCCAGAGCTGCCGCGCAGCCAACGGACACCAGACAACCCTATCCCTAACAGCCACGCGGCGCGGGTCGCGTCGCCGCGCCCTGCGCCCTGCGACTGCGTCGAACACTGGCAGCCTCCCGTCGCTCGCAGAGGTGGCGTTCGATCGTCAGTCGAGACCTCACGGACGTCCGTCACCGTCGGGCGATCGTCGATCGCCGTTGCGTCTCGCTCGCTCGCGTCGCTCGTGGTGATCGCGACGTCCTGCGCGCTGTCGATCGTGGCGTCAGCGCCTCCGTCCTGCGCCGCGTCGTTCGTCGCTGCGTCCCACACGCCTTCAGCGCATCGACCGCGGGGCGGCGCGGGTGGTCGAGCGATCGCGAGCAGCTGCGCCCGCACCGCAGGCCACTGGGCGGCGCACCGCGTTCGCACGGTGCTCCCTTCGCGGCACAACTCGGGACCGCGCAGGTCGTCGACCGCCAGCAGTCGTCGAAAGCTCTCGCCGCCGTCTTGCGAACACCCGAACGAGTAGCCGGCCTGCTGCTCGGCCGCGGTCGCGAACAGAACGCCCCGCCGATAGCGCAGCGATCGCGCCCGGATCGTGGTCGCCAGCGCTCGAAACGACCGACCGCCGTCGTCGCTGCGTCGCAGCCGCGCGCCGTCTTCCGCGGAAGCCGCCCAGATCGTATCGAACCCTTCTGTCGCCGCAGCTCCCACCATCGGGCCGGCGCTCGCCGCGAGGGGACGCGTCGTTTCGCCGCCGTCGTCCGAGCGCGAGAGCACACTCGTCCCGTCCGTCGCGAACGCTCGAAGCAGCACTCTTCGATCGTCGACGGAGTCGACCGCGGCGATAAACGTCGCCTCCGTCATTGCGAGCGGCGCCGTCGTCGTCGGATCAAACGCGTCGCCGCCGTTCTCACTGCGCAGAATCCAAGGCTGACCGAGGCGGCTCTGCGCAGTCGCGTAAAGCCTCAATGAATTTATGGGTGAATAATCAATGGTATGGACAAAGTAGTTGGAAGACGTCCACGCGAGACGAAAGCTCGCTCCGTCGTCGTCGCTGAGCAGGAGCTGCGCTCCTCCGGTCGCGAGCTGCTGCGAGATTGCGACGCGCGCGCCGCGGGCGGTCACGTCGATGCTGGGGTCCGTCTGCGCGAGGGGAATCGACGCAAAATCGCACCAGTCGCCGCGCGCGATGGCCGCGCCAGCGGGGCGCGTCACCACCAGCGCGCCGCTGTCGGTGATCGCAGTGACAGGGTCGAACTCGCCCGAAAATCCGATCGCGTCCTCGCAGATCCAGCGCCACTGTTCGCCGCCGTCGAGCGAGACGATCAACCCGAACGTCGCAGTGATCGCGACTCGATCGCGCGCTGCGCCTTCGCCGAGCGCGAAGAACTGCGCTGTCGGAAAGCGACCGTTCGCCGTCGCGTCGCGCGGCGACAGGACAGCGCACGCTGCGAGAGCGGCGAGCGAGTCACGATAGCGCTTCACGCCTCGGTCTGTACCACGGCTCGCGCGCTCGGGCCC
This sequence comes from Deltaproteobacteria bacterium Ga0077539, assembly GCA_001465015.1. GTDB lineage: Bacteria > Myxococcota_A > Polyangia > Polyangiales. Next base: position 3,620 of record LNEO01000444.1, on the reverse strand, counting down.
CGGCTCCGCTGTCGCTCGCTTCGCGGCGCCCCCCGCGAAAGGTTGTGGCGGATCCCGCGCGACGCGGAGGGTAGCGCGCATCGAGCGCTCGGTTTTCGCGAAGGACGCGGCCGAACGCGCTGAATGACGCAGCATTGTGGGCGTCGCGACCGCTCGCTCGTCCCGATGAGGGCGACGGCCGCGCTGCGCAAACACAAGTTTGTCCGCAGGCGAGGCAGCGAAATGACCGAGCCGCCGCCACGGAGTCGCCAGCGCGTCGTCACACGTTGAGAGAACCCATGGACGTAGAGTCATCGAGTTCGCTCGTCGACACCGCCTCGCTGCTTCCGCGCGGCAGCAACGCCGAGCGCACGTTGAGGCCCGAAGAGCTGCTGCCGACCCTCGAGGAACGAACGGCGCACCCTTCGCTGCCGCCCCTCGATGGTGCAACCGCGCACCCTTCGCTGCCGACGGTCGTGACCAGCGAGAGCGGCTTCGCGAGCAGCGAGTACGAGATCGAAGCAAGGCTCGGCGAAGGAGGCATGGGTGAGGTGCTCCTCGCGACGCAGCGATCGCTGCGAAGACAGGTCGCGATCAAGCGATTGAAGGCGCCAGACCTGGTCGCGATCGACGCGCTCATCACCGAGGCGAGGACCGCAGGGGCGCTCGAGCATCCCAACGTCGTTCCAGTGCACGCGCTCGGCGTGGATCAGCAAGGGCGCGCGCTGCTGGTGATGAAGCGCATCGACGGCGTGTCGCTGGACGTCCTCGCCAAGCGCCGCGATCACGACGCGTGGCGCTCGCTCGAGGCGAGGTACAGCGATCGGCTCACCGCGACGATCGAGGTCCTGTGCCGCGTCGCCGACGCGCTCGAGTTCGCGCACGAACAAGGGGTCTTTCACCGCGACGTCAAACCCGAGAACGTCATGGTCGGCCGCCACGGAGAGGTCTACCTGCTCGACTGGGGCGTCGCGCTCGACAAGGCCAACGTCGCCCCAGACGGTCCGCGCTTCGTCGTCGGAACGCCCGCGTACATCGCGCCCGAAATGCTCTCTGCCGACCCGGCGATGATCGACGCGCGCACCGACGTGTTCTTGCTCGCCGCGACGCTGCACGCGGTCCTCACGGGCGCGCCGAGGCACGCGGGCTCGACCGTGCGCGAAGCGCTCGAGCACGCTGCGGAGTGCGCGCCGTTCGAGTACGACGCGTCGATCGAGCCAGAGCTCGCCGCGCTCTGCAATCGAGGCACCGCGCGCTCGCCCGACGATCGACCGCAGGACGCGGGGCAGTTTCGTGACGAGCTCCGAGGGTTTCTGCGACAAAGGAGCGCCCTCGCCCGAGCCCGTCGCGTCGAAGCGAAGCTCGCTGAGCTCGGCGCGACCGCCGAGCGCGCGCCGCCCGCCGCGGCGGTCAAGCGAAGCGAGCTCGCCGCGCTCGTCAGCAAAGCGCGGCTCGTGATCGAAGACGCGCACGAAGAGATCGGCGCCCATCCCGCGCTCGAAGCGTTGAAGCGCGCGATCGCGCTCGCGTCGTTCGAGATCGAGATCGCGCGCAAAGACCCAGACGCAGCGGAGGCCGCGGCGAACGAAGTGTCTCCGCCCGATCCGACGCTCGCGCCTCGGGTGCTCGCCCTGCGCGCTGAACGCCACGAGTCCGCAGCGCTCGAGCACGCCGCGCGCGCCGAGCGTCGTGAGCGCGACCCGCGCCTCGCGAGCGTCGCGCTCGGAGCGCTGACGCTGGCGGTGTTTCTCGTTCCGATGATGGTCTCGTGGGTGGGAGGACCGCAGATGCGCAGCGGCGGCCAGCGATCCATCGTGGCCGAGATCGACCTCGTCGTGCTCGCGACGATGGTCCTGGCCATCCTCGTCGGACGCAAACGCCTGCTCGCCAATCGCTACGGGCGCTCGGCCACGCTCGTCGTGTTCGCGATCGTCTCAGCAGGGACCATCGCCGACGTGCTCGCGGCCTCGCAGCATCGCTCGTCCGAGCAAGCGGCGCCATTTACGCTCGCGGCGCTCGTCGGGCCGCTCGTCGCGGGCGCGAGCCTGTTCGGGTGGCCCATGGCTGCCTGTGGAATCGCCGCCGGAGTCGCCGCCGCCCTCTCCATCGCGAGCCCTGCGAGCGCGAACGCCATCGTCGCGATCGTCGAGCTCTTGGTCGTCACGACCACCATCACGCTCTTGATTCGCGCGTACCGAGAGCCCCTCGACGCGATCGTCGAGCGAGCCGACGCGAGCGCACCTTGAGCGCGAATCGCCTGCGCTCGATCATCGAAGCCCCGCGCGGCGCGGGCGCAGCGCTGCGAGGAGCTGTGTGACGGGCGCGCGCTGAATCGAGCGCAGGCCGAGATCGAGTACTTCGGCGAGGTTCGCGAGGGGGAGGTCCGCGGGTTCGAGCGTCGTTTCGTCGGTGCTGCGAACGAGCGTGCGACGAAGCGCGGCCTCGAGGGCGTCGCTGCGCCGAGCCACCTTCGTCTATCGCGACGCCCCGTTGGAAGGACTACACGCCACGAGCAATCTCCTGGGAACTTTCCCGAGAATCTTGTGTTGCGTGTAGCCAACGGAAGGCGGAGTCGCTCTATCGCGGTAACTTCGGTCGAAACGCGTCGAACTCGAGGCCGAGCGCGAAGGTCGCTTTGAACCACGGCGCCACCACCAGCTCGAGGGACGCGGGCTCTTTGCCCGAGGTCGTCCACGGCACATCACGCGGATCCAAGAGTCGAACCTCGAGCTCGTACGCTTCGTCACCGGCTTCGTTGCGCGCGAGCAGCTTCGCCCCGTGCACACACAAAAACCGTAGGCCCGACGAGGCGATCAGCGTCGGGACGATCGCGGCGGCTCGCGCGAGCGCTGGTCCCGTCAAGACGAGCGTCACCGCTCCGTCCTGCGTCGGTCTGGCCGCGATCGCGCACTCGTACGTGAATCGCGCGCTCGACGTTCGAAACTCCAACGTGATCCAAATGAGCCAGAGCAGGCTGAACGCGAGCGTCGCCCCTCCGAGCGCCAGCGACGCCATGATCGTGAACGCGCCGCTCGTGGGCCGCTCGAGCGCCCAGCCGAGCTCGGCGAGCAGCCGCGCGACGATCACGACCCCGAGCGCCCGCCCGTAGACCGCTGCGAGTTCGGGATGCGCTTCGGGCTGAAGCGCTACGCGCCGCGACCCCAACGCGAAAAGCACTTTGCTGCGCAACGAAAGGCGCCGAAGCAGCACGCCGAGGCGGGCTGCGCGCGCTCCGAAGAACGCGGCGAACAGACCGCTCGCGAGCGCGGCGCCCCACTGCCAGAAGTGCCCTCCTCGTAGCTGAATCGTCGCGAGCGCCCACAGCCACAGGGCGGCGACCGCGGCCAACACGCTCGCCGCGAGCTCGAACCCCGCTCGCTCCTCGCCGGACATCCCGCTCGTGTTGCGGTGCGCGAAGAACAGCTCGAGCGCCTTCGCGAAGCGATCCTGCCACGGCTGCTTGTTCATGGGCGCGTTGCCCGAATGTGTCACAGCCGAGCGCGTCACGCCGCTGCGTCGTCATCGCGACGAATCCGCGAGCGTCGGCGCGGCAGCGAGCTGCCGCGCATTGTGCCTCGCAGACCCGATGGGCGAATGGGCTCGAGCTAGCTCAGCAGGCGTTCTCGCTGCCGCTCGAACTG
>LNEO01000443.1 GCA_001465015.1 Deltaproteobacteria bacterium Ga0077539 | reverse complement strand
GGGGCCGCCGCGCGGCTCGATGTCAACCGTCGTTTCGTCGCTCGATTTGCAACTCCAAGTCGCTGTTTGTGTCGTGGAGTTTTCGGCGCCTATGGGGGGGGAGCGCGGCTACTTCGAAGCGCGCGATCGCCTGGGTTTTGTCTGGTGAATCAACGGTGACTCGGGCGCTGGCGCCGCGCGCGCCCCGGCCCACAACAGCGAGAGCTGCGCCTGCCACAGCGCGCCGATGTCCGGCCGCAGCGCTGGGCCGAGCGCCGCGGGCGTGCCCAGAAACACCGAAGCGACCGCGAGAAACAGCAGGCTCACGTCGGCGTGCGGCGGAAGCTCTCCGCGCGCGACCGCCCGCGCCAGGCACCGCGGGACGATCGAGTCGAGCCCCTGCGCGGGCACGTCCGCGACGCCGTCGATCCCCGGCCAGCGCAGCAGTCGATCCGCCGCTGCGAGCGCGGGCGCTTCGTGTGGAGCGCCCACGACCGCTTGCTGCGCCACGATTTCGACCAGCACGCGCGGGTGCTTCGCGACGCTCTCGGCGGTGATCGCGAACACGCGCTCGATCGCCTCGAGGCCGCTCGCGTCCTCGTCGAACACCCGCGCGGCGAAGCCCACCTCGACGCTCCAGTGCAGGACGAAATACAGCAGCAGCTCGGACTTGCCCGAGAAGTGATTGAAGAACGTCGCCTCCGAGACGCCCACGCGCGCGGCGAGGTCCTTGGCGCGGATGTCCGCGAGCGGCTCTGCTTCGAGCGCGCTGAGCAGCGCGTCGAGCAGGGCGAGCCGGGTTTGGGCGAGCTTTCGTTCGCGCAGCGGGATCTGCGCGAGCAGCGCGGCGTTGCGCTCGCTCGCGGACGGAGGCTTCATGTTGCTGCAGACTATAAAGTTATAGTCGACTAAAATCAAGCATGCTCGGCGCTCGCGACCGGCGGGATGCTCGTGCGTCGCAGGGCGCCGAGCGCGTGCTAGCGCTCGTGCTCGGATGAACCCAGACGAAGCGACGGCGGACGCGCTCGACGCGTTTGCGCAACAGGTGCTCGGCGCGTGCGCTCCCCTCGACCACATGCCGACGGCGCGCCTCGTGTTGAAGGCGAAGGAGCCCGGCGCGTGGTTCGTCCTGTACTTCTTCGGCTCGGACGACGCGCGGTCGAAGGCGATCAAGGGCGGCGACGCGTACGTCGTGTACAAGACGTTTCTCGACAACAGTGCCCCTCGCGGCGTCCGGGCGTCGCGCGTGCGCGGCCACGGCCGGCAACGCGGTCTGATGCTGGGGCGAGATCCTCGAGCGGGTCAACCGCGAAGGCGAGGTCGAGGCCACGCGCGTCCGCACGCCGCTGCGCGTGCGCTGGTAGCGCGCGCTCGCGCTCGCACACCGCGGTCTGCCCGACGGTGTCGCGCGGCGTGAACGAGGTGCATCCGCCACTCGACGTGGGAGAGCGTCGCCGGGCGCGCGCACCGCCGGAGGTACGCGCCGGGGGAACGGCGTCGGACACCGATCACACCGCGCGGGCACGCTTCGTGTGTATGCTCGCGCCGCGCGTCGCTGCAGACGCGTGTGTGAACCCGCAGTGATGGCCGCGCGCATCGACGGTCGGGTTCGCGGACGTGAACGTCCGGCGGCGCGCGACAACTCACGGCCTACGACGAGGTGCTTGCATGCAGATGTTCGAGACCATGACCCGGCTGGTGGTGCTGGCCGCAGCGTGCGCGGTGGGCTGCGGCGGCGGGACCCCTCCGGCGGACGGCGGTGACGCCGCGAGCGCGATGGACGTCGCGGCGACGCCCGACGCGGTGGCGACCGGTGACAGCGCGGTCGGCGATGCCGCATCGGGCGACGGCGGGCGTCGGCGCGGGACCGGCACGATCACCGGGACCGTCGGCGGCGCGGCGGCCACGCCCGTGGACGTGGTGTTCCAGCCGAGCACCACGTGCGGCGGCGCGTCGGGGATCTACCTGGCCACCTCGGGCGCCCCCGTCGTGTGCGCGAACCCGGTCGCGGGCGAGCTACGCCAGCCGTACATCCAGATGCGGGTCTCCGCGCGGACGGTCGGCACGTACAACCTGGTGCCCGAGGGCATGTGCACCTCGACGACGACCGGCCGGGTGTTCACCGCGTCGTTCGCGGCCGAGGGGCTCTCTACGCTCGACGGCGCCTCGGGCACGCTCGAGATCACCGGGTCGACGGCCGACGAGATCACCGGCCGGATCAACATCACGTTCGGCATGCCGTCGAACGGCACGTTGATGGGCACGTTCACCGCCACCGCCTGCCCGCTGTGATCCACCGCGCCCTGGTTTGCGCCGCTCGAATTGCTGCATGAAACGCGCGGTGGACGGCGGTCTTCGCACCCGCCTCCACCTCGCCACAAAAGTGCGAAAGTCGAGCTGTGTTGGCTCTATGCGAGCGACGGCTCGAGCTGCGCGAGCACGATGCGCGCGTGGTCCTCTTCGGTGAGAAGCCGCTCGAAGCGCAGCGCACCGTCGACGATGTCCCATCGATCGACGACGTCTTCGCATTGCGACAACACCGCGTACCAGCGAGCGTCCATCAACAGCGGCGCCGCGTCGGCAAGAACGCGATACGCCAGCGCGTAGTGCGCGTACACCATGTCGGAGCCCGCAGGCATGAACTCGAGATACAGCTCCGCCGTCGGCCACGATGCGCGGGAGCCTTGCACGAAGCGCATTCCACGGCGACTTCCGCCCGGTTCGAGCACCCCGATCGCGTTGCGCGGTGGTCGACCGTCGGGCCCCGGCACGCGTTCGAGCGCCGCGAGCACCAGCTCCCGCGCGCGTGCTTCACATCCGTTCCGCACCGGAAGCACCGCAGTGTCGGTCTCGCAGATCGGCGCCACCTGCCAGACTCGGACGGCGTGCGACAGCTCGGCTGGATCGAGGCTCGCAGCGAACGTCGCTTGATCGATTCGGCCCGTGACCAACTCGCGAACCATCGGCGCACGAGTGTATCAACGCGCGTGGCGCATTGGCAGAACATCGCGGATCGAGCAGAGCCCGTCCAAATCGGCCATCGACGAAGCGAAGTCCGCGTACGGTCGTTCGCATGTCGTTCGAAAGACCCCCGCGTCCCAGAGGCTCGCGAGTCGACGCAACACGCGGCTCCGAGCCGCACTCACTCGAGAAAGCCCTAGCTCCGGTCTGGCGCGAATCCTGCCGAACGTCTTCGCAACACGGGACGCCAATGCACCGCAGCAGCCGCTCGAAGCTCCGGAAGTTTTTCAGCTCCTTTGTTCGCATTGGCAGCAGCGATCACGATCGCGGGGTGTGGAGCGTCCGTCGCTCCGATCGGCGACGCTGGCCCAGATCGCCACAGCCCCCGTCGCCGCCTTCGGACGCGAACGCCGCTTGTTCGTCGACGAGCTCCAATGTGCGGGCGCATGTGCTCGGACAGCACGATGCGCGACGATCGCCCGTTCGCCACCGCACACTTGTTGGGGGCGCTCGCGAATGGCGCATACCGCCTCCAGGTCGGCTCGCAGTCGCTCGAGTTTACCGTCGCGCGTTGAGCCACTCGCGAGCGCGTGCGCCCTCCGGACCCACCGAAGCGTCGAACCGACGCTCCCTCGATTGGGTCCGTGTTGTATCTTCGCGCGAATGTTGTTTCGCTCGATTTCAAGCGATCGAATCGCTTTGGCAACGTGCTTGTGCGTGGGGGCGATCGCGACCTACTCGGGCTCGCGCGCGCTCGCGCAGCGCGCTCCGGACGCGGGGGCGGACGCTGGAGCGGTCGTTTCCTCCACGAGCGGTCCGCGCGCGCCGATGCCTGGCTCGCCGAACGTGACGCGGCCTGCGCTCGTGGTGTTGCGCTCGGGGCCGAGGCGCCCGCAGCAGATCGCGACTGTTCCGCCTGCAGGGCAACCGCCGACGCCGATGCGCTTCGCCTTCGACAACGTCACGCGCGAGTACGCGGCGACGTCGACCAGCGCGGTGCTGTCGCGGGACGGCGCGTTTCTCGCGTTCTTGCGCGGCGGGCGACCGATGGTGAGGCACCTCGAGTCCAACGCCGAGACGCCGCTCCTGACCGGGCGCATGGGCGATGGAACGGTGGGCTTCATCGGCTGGTCTCCTCGCGACAACTCCCTGGCGTACACGCTCGCGGTGCAGCAACGGCGCGATGGCCCGGATCGGCCGCGCATGCCGGCGCCCGAAGGGACATACGTCGCATCGATCGTCGCGACGATCGATGCGCCCGCAGGGCGACCGCCTCGCGCTTCGCTCCGCGCAGAGACGCGCCGCATGACGTTGCCCGCGGACGTCGTGCCCACGTACTGGGCGAGCGACGAGGCAGACACGTTCTACTACGTGCAGCACGTCGCGCAGTACCACGAGGAGCTGCGCCGCGTGACGCACGCCAATCCCAATGCGCGCACGCTCTTCACGTTGCGCGGCAGTTACTGGGGCATGAGCCAGTTTCACCTTCGGGGCAACGCGCTGGTCTTCACGCATCGCGCGGTGAGCGCCGCGCAGAACACCGACGCGGTGACCGCGGTGCGGCTCGATGATCGCGCGCTCGCGCTTCGGCCGCTCTCGACCGAGCCGCTGCTCAACGCCGGAGCCGAGCTCTCCCCGGACGCAACGCAGGTCCTCTGGCACGCTCCCGACCGCGCTCCGCGCTCGGTGTGGCACGCGCCGTTCGACGGTCGCGCCCGCGCGCGCGCGGTGTTTCGATGCGCGGGTCAGTGTTGGGCGCGCTGGGAGTCGAGCGCTGCGATGCTCGTCGTCGACAACGGAGCGCTGCATCGCGTGTTCATCGATGGCCAACCGCCGGTGACCGTCGTCGCGCGCGACGTCGAAGTGGTCCTCGTCGCGGGCGGCGCGTAGCGCGCACACGATTTCAATCATCGCCGACGAACGACCCCGACGCACAGCCAGCTCGGCAGCGTCTGCCGTGGCAAATTTGCAGACGAAGTCACATCCAGTATTGGTAGTACTTGTGCCAGAAGCGCCACCATCGAAGCTCGCCAGTGTGCGCATCGATGACCGCCCACAGGCTCCACTCGTCGCACTGCGGAAGGCCTCGCACACCGGACGCCATCACGAACCACCACCGCTGTCGCACGAGCCGCCCGCGGACGAAACCGGGGATCGACCACACGGGGGGCTGACGGTGCGTCGCGTGTGCGCTCACGAGCCCCATGGAGCCGAGCAGCGCGATCGCGCGATCGCCCGCTTGCTCGGCGGCCTCGATGCGCGCGGGCGGCAGGCGCTCGGTGTAGGGAGATGGCTTCGGCTTCCATTCGGGCCTGGGAAAGTTACGCATGATCGGAGTCCCTCCTTTGCGCGCGAACCATCGCGTCGAGCGCTGCAATCCCTCTGCTACCTGCCGATCAACCGTTGGTAGTCGTGCGCAAACCACCACCATCGAAACGCGCCGGTGTGCGCATCGATGACCGTCCACAGGTACCACTCGTCGCGGTGAGGAAGGCCTCGCGCGCCGAACGCCATCACGAACCACCAACGCTTACGCACGAACCGCCAGCGGACGAAGCCTGCGATCGCCGTTGCAGGCGACCGATGATGCTCCGCGTAGGTGCTCACCAGCCCGATCGAGGCGAGCAACGCGTACGTGCGATCGCTCGCTTGTTCGGCGGTCTCGATGCGCGCAGGCGGCAGGCGCTAGGGAGATGGCTTCGGCTTCCATTCGGGCCTGGGAAAGTTACGCATGATCGGAGTCCCTCCTTTGCGCGCGAACCATCGCGTCGAGCGCTGCAATCCTTCTGCTACCTGCCAAGCAAGCGGTCGTAGTCGTGCCGGAACCGCCACCATCGAAACTCGCCGGTGTGCGCATCGATGACCGCGACGAGCTCCCAAAGGTCGCGCGGAGGAGCACCTCGAGCTCCCGCCGCAATCACGAACCACCACCGCTGACGCACGAACCGCCAGCGGACGAAGCCTGGGATCGCTGTTGCACCCGGGTGATTGTGTTGCGCGTATGGGCTCACGAGCCCGATCGAGCCGAGCAGCGCGATCGCACGCGCGCCCGCTTGTTCGGCGGTCTCGATGCGCGCGGGCGGCAGGCGCTCGGTGTGCTCCTTGGTCAGCACGTAGGGGGATGGCGTGCGTTTTCCCCTGGGTTTCAGGCCTCTGCTCATCGCTGGGTTCCTCCGGTGCGCGCGCGAACCATCGCGTCGATCTGTTGCTGCGCGCGAATCTCTTGGCGGGATTCGCGGTCCTCGCGTTGTTCTTGCGGCGTTCGAACGCGCTGGAGCTCGGCTCGGTAGCGTCGGTTGGGCTCGCCCTGCGCCCGCGGCAGATACGCGCGAACACTGAGGCGCGGGGCATCGATGACATCGGGCTCGCGCGTCGGAGCGCGTGGTAGGGGGGTGTCGACAGGGGGAGGCTGGGGTTCGACGGCGACCGCGCGAGGCCGAGCGTTGCGAATGGGTGTCGTCATGGCGCGCGGTATCAGCGGCGCGCAGAGAGAGTTGTGTGGGGCGTCACAAGGGGCGATAACGCCGAGTCACCGGGCGGGTGTGGCAGAGGCCAGAGGGAGTCTGGTACGCTCGTTTCATGGGCTGGAGAGGGATGCTGCGGTCTGCAGCAGCAGCGAGCCGAAGAGCAACGAGGGCGCAGGCGAGACGACAGCGGGCGAACGCCAAGGAGCACGCGAAGGCCGTGCGCTCGTCGCAGCGGGCCGCGCAGCAGCAGTACAAATCGCTGCAGAAAGCGCTCGCGCAGCAGGCCAAGGAGCAAGAGCGCGAACACGCGAAACTCCAAGCGCAGGCCTACGAGTCACGCATCGAAGTGCTGCGGTCGGTGCATGCGGACTGCTCGACGCCGGTCGACTGGTCGCAGCTCATGTGGGCGAGTCCGCCGCCCGAACCTGTGCTCGATGACTCGCGCGTGCGCGCGGCGCAGGCGGAGCTAGGCGCGTATCAGCCTGGGTTCATCGAGCGCACGTTCGGCGGGGCCAAGACGAAGCGCGCGCAGCTCGAAGCCGTTGTTGCGGGCGAAGAGTCGCTCGCCCGCGAACGGCACGCGAATGCGATGGCGCGCTGGGAGCAGGCCGTTGCGCTGCTACGTTGGCAGCAGCGGGTCGGCGGAGGCGTGCTGAGCGGCGACGTCGAGGCGTACCGCGCGGTGATCGAGTACTGGGACGTGTTCGACGAGCTCGAGGAACTCGGGTCGGCTGTCGAAGTCGCGTCGCTCTCGTCGCGAGAGGCGGAGATCGACCTCTACGTCAACGACGACGAGGTGATTCCCTCGCAGGTCTACTCGCTGCTCGCGAGCGGAAAGCTCTCGATCAAGAGCATGCCCGTGGGCCAGCGCAACTTGCTCTACCAGGACTACGTCTGCGGCAGCGCGCTGCGCATCGCGCGAGAGCTGTTCGCGGTGCTCTCGATCCAACGGGTGCTCGTGCACGTGGTGGCTGACCTGCTCGACACATCCACGGGTCAGGTGGAAGCGCAGCCGGTCTTGTCGATCGTGTTTCCGAGAGAAACGTTCGCACGCCTGAACTTCAGCGCGCTCGACGCGAGCGACGCGATGAAGCACTTCTTGCACCGGATGAAGGTACGTCCTCGCCGGAGGCCGTCGTGAAGTAGCCTGATAGTCGGAGTCCCATCGCGTGCGCGCGCAGGAGGCGCACTCGATGAATACGGATCACGAA
>LNEO01000442.1 GCA_001465015.1 Deltaproteobacteria bacterium Ga0077539 | reverse complement strand
TGGGCTCTCGCGATCGCGAAGTACTCTCGGTCTGTCTCGCCAAACGCTCTGTCCGCGATGTTCGCCCAACGGGGACGGAGCCACGCGACGTCCGACGCCTCGTCACCGACTTCTGCGGCGAGCTCGTGTAGCCGCTCGCGATGGGTGTCGAAGAAGCGCCGTGCGCGGCTCGGTGTGGTCTCGGTCGAGTGCTTGCCCATGGCCCTCCTCGGAGTGAGAGCCGACAGGATAGCGCGGCGCAGCGCGGCCCATCGAGTCCGCCACAAGGGGGCTGTAGCGAGGCCACGAGGGGGTGAGGCACGGCCACGAGGGGGGTCCGAACGGCCATGGGTACGTTGCCCAAACGAGCTCCCCTCGTGGCGAGCGCGAGAGCCCTCGTGGCGACTGGCGGCGAGGCCGCGTCGGTAGGTGAGGCTCCCCCTCGACGCGATGGGCGTGGTGGAATACAAGCCCAACCAGCGATGGGGTCTCCTGCACGGACAGAGTCGTCGTTTCAGGATCTGCTCACGGTCACCGAGCAACAGCTTGCGCCGGTTGTGCCGCTGTTGCCGGCGCACGTCACGATGCAGCTTCAGAACTACGCGCGCTTCCTGTGGGATCAGTGCGCCGAGCCGATGCTCCGGCAGCCGAACGGGGCAGACGCCATCGAGATCGCCAACCGTTGGAAGGCCGAAGCCTTCCATGTTCGGTTCGCGGCGATCGGGTTACTCGAGCTCGCGGCGAAGAGCGACCCAGCATTTCGTGAGCGGCTCGGGCAACGCGAGCCCGACTACGACGCGAAGCAGGTCGCCACCGCGCAAGCGCACTTCGGGGCCGCGGGCGCTGCTGGGGCACGCAAGATGATCGCCGCGCGCGACACGTTGCACCGTCAATCTCGCGAGCTGTTGAGCCAGCAGATGCCTCGAAGCGTGGCCGAGCGGGTATTCCGTCGACTTGGTCAGCACGCCGACACGGTGGCGCTCCTCGACATTCTCTATCACACGGCGAGTTGGGCGCTCGAAGGCGCAGGCGGAGATCGTCCGCGTCTCGCGAAGCTGCCAGAGTGGCTCCCGTCGCTTTGCGAAGCGTTCGCCGACGAGGCGACGCGCTATGCGACGGTGTTGAGCTTGTTGCGCGCCGAGTTGCCAGTCGTTTCCTCGTCGATTGCTACGGCCGAATCGCTCGAGCGGGTGGCCAAGGTGTACGGCTCCGGTATCGCGAATTCAGTGCTCGCCGAACTCGAGTGGTATCCCACTGTCATCGACCTACTGCTCGAAGCGCATGAAGCAGCCGAGCGAATCCTTCATCCCGCGAGCTACCTCGTCGAGATCGAGCGCGACAGCGAGCGGCTTCGTTTCTGGCTCACCATCCGCGTGCGTGGCACGACCGAGCAGATCCTCGACGCGGATGACGCGTTTCGAAATCAGTGGTGGCGCGAACATCGCACCGACGCAGGCGGCATCGTTTCGGTTCTCGTGCGGGGAGCAGCGGATGACGTTCACGGGTGACCAGTTCTGGGCCTTCAGCGACGAGACCCTCAAGAGCGAGTGGCCCAAGAAATGCGCGCAAGGCGCGATTCGTTCGGTCGTGAGCCGCGCGTACTACGCGGCGTTTCTCCGCGCGCGCGATTTCGCCGAGGCCCGTGGAGCAGAATTCGGCGAGGCGAAAACCTCGCACCAGCAAGTGATCGATTGGTTCTATAGCCGGCTGGAACCAGCACTCAACGACATCGCGGACAAGCTCGACGCGCTCCGAAAGCAGCGCAACAGTGCGGACTACGCCACCACATCTGGTTGGAGAGCTTCTGACGCGAGCGTCGAGCTCGAAAACGCGAAGCGCGTCCTCGATGCCCTCAAGTCGCTCTCGCCCACTACACTCTGACGACGCGCTGCAACCACTCGTGTAGCTCGGGGAGTGACTCGTACGTGATCCCCGTCACGCGCAGGTCCTCGTCCACGTCGTGCGCGTACCACTCGATCTCGCCGACCGCGTCGACCTCCACGCGAAGCGACACCTTCGCGTAGCGCCATCGAAACTCGATGCGCTGTCGATCTGCCGTTCCGTCGACCGCTGGCGTCGGAAGCGCAGCGCCGCCGAGGTGCCGCAACGTCGACCACACTGCGCGCGCTCGTTCGGCCACTGCCTGGTCGACGCCACAGTACTTGTCGAGCACTCGAAGCGTGCCGACCCACTGCGGGTCCTCGCGCCCCGCGACGACATCGATCTTCGCGAGCCGCTCGGCGATCGCCTTCAGCTCGGGGTCCGCGTCGCTGATCGCCGATGGAACGAGTCGCCAAACGCTCTGCGCGTCGATCGGGCACCCGGCGTCGAGCCACGCGAGCGCGACCCAACGGTGAAGGTGCCGCGCCAGCCAAGGCGATCGCGCTGTCTCTTCTGCCTCGACGTCGATGCGCTCGATCACGCGCTGCCACTCGTCTCTCGCGCGCTGGTGCTCACCGCGCCTGATCAAGAACGTGACGAGTCGGCTGTTCCACCACGGGTTCTCGGGCGAGAGCTCGAGAGCCTTTACGAACGAACGCTCGACTAGCTCGTCGCGACCACCCGCCCGCGCGAGGTTCCACGCGTAGTAGTGGTGGCTGTAGTCGTCACCGCCGAAGCGCTCGATGCACTGTTGGTACGCCCTCGCCGCAAGACCGAAGTAACGCTCGCGGCTGAGCGCTCGCGCGCGCTCCCAGTACTGCTCCGGAGCGACCTTCTCTTGCTGCGCCCAAAGAGCAACGACGCCGTCGCTTCCGTGCGCGCCGTGATGGAGCTTCTCGCACCACGCCTGCGTGGCGAACGGCGCGAGCCCCCAAGGCCGAGACGCACCGTCGAGCGCGCCGTAGTGACTCCACAGCGCGTCGTGCGTGGCGCGATCGGCATCGCTGTCGCCGAGCGCATCTGCGATGCCAGCGCGTACGGGGCCCGCGATTCGACGATCGCCGGTCCCGTACGCCAAGCAGTCAGACACGAGCGAAGCGTGCTGCTCGCGCACCTGCGACAGCCGCACCAACGTCGCCGCGTCGATCGGTCGACGCACCGCGAGCACGCGACGAAGCTCCGACGACAGATCCCGTTTGCACGCGAGCTGCCCGAGCGAGCGAGCGAGCTCGCGGAGCGGCTGGCGTTGATGCAACTTGTTGCGAGCGTTCAGAGGACTGCCTTCGAGCGCAGTCAGCCCCACTGCGATACGCCACGCGAGCGGCGACGCCTCGATCAATGGATGACGCGCAACGCGTCGCAACGCATCGAACGCTGACGAAAACGCGCCCCACGCGACGCCCTCCAGCGCATCGATGTTCACGCGATGTTCCGGCAGGCGATGCTCGACCCATCCATGCAACCCGAGCGCGCGAGGCATCACGGCGGCGTCGGCCACAACGATCATCGGCGCAGCAGCGTCGAGCAATCCGCGAAGCCACGCACGAGCTCGCCCTGCAGCGCCGTCGTCGGAATCCGCCCGCTCGGCTACGATCGCCCAGCTCGTCGGAAGTCGCACGAGCAAGCAGCGCCCGGCGTCGCGCAGTCGCGACGCGATGGCTCGGGCGCGCTCGTAGAACTCGCGCTCGCTGCCGTCGACGAGCGGCTGCTGATCGTCTCGCGTGAGCGTCGCAGACAACTCGATAAACGCTGTCGCCGCGGCGTCGTCGCAGCCCAACGGCAAAAGCTCGAGCACGACGACGTTCGACAACGTCTCTTGCACTCGGTCGACCAGCGAATTGCGTCCCGACCCAACCGGCCCCTCGACGTAGACCGACCGTTGACTCCGCAGCGACTCGACCACCGAGTCAGCGATGGCGTCGATGTTTGGCTTCAGCGCCTTCATCGCAAAGCTCGATATCAAACGTAGCGCGCCGAGTCGAACTAGCGGCCGCTATCGAGGATTCCCCGCTCGTACGGTTGTACGCGATTCCCCCATTCGTCCCAGCGCGTTAGCTCTTCTTCGCGTCCGCGGGCTTGTCGCTCTTCTTCGGCGGGCTCGGTCGACGAAGCGGATCGACATAGAGCGCGAACTTTGCGGGCTCGTCTTCGAAGACGTACTGCCCCGCCGCGCGCACCTCGGACACGAGGTCCTGCAGCCACCAGAACGCGCGGTTGCGACGGTCGACCGCTTCGCGCGCTTCGGGGCTCGTGTCGCGATCGAGCAGGCCCGCTTCGAGTTCGAGCGCCGACTTGCGCAGGGCATCGCCGCGCTCGGCTGGGAGCTTCTTCGCCTTGGCCAGCGCGTCCGCGTGCTCGTCGACGAGCTCGCCGAGCTTCTTGAGGTCGTCCACGAGATCGACGTCGCCGTCGCCCTCTTGAATGGCGTTGAGCTGGGC
>LNEO01000441.1 GCA_001465015.1 Deltaproteobacteria bacterium Ga0077539 | reverse complement strand
GAACGCCTGCCGAGATAGACCGAGTGACCGCGGCAACCGGCGTCTTCGAGGCACTATGCGCGGCAGCTCGCTGCCGCGCCGCCGCTGTCGTCCCTCGCCGCCGCTGTCGTCCCTCGCTGCCGCGCCGCCGCTGTCGTCGTATGGAAGGAGATGCACCCATCTCAGTCACCCGCTCGCGCTACAGCGCGGCCAGCGCTTCGAGAACCGCTCCCATGAGAGGGCCGCTGTGCGCAGGAGCCATCGCGCGCACGGAATGCCCCTCGCGACGAAGCCTCCCAGCGAGCGTGCGCAGCGACGCGGCCCCGACGTCGGTGTCCTCGGAGAACATCCAGATCGGCCCGCGCGCACGGTTGTCCGTCGTGGCGCTCGCGGCGTCACCGACGAAGAGCACGTCGCGCGCGAGGTACGCAGCGCTGCCTTCGGTGTGTCCTCGAATCGCGAACACGCGAACCTCGAGCGATCCGTACCGAAGCACCTCGCCGTCGCGCGCGAGCCTCGTGACGCGAACGCCGGTGGGCTTCGCGCGCGAGAACCTCGCCATCGGAGAGCGCGCCGTGACCGCGCCCTCGACGAGCGCGCGCTCTTGCTCGAGCGCGACGATCTCTGCGCTTCGAAAGAGCGGCGCGGCCGCGATGTGATCGCCGTGTCCGTGCGTGAGCAGCACCGCGAGGACCGCGTCGGGCCCGTATCCCGCTGCGCGAAGCGCCGCCAGCAGCGCGACGCCCGCTCGGTCCGCGCCAGCGTCCACGAGCACCGCGCGCCCTCCGCCCGCGTCGAGCACGAACGCGCTGACGAAGCCCAGCTTGACGGTGCGCACTCCCGCGAGCGGGCCCTGCCCGTCAGCGATCGGCGCGAGCCCCCATGACGCCGCGACGAACGGGGCCGCGAGCAGGCCCATCACCGCCACGAGCGCGATCGAGACACGCGCGATCCACCGGCGAGCGCGGCTCATCGTGCAGCGACGCCGCGCCCGCGATGGCGCCGACGGCGCGAGCGCATGGTGGTGGCGATCGAGCCGAGCAGCATCGCGGTCAGCGCCTTGGATCCGTCCGCGCGTGATCCAGGCGTCGCGCAGCCGCAGCCCTTCGGAGCGAACTCGGGGTCGAACGCGCGGTCTTCCGCTGGCACTTGATCGAGCGGAACCACTTGAATTCGTGTGGTTGCCGCGGCGATGTACCCTTGTCCGTCGCGCACCTCGACGCGCACGTTGACGAAGCCCATCACGCCCGCGCGCACGAGCTGCGGGGCGACGGGCTGCCAGGGGGTGTCCGGCGTTCCGTCGTAGTCGGTGTCCCACCGGACGCGGAGCTCGCTGGCGGGACCGTCGTCGGTCACCATCGGCTCGAGGCGCACCTCGCGCATCGGGCCCACGCGCGAAGGGCCGCGGAGCACCAGCGTCGGCGGCGTCCCCGTCGCCGCAGCGATCCCCAGCGCCGCAGCCATGTCGAGCTTGCCCGCGCCGAACTCCGTTGGATTGTCGCTCCGCGCGTTGCTGTCGCGCCGAGCGTGGTCGAGGATCATCGCGCGAATGGCGCCGGGCGCCGCGGTCGGGTTCAACTGCCGCAAGAGCGCCGCGGCCGCCGCGACGTGAGGACCCGCGCCGGACGTGCCGCCGAAGGGCGTGTACGAGCCCGCGGGGATACGCGTCCCGGCCATGCTGAGCGTGCTCATCGGGTTGTCGGGGGCGCCGATTTCGATCCCCGGCTCACCGTCGAGCCTCGGTCCGCGCGAGGAGTACCGCGCGAGCGCGCCCATCGCCCCAGAGCCCGCGAAGTCCGGACCGCTGTGCAACACATACGCGGCGACAGAGATCGTCTTGTCCGAGGTCGACGGGTAGCAGATCGTCCGCGTGGGGTCGTTGTCTCGAAACGAAAACCCTCCCGCCCAGCTCGACTGGTCGTCGCCCACGTAGAGATCGGCGTCCACCGGCGATCCAGCGTCCATCTGCACCGACGCCGTCCAGCCGTCTTGCGGCAGCGCCGCGCGCGAAAAGATCGACACGTGGATCATCCGCATGCCGCGCGCGGTCACGCTGCTCTCGACCGCCGCGAAGATCGAGGGGCTGAGCATCACGCCGCGCGGGGCGCTCTCGGGCAGCTGCATCGGCATGAGGCCCGGGACGCCGATGGTCACCCTCGCCCGCCGGGTGCTCGAGCGATAGTGCACTGAAAACTGCGCGAATCGCGCGCCTTCGAACACGGCGTCGGTCGTCAACACGATGGGGTTGTCGCCGGCGCGAAGGCTCACGCGAATGTGCTTGTTGCCCGTCGCGAGGTTGCCCGCGGGCGACACAGGAACGCCCCCGCTGTCCGCGAACGCGTCGAGCAGCTGCTCGCCCTCGGACGAGCCGTCCAGCGTCACGCCCGCGTACGGAGCGAACTCGGTCACGAGCACGTTGGCGCCCTGATCGACCACCCACTGCATGCCCGCGACGAGGCCCTGATCGCGGTTGTCTCCGAGCCCGTAGTAGTCGGTCAGCACGAGCTCTGCCCTCGGCGCGAGGCCGAGAAACCGCGAGACGCCGGGAACGCCGCCCAACAAGATCCCCGTCACGCCCGTCGCGTGGTTCTCCGCTTCGAACCCTGCGGGCGTCTGGTTGGTGTCGTAGCTCACCAACGGAGACTCGGCGCTGCCGCGGACGAACTCGGAGCGGCCGTTGATCGCGCGGATCTTCGGGGTCTTCAGGCGCAAAACGCGCTCGGACAGGTCGAGCGTCCCGTTGCGATTGGCGTCGTCGACGACGAAGATGGGCTCTCCGTACGCGGGCGTGTCTTCGGAAAACTCCACGCCGAAGTCGCGACGGTTGTTGCCGTTGGCGTCCGCGTAGAGCCAATCGAGGTCGGGCCTGAGCGCGCTCGAGGGCATGGTGCGCTGCAAGCGAGCGTCGTAGGTGTGGGCGCTGAAGAGCTTCAGGACCTCGGTAGGCTCGATGGTCCCGTTGCGATCGAGGTCGACGCCGTCGGTGCCGACGTCGAACGTCCCGTTGTTGTTGACGTCGCGCCACTCGAGCACGCCGCCGTCTGCGTGATAAAATGCTGGGTGATAGAGGAAGATCGACGAGTCGATGTCGCCGATCACGACGCCCCTGCCGTCGAGCTCGACGCCGTCCCTCGCCATGATCGCGCGGCGCGCGTGCTCGATGCGGGTCTCGGTCGCCGACGAATCCAGCGGCCGCGGCCCTGCAGGAAACAGATCGCACTCGACCCTGCCCACCATCGGGTCCGCAGCGAGCGCGCGGGCTCCGTCCTCGGTCACCATCGCCGTGTACGCGCCGGACACCGTGGGACGGCCCTGACGGGTCCACCGCACGCCGCGCGCTTCGAACACGCGCAGCGTCGTCGCGGTGGGAGCCCTGAGAAACCGCAGCACCACCGGCATCTCGCCGGTGCGCTCGAAGTAGCTCGATCGAATGAACCTGGGGCTCGCCGTCCCGAACAGCGCGCGCATCGAGAAGCCGTACTCGACGCGCGGGTCGAGCACGGGCCTGCCGAAGCCTCGGTCTTCGCCGACGGGATCGACCGGAGACCACGACGCATCACGACCGGGGTTGGTGCTCTGCGCGAGCGTCGTCCGAGGCGCGAGCGCGCTCGCGAAGGACACCGAAGCGAGCGCGAAGAAGGCGAGCGAACGAGAAGCGCGAACCTGCATGTGCTCGTGATTGTCCAACAACCCTCGGGCCGCTGTCTCTCGGAGCCTCGCGGATCGTGCGGGGAAAAGTTGCGCACGACGGCTTGGTTTACGGTACCGATACTGCCCACCTACACATGCCGTTCGACAAAGAACATGACTTCATCGTGATCGGTTCGGGCCCCGGCGGGGAGGGCGCCGCGATGCGCGCGCGCAAAGCAGGGGCGTCGGTGGTGGTCGTGGACCGCCATCACTCGGTGGGCGGAGGCTGCACGCACTGGGCGACCATCCCCAGCAAGGCGCTTCGTCACTCGATTCGCCGGGTCATGGAGTTTCGCCGAAGCCCCTTGTTCGAGTCCGTGGCGTCCAACTTCGAGGTGAGCTTCCCCGCGCTGCTCCGCGCGGCGCAGCGAGTGATCGGCGATCAGGTCAACGTGCGCCGTGATTTTTACGTGCGCAACAAGGTTCCTATCGTGCACGGACACGCGCGGTTCGTCGACGCCAACACCGTCGAGGTCCAGTTCGACGGGACCGTTCGCACGCTGAAGGGAAAGAAATTCTTGATCGCCGTCGGCTCGCGCCCCTACCGCCCGCGCGACGTCGACTTCTCGCACCCGCGCGTGTTCGACAGCGACACGATCCTGCGCCTCGATCACACGCCCGAGAGCATCACCGTCTACGGCGCGGGCGTCGTCGGCTGCGAGTACGCCTCGATGCTCCGCAACCTTGGCATCAAGGTGAACCTCATCAATTCGCGTGACAAATTGCTGTCATTTCTCGACGACGAGATCATCGACGCGCTCGCCTACCACCTGCGCGACCAGGGAGTGCTCATCCGTCACAACGAAGAGTACGAGCGCGTCGAGTGCCACGACGATCACGTGATCGTTCACCTCAAGTCCGGAAAGCGAATCCGCAGCGACGTCCTGCTCTGGGCCCAGGGTCGCACCGGCAACACGCAAGACCTCGGGCTCGAAAAGCTCGGCGTCTCCGCCAACTCCCGCGGCCAGGTCGACATCGACGAGTTCTATCGCCTGCCGCAGCACTCCAACATCTACGCCGTCGGCGACGTCGTGGGCTCTCCTTCCCTCGCCAGCGCCAGCTACGACCAGGGCCGCTTCGCCGCCGAGCACGCCATCACCGGCGAGTGCGACGCGCGGCTATTGAAGGACATTCCCACGGGGATCTACACGCTTCCCGAGATCTCGTCGCTCGGGCGCACCGAGCGCGAGCTCACGAGCGAGGGCGTCCCTTACGAAGTCGGGCACTCGATGTTTCGCTCCCTCGCCCGCGCGCAGATCACCGCCACCCCCGTCGGGATGCTCAAGCTGCTCTTTCACAGAGAGACGCTGCAGATCCTCGGGATCCACTGCTTCGGCGATCAAGCCGCGGAGATCGTCCACATCGGACAGGCCATCATGGCGCAACGCGGCGAGGCCAACAGCATCAAGTACTTCGTCAATACCACCTTCAACTACCCCACAATGGCAGAAGCGTATCGCGTCGCCGCGCTCAACGGGCTCAATCGTTTGTAGGCTCCGTAGACTCCGTCGGCTCCGTAGACTCCGCCCGCGCGCACCGCGATGAACGACCCTCCAAGCTATCGACTGCTCAGGCTCGTGCCGCCGCTCGTCGCGCTCGGGTCGATCATCGTGCTCGGCGGCGTGGTGCTCTCGCTGATGAGCAAGGGCCAGTGGGGCCTGTGGCAGTCGATCTACTTCGCGATCATCTGCGCGTCGACCGTAGGCTTCGGCGAGCTGCCCGAAATGGATCGGGTCCCCGGCTCGCGCCCGATCACCACGGCGATCATCATTCTTGGACTGACGACGGTCTGGTACTTTCAGTCCGCGCTCACCTCCATCCTGGTCGAGGGCGTCCTCGGCCAGACGCTGCGCAACCGTCGCATGCAGAAACGCATCGCCGAACTCGAAGACCACATCATCGTCTGCGGCGCAGGCTCGACCGGACGTCACGTGATCGCCGAGCTCATCGCCACGCGCACGCCCTTCGTCGTCATCGAGCACACGACCGCCTCGATCGAAGCGCTCGCTGAAGAGCTCGGCGAGCGAGAGATCCTGCACATCCTCGGCGACGCCACGCACGACGTCGTGCTGCAAGCCGCCGGCGTCGCCAGGGCGCGAGGCGTCGTCGCGGCGCTCACAGAAGACAAGGACAACCTGTACGTCGCGCTCTCGGTGCGCGACCTCAACGCCAAGGCGCGCATCGTCGCAAAGGTCGTGAGCGCCGAGGCCGAGCACAAAATGATCCGAGCCGGCGCCAACGCCACGGTCTCGCCCAACCGCATCGGCGGCCTGCGCATGGCGAGCGAGATGCTTCGACCAACGGCGGTGCGCTTTCTCGACCGAATGCTTCAAGCGAAGGGCGGCGTGCTGCGCGTCGAAGAGATCCCGATCGCGACCAACTCGTGGTTCATCGGAAGGACCCTCAAAGACCTGCCGATTCGCGCGCAGACCAACGCGCTCGTGGTGGCCATCCAACACGCCGACGACTTTCACTACAACCCGGACCCGAACACCATCGTGAAGGCCGGGCAGGCCCTCGTCGTCATCGCTGAAGTGTCCAACATCGAGAAGCTACGAGCCCTCGCGCGCAGAGAGACACCGCCGTGAACGAGCTCGAATACGTGTGCTCTCGGTACGCGACGCTCGCGCACCGAAGAGCGCTGCCGCTCGGGACAGGGCTGATCAACGACACGTTTGCTGTCGAGCTGGGCGACGGGCGCAAGGTGGTGTTGCAGCGCGTTCACAAGATCTTCGGCCCCACGGTGCACGACGACATCGAAGCCGTCACCGCGCGGATCGAAGCGCAGGGGATGATCACCCCGCGGCTCATCCGAGCGGACGATGGCGGGCTCTACGTGCGCGACCGCGAAGCGCGCGTGTGGCGCGCGATGACCTTCGTCGACGGGGTCGCGTTGGACAAAGCCGACTCGCCCGCGCGCGTTCGCGAAGCGGGCTCGCTCGTCGCGCGATGGCATCGGTGCCTGCACGGATGGAGCTACGAGTACGCCCACGTGCGAGCTGGCGCTCACGACACGCAGAGGCACCTCAACGTGCTGCGCGACGCGGTCGCCACGCGGCGCGATCACCGGCTATACGACGCGGTGGCCGGTGCAGCCGAGCCGCTGTTGCGCGCGGCCGAGGGGCTCCCGTCGCTCGCGGCGCTGCCGCCCGTCCACGCGCACGGCGACCTCAAGCTGTCGAACCTGCTGTTCGACTCGAATACGGGTGCGGGTATCTGCCTGATCGACCTCGACACCGTCGCGAAGATGCCGTGGGCCTTCGAGATGGGCGACGCGCTGCGGTCCTGGTGCAACCCAGCGGGCGAAGACGTGACCGAGGCCTCCGTCGATCGAGCGCTGTTTCGCGCGGCGCTCGAGGGCTACGGCGCGGGCGCCGAGGGGGCGAGCCGCGAAGAGCGCGAGGCGTGGGCCGAACAAGCGACAGACGGCCTCGGGACGATCGCGCTCGAGCTCGCGGCGCGCTTTCTAGGCGACGCGCTCATCGAGGGCTACTTCGGGTACAACGCGCAGCGCTACCCCGCCCGCGGCGAGCACAACCTCGTGCGCGGCCTGGGACAGTGGTCGCTCGCCAGGGACGCGCTCGCCAACCGAGACGCGCTCGTGTCCGAAGCGCGCCGCGCGCTCGGGGTGTAGAGGGCGACTCGCCCGCTGGGACCGATCGGTCCCATCCAAGGGGTGTGATTCCCATCCTGCTCAAGCGGCCCTTCGGACATCGGCGCCTCGCTGCCCAAGCAGAAGCTGCATGGCGAGATCGAGTACGTCACCGCTTCGTCGACGGCGTCCTTCCCGGTTCGAGGCTCCGCGAACGTCAGCAGCGCCTGGAGCTCGGCCTGCAGCGCCGACGCGGCCTGCGAGCCGTTGAGCAGACGAAGCTTCCACCGCTGCAATTCTCGCCTCGTTCGCGCTTCGTCGTACCTCGCACGCAGCGCCTTGCCCACCTTCTCCAGCACGTGCCACAAGTCCACGAGGTGCCGCAACGCACCGCCCAGCGAAGCCCCCGTGAACTCGGCGCCCAGCATCTTCCACAGCTCTGCCGCCTCGTCGCACAGCACGATCATCGGCAAATCGGGTTGCCATTGACGGAGACATCGAACGTCCGAGAACAGTGCGTCGACCAGCGACGCGGTGTCTCCGTCGGGCATACGGCCGTAGCGGAGGGTGTGATTCCCATCCTGTTCACGAGCTCAGGGTGTGCCCGGATCTCCGAGAGACACCAACACCTGCACGGCTGTGACGCCGATCTCGAGTTGTAATTCGAGAGACGAAACGAATTTCGGCATCGAGCCCCGGAGCGCGGCCCCCACGTGCCGCGCAACGCCCCGACGGACGACGGTTGAAGGGCAGAGGATTTGCTAGGGAGCAGGATGGGAATCACACCCAGTTCAGCGCTGGGGCGCGCCCCATTCAGGTTTCCAGCTTCGGTGCGACGGCCCGCTCGCGATGCTAGCGTCTGTCTGATGCGATGCGTGTTTGTCTCCGCGCTCTTCGCTCTCGCGCTGCTCACGCAGGCGCGCGACGCTTCGGCGTGCCGGGCGATCCAACCCGGCGGATGCGACCAGTGGGTGCGCAGCAACTACATCTCGCTCGTGAGCATCAGCGTCGCGCCAACCGCACTCTTGGCGACGGGCGTCGGACTGGCGGTCGTCGGGTTGATTCCGTCGGATCGACCGATGCCACGCGGACTGGTGGTCGCGTCGCTGGTGGTCTCGTCCGTCGCCACTGCGGCCAACGCTGGTGTCGCGCTCGCGATCGCGATCAACGCCGACTGGATCGGCGCGAGCGTGCTCGGCTGGACGGGTCCCGCCCTCGCCCTGAGCGCCGCGTCTCTCGGCGTCTCGGCGTGGGCGTATCGCTTTCGAATGGCTCCCGTCACCGTCGCGCCGACGGTCGCGCCCGGGCTCACGACGCTGGCCGTCGGCGGGCGTTTTTGACCCGAGCGCTGGCGCGTACAGCGACTTCGGCGCGCAGCGTCGCGAGCGATCGAGCGCGGACGAAGTAGTCCGCGACAGCGTCGGCGGATCGCGGATATACTAACGGACATGGTCGTAGCGATCGCGAAGAGTCGACTCGAGTCCAGCGTCGAGGTCTCTACCGACGCGCAGGCGGTTCGGCTCTTCGATGACAGCGGCGGATACGAAGCGTTTCGTCTCACCGACGGCGGCGCAACGCTCTACGGTGATGATCGCTCTCGCGGCGGGGTCGCGTTCATCGACGTCGCCAGCGGAGAGGTCTCCTCGGTGCTCTCTGTTGGAACAATCGGTGAGGCTCTCGTCTCACCGGACGGCAGTCGGGTCGCGGTTCAGGGATGGGACGACCGGCCGTATGTGCGGCTGTACTCGCGCAGCGGGCAACTGCTCGGTGAAGACCGGCGCCTCAAAATGCAGCACGCGCGCATCGCGTTCACCGGTGACAGCCAGCGTCTGGTGATCGCACACAGCTGGTTCTCGCGCCCGTGGCCGCTGCACATCTTCGATCGAGACGGCAACGACCTCGGTGACTTCAAGGTCGACGTTGATCCGTCCAGACTCGCGACGGTTGGGCCCACCTCGATTGCCGCCCACGGCGCGTGGAACGGAATGCAGTTCATCGACGCCGTCGCCCGCGCCAAGAGCGAGATCATCGGTCACGATGTAGCAGCGGTGTACACGCTCGCTGTCGACGGCGATCGCGTGATCGCAGGCTCGCAGACCGGTCTGGTGATGCTGTCTTCTCTCCCTGGCACCACCGCGGCGTGGCCGTCTACGGAGTCTCTGCTCGACGCGCGCCTCGAGCCTCTCGCGGCGCTCGTGAAGCGACTGAAGAATCGGCTCGCGAAGGCTCGTTCGGGAGCGCACAAGCGCGATCTCGAAGCGCAAATTCAAGCTACGCAGAGCACCCTGCAGAAGCCTGAGTTCATGAGCGACCGAGGCGCGATCTTTCCTGGCGTCGGCGGAGAGTTGTTGGATCTCACCCTGGCGGGAGACGACATCGTTGCCGCATCTCGGACAGACGTCGTTCGGTTCTCGATGGCGACGTTGCGAGAGGACGTCGTGCTCGCTAGCAGCCCTGCAGGCGGCCTTCACGTGAGCCTGACCCTGCGGAGTCGCTACGGACGTCGGCTGCTCGTCGAAATCTCCCACAAGCGACGCGAGCTTTGGGTGATCGACATGGGCCAACGCTCCATCGCCGACCCAGCTACGACGCGCGCGACGAAGCCGAAGACAGCTTCGAAATCGACGTCGTCCGCCACGAAATCATCGCCCGAAACAACGGCGAAAACGCCTGCAAGACACGCATCGAAGCGCCCTGCCAAAGAGCCTTCTACCAAGAGAGGCACCGGGTGAGTTGACGGTTGACTCGCAAGCACTTCCGCCGTGCGTTGCACAGAAAGCGTCATCGACGACGGAGCCAGAGCCAGCCAAACGCCAACGCCACGATGAGCAACGCGCCCAAGCTGTCGCCCACACCCATCACAGGCGAAGAGCCAACGCGCACCTCGCGAGGGTGTGATTCCCATCCTGCTCACGAGCGCAGGAGGTGCACGGATCTCCCAGAGGCACCGAAATGCCGACGTCTGAGACAGAACGTATCGCCTGAGAA
>LNEO01000440.1 GCA_001465015.1 Deltaproteobacteria bacterium Ga0077539 | reverse complement strand
ATCTTTTCATTGGGTCCGCTGCTTCGCCACTGACAACGCTGCTACTTCGACGCAGGTGATGAATGATGAGAGCTCGCTGCCGCGCCGCCGCTGTCGTCGCTCGCTGCCGCGCCGCCGCTGTCGTCGCATGGGAGTAGATGCACCCGTCCCTGCTACGATCTTGCCGTGAGCGACGCAAAGACAGACGGTCCCGGGGACGTTGCCGAGGCGTCTTCGGTGGTCGATCGCGCTTGGTTCGCAGTGCTTCGACGAGTCGTGCCAGTGCCGGGGGCGCTCGGCGGGACCCTCGTTACCATCGCGGTCCTTCCGGTCGCCGCGATCGCGTGGGCGGCATACGACAAGCCGTACGTGCCGAGAGCCCTCGCGATCGCGGTCATCCTCGCGTCGATGACCCCAGCGACGCTCGCGTTCGCGGGCGGCGCGCGCGCGCAGCGGATTCTCGAACAGCTCGCAGCAGCGCAGGAACGTGAGGATGTTGCCGAGATCCGGCGGCTCCGGAGGATCATCGACGGAGACCACCCACCCCGAAACGCCTTCGAGCGCGCCCATCGACTCCTCGGCGACGCAGAGATGCTGCGCGCGTGCGGCCGCTGGGAGGAGGCTCGCGAAGCCTTCGCGCTGGTGGAGCTGGACGCGCTGCCCGAGCACGCTCGACCCGGCATCCTGGCGCAGCGCGGCCTCGTCATGGCGTACGATGGCGCGCCGGAGATGGGGCTCGCGTTGATCGAGGCTGCGATCGCGGCGTCCAAGCAGCTCGAGGGCTACGCGCGTGGCCGCAGTTGGTGTCTCCGCGTGCGGCGCGCGACGGCGCTGTCGCTCGCCGAGCGCCACGACGAGGCGGCGGACGCGTTCGACGAGGTGTTCGCCGAAGAGGCTGAGGACGCCGAAGTCTGGACCGAGGGCATGTTTTCGAGGGGGCGCTCGCTGCACGCGCTGGGGGCTGTGGACGACGCGCGATTCGTGATCGAGCGCTCTGCGAACGAGGGCAGCGGCCGGTCCGCCAGGCAAGCGAAGATCGTCCTCGCGTTGGTGCGCGCCGCGCCGCTCGACCCCGAGGCGCTCGGAAGAGCGCTCGCGGCGGTGGATGGCAGCGGCGGGGGGCGGCGGGTGTGATCGCGGTTCGTGCGGAGGGCGGCGTGCCCACACGCCGGTGCGATACGATGGGCGCACCATGCGTCGCGCCGGCTTGATTGTATGTGCTTCGATCTGGGTGACCGCTGCCTGCGCTCAACGAGGGTCCGACGGCGCGCCTGGCCCTCAGGGAGCGCCTGGTCCCGCGGGCGCAGCAGGCCCTGTCGGCGCTGCAGGTCCTGCGGGACCATCGGGGCCTGCCGGCGCGGCGGGCACGTCGGTCTCGGACCCGGGCGTCCCTCGGATCGTGTGGGCCGGGCCCACCAGCGTTCGAGTGTTTCGTGGCTCGGGGATCGCGCTCAACGGCTTTCGCTACGCGGGCGCGTACTCGAGGCACGACGGCCCGATCGTGCCGTGGTCGCGACGAGACACACACGTCTTCGAGTACTCCGCGAACCGCGCGGGCTACTCGGATCCCGCGCTCACGACCACGCGACCGTCGCTGTGGGTCGCGCTGTTCGCCGCGCGGGCTGCGGGCGCCGCGGGCGCAGAGCTTCGATTCGCTCCCTTTCTCGAGATCGAGGCCTACGACAACGCGACCGGCGTCGCGCAGATCGCGGCCTACGCCGGTGCGCTCGAAGCTCAGCTCTTTCGCGACGCCGAGGCGCTGATCGTGACCCGAAATCACACGCACGTCTTCGAGACTGTTCGCGTGCGAGACAACAGCGGGACGTCGGTCACGCTCCCCGAGGGGCTGCAGCTGTTGGCGGGCGATCGACTGCTGTTGGCGCCGGGCGCGGCGGTCGACTTCAAGTACATGCACACGTTGCTCTTGGACCGATCGCCGACGGTCGGACGCGGCTTCGAGTGGCGCAACTTTCTTCAGCTGGGGCGCAGGACATCGTCCTATCACGGCGCTGTGTGCGGAGACTTCACGAGCACGACGTGGGCGAGCTGCTCGCTGCGCGGAGTCGTCGCGCCGCTGGCGACCGGCGCGATCGTGAGCGGTCAGGCGTTCAATCCTGGCACGACGGCGACCGGCCCAGTGCTTCGGCTGTCACACGACAGCGCGAATCACGTGATCGCGTCGTTTGGACTCGATCGCTCGGCGGTCGCGGGGAGCGGGGCGTCGAGCACGACGGTCGTAGCGATCGACGCCGCGCAGCAAACGTGGGGGGCCGTGTCTGCGCCAGGAATCACCGGGCGATTGACGCTCTTCGGCTGGAGCGAAGAGTAGTCGACGAAGCGCGCGACCGCGCTGTCTTCGCCCGCAGCGTTGCAGGCCGCGATCACCAAGGCGACGCCCGATCGCCGCCGAAGGACCAGCGCGATCGAACGAGTCGACTCGGGGCGATTCCGAGCAGCGCCCTGCTCTGCCGCCACAGGTGGGCGGCGTCCGAGAAGCCTGCCTCGTGCGCGGCCGTCGTGATCGTCTGCCCCGTCGCGACGGCGTCCACCGCGGCGAGCACCCGCGCCCACGAGCGCACCATTCTCGGCGCCACGCCGAGCTCGTTGGTCACTGCGTGCGTAAACGTCGATGTCGAGCGCTGTCCGACCGAAGCGGCCTCGTCTCTCGACGCGCCGCACACAAAGGTCTCGAGCATGGCTTCGAGCTTCGGGCCCATTCGTCGCCTTCGCACGCGAGCCACATCCTCGCAGAGCGCGTCGAAATCCACGCGCGCGCCCGCTCCGACGAGCCGCTCGGCGAGGCTGCTCGCGCCGGCCTGGTCGACGAATCGAGCGTCGAGATACACGAGCGTCACCGTCGATTCGGCGGTCACGATGTGACGTTGTCCTGGCGCGACCAACGAACATCCGCCCGCTGCTCGAACGTCTCCGCGGACGTCGACGCCCAGGCCGATCTTGAACGCAGGGTGCGCGTGCGCCGACGTCGGTCCGCCTCGCCCTTGAAAGACCGCGCCGATCGGCGCGCGCCAGATGCGTCCCACCCAGGCTGCAGCTTCGTTCATGCTGGCGTCGCTCGATGTGTGCGAGATCGTTGCCATGACCGGCGCACAACTCTGGCTGATTCGCAGCGTACTCGTCCAGGTTCTCTTCTCGATCTTGCTCGGGTGGCTGATGCTCATCCCGCGGCAGCCGTGGGGATCGAGGCTCAAGCCGCTGCTGTCGAAGGACTTCACGGCGGCGCACACGGATTGGTTGATGTTGGCGTTTATGCAGGCGGTGGCGCTGGGGGCGCTTCGCTTCGTTCCGAACGCGCACGCGTCGCTCGTCGCTGGGTGCCTGATCGTGGGCGGGTGGCTCAACCCGCTTCCCTATGCGCTTCGCGCGTTTGGCATCAACGCGTTTTCGCTCTCGGGCTCGCCCGTGCAGAAGGCGTCGGCGTTGCTCGGCGCGGGCAGCGCGATCGCGATCACCGTCGGCTGGGGCACGCTCGTGTTCGACGCGCTTCGCGGGTGAGCGCTGCGCGCTCGGGGCATCGTCGGCGTCCGTCGCGGGTGCGGTAGAGTCCGTCGGTGGCGCCTTGGTGATGGACATCCTGCTCCCGCGGCGCATGCAGGACCTCGCCGCGGTGCGCGCGATGGCGACTGCTGCGCAGTGGGCCCTGTGGAGCCGTGCGGCGAGGCGCATTACCGATTGCTTCTACATCGCGATGCCGCGATTTCATGTGCGCCAAGAACGGTCGTTGGTCGCGCCGTTGGTCGCGCAAGCAATGGGCTCGCTCTTCGGCCCCTCGCTGGATCTCTCGCGGATGACATCGACGGGGCGGGTGGCGATCGGCAGTGACGCAGGACGCTGTCCGACGCGTGGTGAGGGCGGCGCGACGTCGGCCGTCGAGTCGATGCGGCAATTCGCTGTCGCTGCGCTCGCCGAGATGCAGTTTCCTCCGTGCACGCATGGCGTGTGTTTGGTGCGCCAGCCGATCAGGCTGACACCACCCATCGCTCCGGGAGCGCGGCGCTGACCGTCCAAGCGGCGCGTCGATCGCGACATCGAAACGCACCCAAGCCAGGGGCTACACGTCACGTCTGGCGAGCGTGTTCTCGAGGTGCGCGAGACGCCGGGGCACACACAACGGGCGCATCTCGCTCGTGCTCGATGACCAAAGCAAAGCGTCTGCCGGCGACGCGCTGCTCGTCCGCGGTTGCAGGCGCACCGGTTTTCGAGTTTGATGGGCCCTTGGGGAAGATGCCAGGCAGCGAGCGGGTCTCGCTCGCGACCGTGGATTTCGTCGCGAAGGCGTGGGATCGCGAAGCGCCGATCGCGAGTGCGACAACACAGTATGGCCTGTGAAAAGCGCGACGAGGTTCGTAGCTCTCCCGTCGCGAGGCGGCGGCGCGAGCGGCGTGGATCGCGCAGTTCGGCTCATCGCGTCTTCGACGCTCCGCGCGGCGATCGTGCGCGCGGGTCTACTGCGGGCAGGCGGCGGAGGGCGCTCGCGCTGCGAGCTGCTCGTTGGCGGGGCCGCTCAGCGTGACGTCCCAGTTCTCTTGCCAGGTGTCTGCCGCGTCCGCGTAGGTCCACCGACCGTCGAGCGCGATCACGCCGCTCGCGTTGCGGCTGAAGCGAAACTCGACGGCGCCGTTGGGACGATGGTTGTCCGCGGCCTCGTCCTGGCACCACACGCCGCGCACGAGGTCGCCCTCGACGCGCGCGATGACGCGGCCGTTCGAGTGCGAGTAGGCAGCGCGAAGCTCGCCGCCGCCAATGTGAACGAGGTGCATCGTCCCCCAGTCGCCGGTGTACACGCCAGCGAGCTGCTCGAGGGGGATTCCGTTGACGGCGACGGGCGCGGAGCTGCCCGAAGACGCGCTCGCGCCTGCGGTCGTCGTGGCGGATTGTGCCGGCGTGCAGCTGGCGACGAGGAGCGTCGCGGCCGCGATGAAGACGCGTGTGATGGTCATGGCAAACGTTGATACTACGGCTCGCTCGCGGGACACACGCAAAGTGAGACGCACTCTAAATCGTTATAATTTATTGACAAATCGCGAACACACCTCGCCCGTTCGCTCGTGTTCGACTCGCTCGTTGACGGCGTGTTGACGCTCCTCGCAGCTCACACGGGCGAAGCGTCGCGGTCAGCGCCCGCCATCACCGCGCGCGCTGCTCGCTCGTCCCGTGACTTGCGCCACTGCGCGAGCAGCCACGTGGGGCCGAGCATCGCGACGACGAACGCGAAGACCGCGGTGAGCGGCCCAACGGGGATCGAGAGCGGTCCGACGTGAACGCGGGTGACGTCCGAGCAGTCGCAGCGCACTTCGCGCCGCGAGGCCTGCGCGAACAACAGAACCAGCGCGTCATCGAGCATGACGTCTCCTCGCAGCGCTCGGTGTGCGCCGAGCGCTGAATCGATGGGATCGCGGCGTGCGTCGCGCGGTCCGCTGCGATCGAAGCCGACTGACACCCTCGACGAGGTCGCCGCGTGCTAAAGAGCGCCGGCAATGGACGATATCTTTTCGGTCGCAGGAGAGGTCTCCAAGCAGCTCCTCGCCAGCGGATTTACGCCCGCTGCGATCGGCGACACGCTTCGCAAGGTGGGCGGCGCGCTGCGCGTCGATCGCGTGTACATCTTCGAGAACGGCATCAACGCCTCTGGCGCGCTCTGCTGCTCGCAGCGCTTCGAGTGGAGCGCCGCGTCTGTGTCCGCACAGATCGACAACCCCGAGCTGCAAGACCTCGCGTACTCGGATCTCGGCTCGATCTGGGTCGAGCTGCTCTCGAACGATCGCGAGCTGTGCGGCCCCACGCGCACCATGGACGCAAGCACCCGCGCGGTGCTCGAAGCGCAGGACATCAAGTCCATCCTCGTCTGCCCGATCACGCTCGGAGACAAATGGTGGGGCTTCGTCGGCTTCGACGACTGCCATCGCGAGCGCTCGTGGGCACACGAAGAGATCGCAGTGCTCAAGATGCTCGCGCGAGCGCTCGGCGGAGCGCTGCGCCAGGGCAAGCTTCGCCAAGTGCTCTTCGACGCTCGCTCTCAGCTCGAGTCGGTAGCGAAGCGCTTCGGACAAACGAACAAGTGAATCGAGCGCGACCGCTGGAGCGCGACAGTGTGCCCGATCGCGCTGTCGCGATGGCCTCGCTCGCAGCGCTTCGTACGTACGAAGCACCTGCGCGCGGTCACGCTCCGCGCGGCCGATCTCGTACGACTGCTATCTGCTGGGAACACGGATCACGAGCATCGCCGCCGCATAGAACTCCGTGGGACCACCTTCGTTGCCAAAGTACCCCGTCGCGCTGAACTCGGGCTCGCCGAGCAGCCTCCACGCGGGCGACTCGCCTTCGACGCCTTGCTCACCGATCCGCATCGTCGGCGCGATCCATGCGTCCACCAGACCATCGATGAACTTGTCCGCAGCGTACGGATCGCTGTCGGCGAGCTTGGACTCCAGCCGCTCGACGAGCCTGCTGCCGTCGAGGCGCTTCTGTTGAAACACGGACTCTTCGCGCGACACGAGGAAGCGCTTCAACGGCCACGCGAGCTCGGCGCACGTCTCGACCACCAACGGTTGAAGCTCCACAGCGAGCCCGGCGTCGAGCGCCGCGAGCGCCACGAGTTGATCGCGTCCCTTCAGCGCGAGCACCGTCGTCGCATCGAGCGGCCTCGCCGTGAGCGGCGCGTCGACGCCGTGAACATACCGGTGGACGCAAAGCATCCCCAGCGTCGCGCCCTCGCTGAAAAACGATGGGTCGTTTATGGCGTCTCGCAGCGCGGCGCCGAGCCGCTCGCGCGTGGATCCATCGAGCGCTGGTTGCGCTGGCGCGCCGGGAGCTCGGTGCAGCGTCCACGTGAGCGTCAGGCGATCTCCTGACGATACGCGCTCGACGCGATGATCGACGTCGCCGAAGAACGCCGCCCACGGCAGCGCGTCGTTGTCCTCGCGCGACCGAGAGCCGCGCGCGTCGAAGAATCGATGCTCGACGCCCTGGTGGCTCACGACGAGCGCGCCCCCCCAATAGTCGGAAGGAAGCAGGAGCACGAGCGTTCCCAACATGTGGTCGCCGCGCGGCGTGTCCTTGTGGGGGGCGAA
This sequence comes from Deltaproteobacteria bacterium Ga0077539, assembly GCA_001465015.1. GTDB lineage: Bacteria > Myxococcota_A > Polyangia > Polyangiales. The sequence continues at coordinate 13,495 of LNEO01000440.1, read as the reverse complement.
GTGCCCGCCTGCGCGGTACACGTTGAGCCCGTAGAACTCAGCGCGGAGCGGCGCAGGGTCGTTCGGCGCGAGCGCGGCTTGAACGGTCGCGAGGACGCCCGCCGCTGCTGGGTCGAACCCTTCGAGCGCGAACCCGCCGTCGCCAGCGCGAAGCTGCAAGGCATCGCGGACGCTGTGATCGATCTTGCTCTCTCCGTTGTGCCCGAACGGCGCGTCGCGGCAGAGCTTCACGAGCCGCTTTCGCGCTTCTGCAGCAAGCGATAGTCGCCGTTCGCGGGCGACAGCGCAGCGCGCTTCAGCGACTCGTGTCGAAACGAGATCGTCTCTCTCAACAGAACGTTGCCGCCGATCGCGAACTCCCCCACGACGCCGTGAATGCTCTGCCAGAGCGCGGCGAGGCGGGGGTGTTTCTTCGTGGATGCTCGTGTCATTGCGGGCGATAGCGTACTCGCGGCACCCTCGCCCGAGCACTCCATCTTCGCGCACTCCAGAGCGCTCTTCCTCCTCGCGGGCGCGCAGATCACGCGATCGGCGCTCGCGGAGCCAGCGGCTCGCTTGCGCGCGCGCGGCGGCGAGTGAGCGACATCGTGACCGCGGACACAAGGGCGAGCCACGCGCTCGGGGCGCTTCGGGGTCGCGCAGATGGACGAGCGGAGACTGCGCAACCGCGAGCGCCCGGCGCTGGGACGACGGCGGCGTCGACGAGGGCAGGCTCTACGCGCGCGCCGGTGTTCGCCAGCGCGAGCGCGAGCTCGTCGGCGATCGGCGCGAGCCCAGAGAATACGGTCTCTCCCTCGCCGCAAGGCGCGCTGCTCTGGGACAAGAGGGCGACCACCCTGCCGCGCGCGTCGAGCATCGGAGCGCCCGAGTCACCGTCGCACCCGAGCGCCGCGACGCGCAGCTCGCCCTCTGCGATCGATCGCACCGTGGCGCCAACGACGCGCCGAACGCCTACCGCCCCTCGCTCATCGGCCCCGAACCCCACCACGGTGACCGCAGCGCCGACGGACTCGCGACGAACGAAGTCGAGCCCGCGCTCGATGGGCGTCGCGCTCGCAGGACGCGCGAGCTCGAGCACCGCGAGGTCTCGCCCAGCGAGCCCGATCGGTCCCGTAAACGACTCGCGCCACACCCCGGCGGTCGTTCGAATCGCGCTCACGTCGACGCGCTCGTCGCGATCGGACAGCGCCGCGCTGCCCGGAGCCGCGAGGCGAACGGTGAGCTCTCCAGGAGGCAACGGACGCGCGTCGCCTGCGAGCTGAACGCAGTGCTTCGCGGTCAACACCACGCGCGGCGCGACGAGGACGCCTGTGCAGAGTCCGCCGCGAACTCCGCGATCGACGGCGACCACGGCGCGCGGCTCCGTCGTGACGGTCGCATCGAGCACGAGCGACGAGGACGCCTGCGAGACCGATACGTCCGCGCCGCACGAAGCGACGCTCGCGACGAGGACGAGGGACTCGAGGCCCCTTCGGGCAGAGATGCTTCGATTCATGAACCGCAGAATGTGCCTCGATTTGCTGGCTCGAAAGGGACTTCAAACTTCTCTGGGGAGGCGCAGCACCCGCGGCGCGCTTAGCGTCTGGCGTCATGACGAACCAACTCGAAAACAGGTGCGCCTCGACGGCCAACGCGGTCCGAACCATGTCGAGCGCGATGATCGTGTGTGCGCTGATCGCGGCCTGCGGACCGACCTCGGAGCAGCCCATGGACGGCTCGCTCGACAGCAGCGCCGACGCGAGCGACGCGGATGGATCCACGCAAGATCGCCCGCGAGACGCGGGTGTGGGCGAGGACAGCGCGACGATGGTGACCGACGCGCCGAGCGCGCCGGACGCCGAGCTCGACGCGACCGTGATGGTCGATGGAGGTTCAGACGGCGGCGCAGACAGCGGCACGAACAGCGGCGCAGACAGCGACGCGGACAGCGGCGCGGACAGCGGGGCAGACGCGTGTTCGCCGACAGAGACGCTCGACGACAACGGCGTGGACTCGAACTGCGATGGCGCCGAAGGGATCGTTGCGACGAGTATCTATGTGGCGCCCGGAGGGCGATCGGGCGCTGCGGGGACGCCGTCGGACCCCGTTCCCACGATGCAAGAGGCCGCGGTGATCGCGGGCGCGATGGCGTCGCGACGCGTGGTCATCGTGGCGGTGAGCGCGTCGCCGTATGCCACACAAGGGCTCGACGAGCTGCTCGGGCTCGGCTGCGTGGTCTCGGGCGGTTACGAGCCGACCGCGCGGTGGTCGAGACCGATGGGCGCGATGACGCCAACGAGCGGAACGCGCTTCACCCCCAACGCGATGACCGGGCTCAACGTTCGCGTTCGCGGCGGAAGCGGCGGGCAGCTTCGATTTGCGCAGATCGACGCGCGCGCCGGCTCGATGACGCAGCCTCACTCGGTCGCGCTGAGCCTCGAGAACACCACCGGCTTCGTGCTCGATCACGTCGCGCTCAACGCCGGCCGCGGGTTCGACGGCGCAAACGGAGCCGACGGAGTGCGCGGGATCACTGTCACGGCCCCTGGTGGATCACCGTCGCCGAGCGGCGTCAACTCGTGCAACGGATCGACCGAGCGGCGCGCGGTCCCCGCGCCAGCCATCACGTGCGCGTCGGGAATGCCCAACTCGCTCGGCGGACGCGGCGCGTTCGGCCCGCTGTCTGCGACGAACATCGGCAACGGCGAGGCAGGCGTCGGCGGCGCCGCGGGCGGGCTCTTTGCGCGAGCGCTTCCAGGCCGCGTCGGTGAACCCGGCGCGATCGGGGTGATCGGCAGCGCTGGGACGGCTGGACCGATGGCACCAGTATTCAACACGACGAGCTTCTTGGTGAGCCCGGCGAGCACGAACGGCGGCTTCGGCACGAGCGGCGGCGGCGGCGGAGGCGGCGGCGCCGCGGAGGACGGCTACGGCAGTCTCGTCGCGGGTGGCGCCGGAAGCAACGGCGGATGCGGCGGGGCGCCGGGCGTCGCAGGGCAAGCCGGCGGCTACTCTGTCGCGCTGCTCGTCGCGTCGGGGACGACGCCGACCATGACCCGCGTCACGCTCACGCGCGCGCTCGCAGGGCGCGGCGGCAACGGCGGGCGCGGCGGTGACGGCGGCAACGCGGGCGCGCCCGGCGCTGGGCAAACGTGCCGCGCCGGCAACGGTGTCATGGTCACAGGAGCGCGCGGCGGACAAGGCGGCGTCGGCGGACAAGGCGGCGGCGGCGCAGGAGGCAACGGCGGTTCGTCTTATGGAGTCCTCGCGTTCGGCGTCGCCGTCTCGGTCACGGGCGTGACCTTCATGGGCGAGGTGGGAGCGTCGAGCGGCGGCACCGCTGGAGCGCCCAACGGAAGCCCGGGCGCGCCCGGACGAACGGGACAGCTCGCGGTGTTTTGAGCGGTCCCGCGAGAACGCCTCGCGCGCGAGTCAATCGATCAAGCCCGCGCGATGGGCGTACTGCGCGATCTCGGCGTTGGTGCGGACGCAGAGCTTCTCGCGCACCTTCGAGAAATAGAAGCTCACCGTTCCGGGGGTGAGGTTGAGCTCGACGGCGATCTCGACGTTGCTCCGCCCGCGCAGCAAGAGCATGAACACCTGGTACTCGCGGGGGCTGAGCTTCTCGTGGGGGAGCTTGTCAGCGCGGCTGTTCACCGCGGGCCGCTCGCTCGCGCGTTGCCCGGCTCCTGCGCCGCGAACGGCGGCGAGCACCTCGTCAGCCGCGCTGTTCTTCGACAGGTACGCCCACGCTCCGAGGCCAGTCATTCGCGGTCCAAACTGATCCGCAGGCCACGCCGACAGGATCACGATCGCGATCTCGGGGCGCTTCTCTCGGACGCGTCGCAAGACCTCGGTCCCGTCGACCTTGGGCAGCGAGAGGTCGAGCAGCAACACGTCGATCGCGAGCGGACCGTCCATCGCGAGCAACACCGCGCGCCCGTCGGCAGCTTCGCCGACGACCACCAAATCCTCTTGCTCGTTGACGAGCTTGACAATGCCTTCACGGACGATCGTGTGATCGTCAGCGACGAACACTCGGCGCTTCTCGCTCACGACCCAGTGATGTCCGCGATGGCACGCCGGTTGTCAACGTGAACGACCTGACAGTCGATCACGCGAGCTGCGCAGACGAAGCGCGCGTGCGCGGCAAGCGCAGAGACAAGCGCGTCCCCTCACCCGGGGTCGAGCGAACGACGAACTCTCCTCCCGCGGCGAGCGCGCGCTCTCGCAGGCTGATCAGCCCTGTTCCGCCGAGGGACATGCTGGTTCGCGGCGCGTGCTCGACGTCGAACCCGCGGCCGTCGTCCTCGAAATCGAGCTCGAACCAGTCGTCGTCGCAGCGAGCCTGGATGTTCACCGACCGCGCCTCGCCGTGTCTGACCGCGTTGGTCATCGCTTCTTGCACGCAGCGAAACGCGATCAACGCCGCGCTCGGCGCGATGTCCGAGATCTCTCCCCGCGCTTCGAAGCGGACCTCGAGCGCAAACCGCTCGCGGCTCCTCTTGGCGAACCACTCGAGCGCCGCGTGCAGCCCCTGATCCTCGAGGATCTTCGGTCGGAGCTCGGCGACGAGCTGCTGCGTCGAGGTCCCGATGTCCGCGACGAGCGACGAGAGGGCGTCGAGGTTTGCGCCGATGTTCGAGGGGTTCTTCTCGTATCGGTCTCGCGCGAGCCCGAGGGCGAAGCGAAGCGCCGCGAGCTCTTGGCCGAGCTCGTCGTGCACGGTATGAGCGAGCACGAGCCGCTCGCGCTCGCGCGCGGTGTCGAGGTCCGCGGCCAGGCGCTGCAGGTCGCTCGTCTGTTCTCGCACCGTCGAGGCGAGCGAGAGGTTGAGCTGCGCGAGCCGTCTTTCGCTGCGAAATCCGCGCTCGTACAGCGAATACACGAGCCCGCCGACCGTGTACGAGCACACGAGCGCGAACAGCAAGACCATCGCCGTCGAGCCGAGGAGCGGGTGCCGCATCGCGCTCGGCTGCGTCCAGAGGTACGCCGTCACGATGGAGATCGCTCCGAACACGAGCAGCGCCACGCGCGGCCAGCGCGCGGTGGGAACGATCACCGTCGCGACCACCGCGAGGTAGTTGAGCGCGAACCACGGAGAGTCGAGGTCGTCCATCCTCGCGCTGTACCAATTGACGATGCCCATCCCCGCGAACATCGCGGGCGCGACGACGAGCATCGGACGCTTCGCGATCGACGGAACGAGCAAGAGCGCCGACGCGAGACCGAACACCACCAGCTCGCAGAGTCGAAATCGCCCGAGCAGCGCGGCGCGCTCGGGGGACAGGAGCCAACGATCGGTCGGCCACGTGACGATCGTCGCCAGGGTGAGCGCCGGCGCGGACACGAGCGAGTTGCGGAGGATCACCGCGCGGAGGTGCTGCGTCAGCGCGGCCTCGTCGTCGAGCGAGAGATGGAGGTCTGTCGGCGTCGCGACGAGCGCGCGCGCTCTCTCGAGGAGCGACGCGAGACGTGAAGGCGTCGTGTTGGGTCGTGTCATGGCTGCCCGTGCGTCGCGCGTCGGCGAAGGCCAACCGAGGACGCATGCGCATTTCTACCCCTGAATCTCCTCGCCGAGAGGGCACTTCAAACTCCCTTGGGCTGATCGAAGCTCCGCGTGGTGGTCAAGCTCCGCCCCGCTGAAAGGAGCAGTGATCGCAATGAAACAAGACAATCGGCGAGCGCGCTCGGGTCCGTGGACCCTTCTTGGATTGCTGGGAGTCACCACTGCTGCGGGCTGCGCGCCCGCGGACAATCGAGGCAACGACGGCGGCGACAGCGCGGTGCGCAGCGACGGTGCTGCGCGCGCATGCACGCCGGACCCCGCGCGGATCGCGGCGAGAAGCGAGTGCCGCGCGGACGACCAGTGCCCGTGCGGCGCGCACTGCGCCCTCGGTCAGTGCGTCGCGCAGTGCGCGAGCAGCGCGGAGTGCGCGTCGGGCCAGACGTGTGACGTGTTCGGGCGCTGCGTCGAGCAAGGGCGCGCTCGGACCGAGCGGATCGCGGAGACGTCGGCCCCCGGTGACATCGTGTTGGACGCGCCGCTCGTCGAGCTCGCGTCGCTCGCGACGCCGGCGCAGATCGCGTTTCGCGCGAGCACGGGCGGGATCGGCGCGTGGCGGATCGCGGCGCCCGCGCGCTGGGAAGTGCAGTGCGAACCAGGCGGAGCCTTCGTGTCCGAGTGCCGCGGCGACGCGCTCGCTCGCGGACAAGAGCGCAGGGTCCAAGCGAGGCCCCGCGCGGGCAGCACGCCCAACGAGGTGGGGACGTTTCGTCTGTATTGGGGCTCGCAGATGCGCACGGTGGGCGTGAGGCCTCCGGGGCTCGCGGTGCGCTCGGCAGGGCGGCTCGCGGGCCGCTATCGCGGCAGCGCGACGCTCGTCGATGTGTCGCTCGGCGCGCGATCGGGAGCGCCCGTTCGCCCCGTCACGGTGGACCTCTCGATCCCGATCGAAGCGTCGATGTTCGTCGCGGCGACGGGCGGACAGGGAACGATCGCGATCGACGACGCGGTCGGAGCGCTCGTTCCCTCGAAGCGTTGGGTCGGAACCATGATGGTCGACGCGGCCACGGGCGCCGGGTCGATCGCGCTTCCTCGGCAGCAGATCGCGAGCCCGGCGATCAACGACCCGAGCAACCCGATGGCCTGGATTCGCGGGCTCGACGCGAACACCGTCGCGGCGCCCGCGCCCGCGGCGTACCAGTTCGACGCGCGCACGCAGACCGTGACGATGACCGTCGCGATCGCGATCGAGGGCGTCGTCGAGGGGGATCGCGCGACGACCCTGCGCTGGCGGTTCGACCTCGCGCGGGTCGGTGATCTTCCGTCGGGCGCGACTGCGCCGACGGTGTCTGCCGCGGCCGCGCTCCCGCCGTCTCGCATCGACGCGGCGAGCCCGTGGGAGACCCAAGCGCGCGGGCTCTTTCGATGGAGGGCCGCGCAGGACCCCGCGGACGCGCGATGGCTGTTGCAGTCCGTGGGCGACGCGGTGCCCGCAGGGGCCTCGTATCGCACGGAGATCTGCGGCGCGGGCGCGGCGTTCAGCACGGCGGACTACGGACACCTCATCGGATCGACGTTTCAGAGCACGGTCGTGTTTCCGTTCATGAACGAGACATCGCTCGCGGCGGCGACCAGCCTCGAGCGATCGAAGGCGTACCTGCACGCGGCGATCGTTCGATCGGCGAACAACAGCACCGTGCAGAGCGTGTCGGTGCGCGAGGTAGGGGCGTTTCCGGCCAACGGAATTCCCTGCGAATTTACGATCGATCCGCAGCCCAACGGCTGCGGCACCGGCGTCAACGCGACCTTCGGGACCGTCAACCGCTGCGCGGAGATCGCGCGCGAGTTCGGGTGCGTCGTCGAGGACGCCGCGGCCAACACGCGCATGAACTTCGAGTACTCACTGCAAGCGACGGGCGGCTCGTGCCCGCAGCGCGGAGCGAACATCCGCGCCTCGGCCGCGGTCTCGCGGGTCTGCCGCGCGCCGCGCATCTCCAACTGCGGCGAGCTCGTCGCGTGCATGTTCGACGACGGCTTCACCACGTCGGCCGGCGCGCGCGTCCTGCCGAACAGCGGCGACGTCGAGTGCCGCGCGACCACGCGCGGAGCGCCTGCAGCTTCACGGACGTTCGCCACGTTGGCTGACCTCGAGCGCGAGCGCGGCGTCTCTCGATCGACCGCGCAAGTCGTCGCAGACTCGCTCGCCGACATCACGCGGTTGCGCGCAGCGCCCGTGGTCGCGGGTACGTCGATGGGCGAGCGGATGCGCTCGCTCGTGGGCTCGCCGGTGTCCTACGACGCGATTCGCGCGCTCGTGGCGCTTTCGTACGCGACGGACGCGGGCCGCGCTCGCGCCCGTGGAATGACCGACTCGGACGTGCGCGGAGCGCGCCTCGCGCAGCGCATTCTTCAACAGTGGCTCGCGGTGCACGCGCGAATCGCCAACGAGAGCGCGCAGCGCGCGGCGGTTCCTGCGGCGATTCGCGGAGCGGCGACGGACACGCTCGTGCCCTCGCCGGTCGACGCGCTCACCGCGTCGCTCAACGGCTGGGACCTGGTGCTTCATCCTCGCTTTGCGTCCGCGCTCGAAGCGATGGAGCCCGCGGCGCTCGACCTCGCGGACTACCGCATTCAATCCGCGTCTCCGTCGGACATCCGAGACAACCCCGATCACGAGCAGGGACACGGGGTCGTCCTCGCGATGCTCCGTGCGCTTCGCACGCAGCTCGACCTCGACGAGGTCATCCTCGACCGCGCCGCGCGCGCCGGGGACGGGACGATCCCCGCGGTCGTCGGCCGCTCGGTCCGCATCGCCACCATGATCCTCCCGTGGGTCGAAGAGCTGCACGCGAGGGCGAGCGCCGCTGCCCGAGCCCGTAGCGGCGCGCTCCCGTGGGAGAACCGCTTCGTCAGCGAGCGCGGCCAGCTCATCGCGTCGCTTCGTCGCGTCATCGGCGCGACACACGGAATCATCACGGGCCGAAATCCCCTGGGCATCGAGGAGGTCGACATGCCGCTCTACCTCTTCGGAGCCAGCGCGGACCCGCGCCAGCGCTTCTCTGCCGTGTCCGACTACCTCCTCGGCGTGGGACCGATGAGCCCCGGCTGGGCGCCCTCGCTCGTCGAGCAAGCGCAAGCCGCGGCCGCGGCCGTCGGCACACAATATCAATTGCAAGCGACCCGCGCGTACCAGCAGCAGCTCACCGCGCGCGACAACGAAGACCGACTCAACGCCATCCGCGCGCAGTACGGAGCGCAGCTCGCGTCGCTGTGCGGCGTTCCCCAAGGGCTCGCCTCGTACGATACGCTCGAGCGCTGGCCGGACTTCGACAGCAACCGCTGCTACATCCGCACCGAGCTGAGCACGTGCCGCCCCTCGACCGCGCAGCTCGACGCGCTGCTCACGGCGGGAGACGTTCAGTACCAGCTCTGCGTCGCCACGGAGGTCAATCGCCGCACGCCCGGCCTGGTCGATCACCTCAGCGCGAACGCCGCTGCGTTCATCTCGTCGCAGACCGAGCAGAGCATCGCGAGCTGCCAGTACCCCGTCGCGTGCGGCGACGACACGTGCGTCCGCTGCAACTCGCAAGAGATCCGCGTGAACATCGGCTCGATGTCCGCGCTCGTCGCGTACATGGCGCAGAACAACTCTGCCTCGCTCGCCGCCGCGCAGAGCGTGTGCGCCCAGCGGTACCCCGCGGCGCGACGCAACTTCCCGTCCTTCGACGAGCTCGCGAACAACCCCTTGGCCCGCTCGGAGTGCTACCGCGGCTCGATGGGTGAGCTCGCGATGGCCATCCGCAGCGCGACCGCCGACGTCGAGATCGCGCGCTCGCAGCAGGCCGAATCGGTCGAGAACTACAACATCGCCATGCGCTCGTGCGCCCTGCTCGCGAGCGGAAACGCCTCCGTCGAGCAGGCCATCGAAGATCACAACAGCACGATGCACGACCTCGCGTCGGCCAAGCTCGCCTTCGACATCGCGGCGAACACCGCGCGCGCCGCGAAGGAGTGCTTGCAGGCAGCGACCCAAGAGTCTGCTCCAGACTACCTTCTGAGCGGCGGCACCGTCGTCGCGTTGACCTGCGTCGCCGCGGGCGTCGAGTCGGTCGCGACCAGCATCTCGGACGGGCTCGAGTTCGGGATGGGCGAGGCCGAGCGCAAGCACGCGCTCCGGCTCCAACGCATCGAGAGCGACACGGCCGAGCGCCGCTGCGTCAACGACGCGGCCACGCACCTGGTCGGCGCGCGCACCGCGGGCCTTCGCGTGCAGCGCGCGCTGCTGGACCTCGACGCGGCACGCTATCGCTTGATCGAGGGGACGCGCCTCGCGACGCAGGTGTTCGTCGAAGGCCGCGCGAGCCTCGAGTACGAACAGGGACGGCAAGTGCGCCCGCCCGCGCTCGACGCGTGGGTCAACCAGGCCATCACGGACTACCGCGCGAAGATGAGCGCGGCTCGACGGATGGCCTACCTCGCGGTGCGGGCCGTCGAGTACGAATACCAGTCGACGAGCTCGCTGCGCGCCCAGGTGCTCGCGGCAGAGACGCCCGCGGAGCTTCGCTCGGTCGTCGATTCGCTGCGCACGAGCGCTGGACCCCGCGCGATCAACGGACGGGCGCCGAGCTCGCTGAAGGTCGTGGTCAGCCTGCGCCAGCACTTGCTGCAGCTCGCGGATCGAAGCGAGAGCACGACGACCGTGCCGCTGACGGACGTCGAGCGCTTTCGACTGCTGCTGCAAGACCGTCGCTTCGCCCAGTACGACGAGGGTGGAAACTACTTGGGCCAGCGCGTTCCGTTCTCGATCGCGCCGTTGGGAGCGCTGCGCGTCGGCGATCCGTCGGGCGTCCCCATCTTCGCGAGCAACGACTGCGCCGAGCGCGTGTGGAGCGTCAACGCGTCGATCCTCGGCGCCGACGCGGTCCGCGGCGGAGCCACCTTCGCTCGGATGGACCTTCTGAAGAGCAACACGTTCTTCAGCCAGTGGTGCTCGGCGCCGAGCAACGGCCCACGTTTTCAAAGCGCCAGCGTTCGACCAGCGATCAACCTCTTCGCGGACCCGACGTTCTCGTCTGCCTCGGGCATGGTGGGCGCGTCGCTCGGCGCGACCAACGGCGCCGAGACCTTCACGCGAGCGCGCATGCAGCCGGTGCTCAACGTGCCGCGCGCGATGTTCGAGGACGACTCGTTCTCCAACGGGATGAGCACCGAGCTCGCGTCGCGAGGGCTGTACGGCGAGTACGCGCTGTTCATCCCCGCCGCGCAGATCGCTCGGCGCAACGCCAGCGGAACGTACTCGCAGGGCATCGACCTCGACGCCATCGACGACGTGCTCTTTCGGATCGACTACGTGAGCGTCGCGCGCTGAGCGCTTGATTCAGCGTCGCTCAGCGCTGGGGGGTTGCTGGGGATCTGTTGGATACTCCGTGGGATGAAGCTCTGGCTCGGCCTCGGCGTGTTGCTCTCTGTGGTCCCTTCGCTCGCGCACGGACAGCGCATCGCGGCGCGCGGCGCGCGAACGTGCGTCGTCCGAGCGTCCAGCGCGGTGCACTGCTTCGGCGGGCGCTTCGGCCCTCCTGCGGAGCGAGCTCGCGGGGCGTCGGCGGTCACGATGGGCGCGGCCTTCGCGTGTGTCCTGCGCGAAGACCGCTCGGTGCAGTGCTTTCGCGACCAGGGTCCCGCCGCGGCGGTGCCCGGTCTCAGCGACATTCGTGAGATCGTCGCGAGCGCCGAGCAGCTGTGCGCCAGAGACGGAGAGGGTGCGGTGCGTTGCGGAGCGGTGGGCGAGCAGCCCGCGGCGCTGCAGCCGGTCCCCGGGCTCACCCACGTGCAGCAGCTGGTCGCAGGGACCGCGCACTTCTGCGCACGAATGCCAGACGACAGCGTGCGCTGCTGGGGCGAGGCGTCTGCCAATCAGCTCGGCGAGGGACGGACCGATCGGCGCGCGCGCCCGGTGAGCGCGAGGCAGCTCGGCCGCGCGGTGGAGCTCGCCGCGGGCGACGAGTTCACCTGCGCGCGTTCGAGGACGAACACCGTCTCGTGTGTTGGCTACCGCTTCGACGCCGAGGGCCGAGAGTCGCCGAGGGTTCGGGCCGCGTGGACGCCTCGATTGCTCACGGGCGCGGATCGACTGTTCGCGGGCGCGTCGATGCTCTGCGCGCTGGTGCGACGGCGAGGCGTCACGTGCTCGGGCTTCAACGCGGTGGTCTCGACGGGTCTCGGTGAGAGCTCCGTGCGCTTTGCAGATGGCGCGCTCGGTCCAGGGGACTCCGAGGAGGTGGCCGTCGGCGACAGGGGGGTCTGCCTGCTGCGCGCGGGAGGCGTGGTCTCGTGCGTCGGGGACGACGCCGCGGGCGCCCTCGGCGGCGCGGGCGGCGCGCGGGTGGTGGGGCCCACGCGGATCAACGGCTTGGAGGGGGTCACGCGCTTGAGCTCGGCGGGCAATCACACCTGCGCGATCACTTCGAACGGCGAGGTAAAATGCTGGGGATTCGACGATCCTCAGGATCTCTTCGCGACGAGCGGAGAGCGCCCAGGCTCCCTCGGACTGAGGCCCGTCCCGACGGCGTTGCCGGCCGTGCGAGGCGCGACTGACCTCGCGTTGAGCGGCGGGACAACGGTCGTGCGCGGAGCAGACGGAGGCTTGTGGATCTGGGGAGCGGGGCCGTTCGAGCCGCTCGGCGCGGTCGACGGCGCTGGCGTCGACCGTGTGGTGCGCGTGGCCCCCGCGCCGCATCGAGTGCAGTACGCGCTCGGGATCCAGCACTTGTGCGCTCGGACCGCGGCAGGCGGCGTAGAGTGCGTCGGGGCCGGGCAGCACGGGCAGTGGGGCAACGGAGAGGCGCCAGCCGTGACCGAAGGTGGGGGATGGTTTCGCCGAACGTGGGCCCCCGTCCGCGGGCTGGCCGCCGTCGCTCACCTCGCCGCGGCGTGGAACACCAACTGCGCCCGCAAGACCGACGGGACCCTCTGGTGCTGGGGGCAGAACGCCTCGCGGCTCATGGGCGCGGCGGACGCCGGCGGCACCGTGAGCGCCCCGCGGCAGCTCGCGCTGAGAGAGCCCGTCGGGAGCGGGAGTTCCTGGGTAATGGCGGGGTTGAACGCGAGGGTCTTCGGCTGCGTCGGGCAGTGGTGCGGGGGCGCCAACGATCAGTGGCAGACCGGCTCCGCGGGGCCCCGAGAGCGCGAGGAGCTCGTGTTTGTTCCGCTGAACAACCGGCGGATCTCAGCGATGGCCGCAGGGACGTCCCACGCATGCGCCGCGGACGACGACGGAGGCGTCTGGTGCTGGGGCGCCAACGATCATGGGCAGCTCGGGAGCAGCGGCCCGACGAGCCTGCCGCGGGCGGTTCCCTCGGTCCGCGCCGTGGTGGAGCTCGCCGCGGGCCGCAGACACACCTGCGCTCGCACGAGGGAGGGCGCGGTCTGGTGCTGGGGCGGGACCGCAGACGGCTCCGTGGGTGACGGCAACTGCGCCATCGTGCGCGCGCCGAGGGACGTGAGCTTTCCCCGCTGACGGAATCGTGCTCGAGGGATCTCGAGATCGTCCACTTGCCGACGACGGGCTCCATCGCTGGCCAGCGCGCTGCACGCTCACGGCCACCCCTTCTTCTCCGAGAGCGCCATCGTCGAGCACCTCGAGCGAGGCCGCGAGATCGTCCGCGACCGGCGCTCGGCGCGAACGTCGAACGACGGCGAGGGGCGGGAGCTCGTGATCGAGAGGGTCCTCGCGTTTCTCGGCGAGCGTTGACCCCCATAGCCGCCGAAAACTCCACGGCACAACAAGCGAATTGGAGCTGCAAATCGAGAGACGAAACGACGTTTGTCACCGAGCCGCGCGGCGGCCCAAGTGAGGAGAACGACGGTTGTCACCGAGCCGCGAGGCGGCCCCCACCCGCGCTGCCGCCCACGAGATGCGCAACGCCCCAAAGGCAAAGTGTTGGAACAGCAGCGGAAACCGGGAGGAGCAGAGCGTCGACGAACGCGCTCTGCACACGGCCGGGAGGCGAG
>LNEO01000439.1 GCA_001465015.1 Deltaproteobacteria bacterium Ga0077539 | reverse complement strand
TCGTGATGGCCCTTGCTCTGCAAGGGCTACGCGATCCTCAATCGAGCATCGACGCACACGAATCGAGCGAAGTGCAGCCATTGCAGAGCAATGGCCACACAATCAACTTACCCGGTTGAATACTACGATTTCGCAATGCGAAGCCGCCGCCCCTGCCGTTCCAGGCGGGGGCGGGGCGCGCGGCAGCGCGGGTGGGGGCTTCAGCACTGCGCCCACTGCCGTTCTGCTCATTCGGCGCGGCAGCGCGGGTGGGGGCTTCAGCACTGCGCCCACTGCCGTTGCACTCGCGCGCGGCAGCGCGGGTGGGGGCTTCAGCACTGCGTCTACCGTCGTTCTGCTCACGCGGGGCGCCCGTCTCCCGACTGTGCGCTGCGATCCCGTGCTCCCTCACGATCCCTCTGCCCTTCCAACGCCTTCCGCTGGGGCGCAGCGCAGCCCGTGGAAACAGCGGCAAAACCCTGGCGCAGAGCGCGAGGGCATATCTGCCCAAATTGGGGCATATATGCCCTTTGGGCCTGCGTGCGGGGCGGCATCCCGCTTCTGTGCGCGCCCGATCTCTATTCGAACACGACGCCCGCTCGGGCCATGCGCTCGATCGCGCGCAGCCCCAGCGCGCTCGCGGTCGTGTGCACGCCGCCTTCGCGCGGCTCTGAGTCCTCGGCGAGCAAGAGGGCGCTCTCTGCGAACATTCCTCCGGTGGCTCCGTAGCCGGGGTCGCGATCGCCCTTGACGCTCACGGACAACAGAGGGCCTTCGCGATCGCCTTCGGTGGTCTCTGCGTCGAGCGTGAGCGCGAAGTACCCGCGAACGATTTGCTCGCGGGTGGGGCCCTCGCCCGGCTTCGGCGAGATCGCCGCGAACGCCCGGCGCCTCCACGGCCCGTCCATGATCCACGGGATCGCGTTGATGAACGCAGCCACGGTCACCGCGCCCGTGAGCCCGATCGGGCCGCGGCCGAACGCGTGCGACTCTTCGTAGCGCAGCCCTCGGCCGTAGCGATAGCCGAGCAGCGCGTTGGATCGGCGAACGACCCGCTCGTTCATCGGCGCCATGAAGAACGGCCCCGCCCAGCCGCCCCGCGCGCGATCGAAGCGCACGCCCTTGAACTCGCCGCGGTCTGCGTCCGGCGCTCCGTCGGGACAGAGCGAGTACGGATCGGTCAAGAGTCCCCGCACGGCCGGGTCTTCGTTGGCCTTGGCGAACATGTTGTTCAGGCTCGCGAACGACCCTCCCGAGCCGCGCCCGCGTACGCCGTGAAGAACGTAGCGCACGCGAGCCAGCCGAAGTCCTCGCGTGCGCGCCTTGTGATCGAGCGAGAGCACGCCGAGGTCCGACGGGATCGAGTCGAACCCGCACGCGTGCACGACGCGGACGCCCGATTCTTTTGCAGCTCGATCGAAGCGCTCGATGATCGAGCGCATCCACTGGACCTCGCCCGTGATGTCGCAGTGATCCGTGCCCGAGGCGAGGCATGCTTCGACGACGGGCGTTCCGTAGTGGGCGTAGGGGCCGACGGCGTTGGCGACCACCCTGCACTGCGAGGCCATCTTTCGAAGAGACTCGGGGTCGTCGACCGCCGCGCGAACCAAAGAAACATCGCTCACCGCCGGCACGAACGCCGCGAGCTCTTCGCGCACCGTCGCGAGCTTCGCGAGGTCGCGTCCCGCCATGGCGAAGCGCCCCGGCGCGCGTCGCGCGAGGTCTTCGACCGCTCGACGCCCCGTCACGCCGCTGGCGCCGAACACGATCACGTCGAACGGACGCGTCGATCGATCCTGCATTGCGAAAACAACGCTACATGAAATTGCGCGTATGTAGCCCTGCCAGTATCGACGCGTCGTCCGCGGTGAAGCCCAGGCGCTCGAGGCGTCGCTGCCGCCCTTCTCGCATGCGCGATTGCAGTCGCTGCACCGCGTCGAACCCGCGCGCGATCGCCGCGGGCGAGAGCCCCCCTGCGGCGAGCAGCACCAGCGCGTCGAAGACCTCTGCGTTGAGGCCGCTGGTGTGTTGCAGGGCGAGGTGCCGCTGCTCGATCGCGCGCTGGGCGCGGCTGCGGTCCTCGGGGCGCGCCTCGAGGGCGGCGTGCACGTGGGCCATTCCCGCGGCGACGTGCCGGCTCTCGTCTCGCGCGGTGAGCTGCGCGATCGCACCCGTCACGGGGTCCGGCGCGTGCTCGTGCAAGAACCACAGGAGGTCGACGAAGCTGCCCTCGCCGAGCACCGAGAGCAGCAGCGTAGAGAGAACGAAATCGCTCTCTTCGAAGAGGGTCTGGAGCGAGCGCTGTCCGCCCACCGTCGACAACCCGAGCGCGTCTCGTCGCAACAGCGCGCGGCGCGTAAAGACCTCGACGTGCCGCGCCTCGTCGGCGATCTGGATGGCCAACAGCTGAACGACCTCGCGAAAGTGCGGGTGAATCCGCCCCAGAAACCGCGCGGGGACCAGCAGCGCCGCGTTTTCGTTCTCGACGAGGTAGGTCATCACCTGGACGATCGCGTCTTCGACGAAGGGCGGGTGATCGATGGGGGCGTTCCACGGAATGGCCTCTTCGGGATCCCACTGAGAGGCCAGGGCCTGGGCGTAGAGCTTCTTCGCTTCGTCCGCCCACACGAGGTCGCGATCGTTGAGCGAAAAGTCCCAGGACGGCGCGCCGGCTTCGACGAGGGCGCCTCGCGCGGCGAGCCCCCATCGCGCGTCGGCGTAGCTGTGCAGCGTGCGGTGATCGGCCCGGGCGCTGCCCGCTCGGACGGCGCCGCGCTGACGAGCGTTCAGGGATGACCCCGCGACGAGCGCGCACACCGCCCCCTCCTTGCGCTCGTCGGGCGCGGGTGACTCGATTTGGTGTGCTCCCTCGCGGGCGAAGACCGAGAGCTGCAGCGGCAGGTCTGGGTGCGTTCCGCTGACGCAGACACGCCCTCCCTCGCCGGCCTCGCGCAGCGCGCGGAGCAGCAGAATGTGCCCGCCCTGCTCGAGGCCGAGCGCGCCGAGCTCGACCATCGCGCGCTCACTCGAGCCCGACCCGCGAGGGACCTCTGTCACGCGGTCGTCTCCGTCCGCGCCTTCAACCACGGCTCGATCGTGCGAAAGCGATCGATCGCCCGCGCGAGCGGCGCGTAGCGCTCGACGCGACCGGGCTTCCACGCCTTGAGCCCCTCGAGGTCCATGAGCGGCCGCACCGCGGGGTCGCTGTAGTCCTGCGAGAACAGCAGCTCGGTGAACTTCGCGATCGATCCCGCAGGCGCGTCGTCGCCATCGACGATGGTGAAGTTGCAGTGATCGAAGGGCTCGGTGACCGCCAGCGTCCGAAGCGCACCCGAAGCAACAGTGCCGTCCCGCGTGAACCCGAGGACGTTGGCGTCGAGCACGCACGCCGCGTCGATGGTGCCCGCGAGCAGCGCTTTGACCGCGTCGCGCTCGCCGCCGATGTGATCGCCGTGCTTTCCCACGAGGACGTCGTGATGGACGATCTTGGCGTCGCGCTCGGGGTCCAGGCCGTTCTCTGCGAGGTGCAGCATCGGCAGGATGGTCGCTTGCGGAGAGTCCCACGCGCCGACGCCGATGCGCTTGTCGCGCAGGTCTGCGATGGTGTTCACGGCGCTGTCTTTGCGCACCAGGATCGCCGAGCGAAGGTCCTGGTCGGTGTCGCGCATGGCGATGGCGCGGGCGACGCGGCGCTCGCTCGCGGCGAGGCGCTCGGCCTGGAGCCAGGCGAGCGGCGAGTTCCAAGACACGTGGTGCTCGCCGAGAAAGAGGCCTTCGACCTGGCGCTCGTAGTTTGTGTAGAGCACGTAGTCGAAGGGCAACGAGCGCTCTTCGAACCACCGCAAAAATCCGTCCCAGATCGTGACGACCTTCGCGTCGTACGCCACGGCGCCGAGGACGAGCTTCGATCGATCTCGCTTCATGGTGGGGCTCCTCTCAGAACACCGGGAGGCCGACGAGGGCGCGACCCATGAATTCATAGAGCGCGTCGCTGGTCGGGGCCATCACGAAGCCCGCGCGCGCGTCGCGAAACGCCCGCTCGACGCCGTTTTCTTTGCGAAACGCCGCGCCGCCGCAGACGCGCATCGCGAGGTCGGTCACCTCGAGGGCCGACTCGTTGGTGAGCGCCTTGACCTGCAAGACCCGCAGCTGCGCGTCGGCGCGCCCGGTCTCGAGGGCCGCGAGCGAGTCCTCCCACAGCGTTCGCGCGGCGTCCGCGCGGAGCTTCGCCTTGGACAAATACGCGCGCACCGTGGGGATGTCCGCGATGCTGCTGTTCAAGTGCTGGTGCTTGGTGCCCGTGATGTGCGCGATGGCGCGTGTGACGGCGGCCTCCATCAAGCCCACGGAGCAGGCCGAGTTGAGCAGCGAAAACGCAGGCAATACGACGCCCATCATCACGTCGAAGCCCCCGCCGTCGGCGCCGAGCCGAGCTGACTCGGCGACGATCACGCCCTCGGCGCTGACCGGTGCCGAGTCGTTGCCGCGAAGCCCGAGGCCGTCGAACGCCGCCGTGGTCTTCAGCCCCTTGGCGCTCTTGGAAACGAGCCAGATCGAGCTCGCTCCCTCGGCGCTCGAGGGCTTGCTCGACCACACGTACGCCGTCGCGTGCGCGGCGGAGGTGATCCAGCTCTTGTGCGCGTCGAGCTTGTAGCCCCCTTCCACCTTCGTGGCCGTGCTGATCGGCGCCCAGAAATGGCTGCGCGATCCCTGCTCGGAGAAGGCCAGCGTCGAGAGGTGCTTGCCCGAGGCGATGTCCTTTCGCGTGGCTTCGTCGCCAAACTTCTCGATCACGGCGGTGCCGCAGTAGTGCATGCAGAGGACCATGGCGGACGACCCGCACTCGCGGCCGACGCGCTCGACGGCGCGTGCTGCGTGGCGGAGCGTGCCTCCCTGTCCTCCGACGGACGTGGCGGACAAGAGCGCGAGAAGCCCCTCTGCGCGCAGCGCGGCCAGGGTCTCTTCGGGAAAGCGCGCTTGCTGATCGACGGCGGCTGCGTTTGCTGCGGCGACGGCGGCGACGCGCTCGAGGGACGAGAGAAAGTCAGCTTCGTTGATGTTGCTCACGATGACGGACCGATTCCTGGGTCGAGAGAGAGGAGAACGCGAACGTCCTCCGTCGACCCGATCGGGCGAAGGTCACGTCGCGCGCGGTCGCTCTGGCTCGGCACCTCCGAGCCATCGCGGCGCTCAGAGGCAGTGGTGAACTGACGTCATGGCGCCGACGATAACACAGCGTCTGCCTTGCAAACGCCCGCTCACTCGACGCGCGAGAGGACGAGCTCGCTGAAGGTCGCGTCGAGCGGAAGTGTCGGTACGGTGACGGTCCCGTCGCTGTTGGCTGCGAGCTCGCCGGACGCTCCGCGAAAGCTCCATCGCACCCGTTCGCCCGGGCGCGTCCTGAACCGTTGGACGCGGCGCGGCGTGAGGTCGACTCGGACGGGGAGCGCTCCGTCGAAGCGGTCGCCCATCGTGGGGTAGCCTGCGCGGGGAGGCGGGTCGCCCGTTCCGTTGACGGCGCGGACGAAGATCGAGAAGCGATCGATCGTGTCGGTGATCCGCGTGCTGTCCCAGCGCAAGAGTCGATTGTGTGTGCCGGCGATGTCGCCGTTCCATCCTGTGTCGCCGGCGATCGGGACCTGCCCTGCGTAGCCCGAGCTCGTGTTGAACGGGCGACGCCCGTTGCCCGAGCCATCGCCCGGGTTGCGGTCGGCGCTGCAGCGAGAAAACGCGACAAAAGGCTGGTCTCTGCGCAGCCTCGTCGTCGCGTCGGTGACGAAGTTGAAGGCGCCGCTCCACCAGTCGCCGCGCAGGACGGGGTCGACGGGGCCGTGCCCTCCTTCGTCCCAGCTCGCGAGGTAGCCCGTGCGGGTCTCTTGGAGGGACTGATAGAAGGTCCGCATCGTGAGCGGGCTGCGAAAGACGACCGCGCCGAAGTGGATCGTGTCGTCGTCTTTTCCGTGATGAATCTCCAGAAACTGCTCGCGCGCCTCGGCGCTCGACGCGAGCACGCGCGTGAGGTCCATGCGATCCCACACGGCGATGCCCGAGTCGTCGACGAGGCCGAGGGACGGCGCGCCCCATCGCGTGGTCAACGTCGAGACGCGCGACGGGCGGTGGTTCTTCGGGATCGCCTGAAAGACCGACGCGTCGACGAAGCAGAAGTGCCTCGCGTGCAGAAGGCCGATCGTCGCGGCGCCCGCGCCGCCCATCGAGCTTCCGGCGATGTACGTGCGCTCGGGGTCCGCGCCGGGGTAGCTGCGGTGAACCCACTCGACGAGCTGGAGCACTCGCCGCGCGGTGTACTCGGGAACGGTTCCGCTCGTGGCCGTTCCGCTCGGGAGGTTTTCGGAGTAGCCCCACCAGTACGTGCTGTTGGGATCGTGGGGATAGATCCTGAACTCGCTCGATGACGCGGCGTCTCCCGGCGAGGGCGCGCCGATGCCGTGGAGCGACACGCGCACGGGCATCGTGCGCATCGCGCTCGCGGCGGTAGGAATGGTCACGACCGCGTCGAACGCGCGCCCCGCGTGCCCCGCGCTGTCCGTGTAGCGATCGGTGCCCTGTCGAAGAAAGAGCCGGACGAACCCAGCGCCCGACTCGCGCCGCGCGACCGTGGGCGCGGGCGGACGAATGTTGTCCTCGACGGACACCTCGAGCATCGCGGTCGCGCTCGCGCTCGCCGTCCGCGCGGTGAAGCGCGCGGTCCATCGCTGTCCGCCTTGGATGAAATCGGGCCGAAAGCGCAGCGTTCGCGAGGGCTCGTCGAAGGTCGCTCCCGGCGGAAGCCCCTCGACGAACACGCGAACGGGCCCATCGCCGCCGCGCACGTCGATGCTTCGCGACGCCTCGCGGTCTTCGGTGAGCGTCCACGGCGCGAGCGGCGCGAGGGTGAGCGGCGTGATGGCGCGATCGCTAGCGACGTCCGAGTGCAGTGCGTCCGATGTGTCTATCGAAGTCGCGTCGGGGAGAGAGACGGCGTCGATGGCGTCGACGGTGTTCGTGCTGCGGTCGGCGAGCGCGTCGGTGACGGCGGTGTCCGGTGGAGGATCGACGGCGGCGTCTCGCGGAGCGACCGGCGAGCACGCGACGAGCGCGAGCGCCAACGGAGTGCGCAGCATCGAGACTCGCGTGTGCATCGCGGTAGAGGGTACCCGATGAGCGGGCGGGGTGCCCCCGAATGAATTCGGGGGCAGTGCGCGCCGCAGGAGCGTCGCGGGCCATGCGCCGCAAGGCAGCGCATGCAAAGGCCCCACACGACAATCGAGCAGACGAGCAAGCGTGGTCTGCCCCCGAATGAATTCGGGGGCAGTGCGCGCCGCGAGAGCGTCGCGGGCCATGCGCCGCAAGGCAGCGCATGCAGCGGGGGAAGAGAGCGGGAGCAACCAGCGGTGCGACGCGAGGCTCGCGACCCTGCACTGCACGCAAGCGCGTGCGCCATGGCCGTCGCACGAGGGCTGTATACCGGGCCCGCGACGGGCATCGGAGATGCCCGAGCGGATCAGCGCGGTCGAAATCAAGTCGAACCAAGACCGCGGATCGAGAACACTACGACGGCCGTCGCGGTCTTGGTTTAGACAGCTTCGTCCGTGGCGGGCCGCAACCGGTGCGCGGCGCGCTCGATACCGCGACCATGTCGCACTCTGTCCGCCGTATCCTCGTCCACTCCAACTGGACAACATTCCGTCGCCGACCGCTGCTGTCGGCGGAGATCGAGCCGCTGATCTGTGACGCCATCGGCGAACAGTGCGCGAGGCACGCGATCTCGTTGCTGGCGGTGGGCGCCGCAGATGACCACGTGCACGTGCTGTTCGTGCTGCCCCCAGAACGCTCACTCGCAAACGTGCTTCGATTGATCAAGGGAGGATCGAGTCGCGTCGCGGCCGACGCGCTGCAAGCTGGACCGACCTGGCAGCGAGGCTACTTCTCGTTGAGCGTCTCGGCATCTCACGAGCAAGCCGTCGCGGAGTATGTTCGCAATCAGCGCGCGCGCCACGCCGAGCGACGAACACACCCACGGTTCGAGCCATAGACGCTCTCTCTCGCTCTTCTCCCTCTTGGCCACCCTCGCCCGCTGCATGCGCTGCCTTGCGGCGCATGGCTCGCGACGCTCCTGCGGCGCGCGCTGCCCCCGAATTCATTCGGGGCAGACCACGCTTGCTCGTCTGCTCGATTGCCCCCGAATTCATTCGGGGCAGACCACGGGCGGACACAGGGCCAGCGCCTGTTGCGATCCCGTGGAAAATCGCTAACGAGTGCGCGCCTGCCCCAACGCGCAATTCACGTTCCGACGGGCGCTGGCGAGGACGTACAAGAAGGCGCTGCGCCCCTCGCGTGGCCGCCAGCAATCGATCTTGTTGCCCGTCTCGATCGACCTCGACCGTCGCGCCGAGCGATGGGACCCGCCCCGCGACGAACGTGTACCCGACGGCGCCTGTCGCAGCGACTCGCACCCTTCGCAAGTCTGACAATCCGCGGGCGCTCGAGTGGAGGCTCGACGGTGCGTCGGCGCATGGATCGCGGACCGCGGGCGCATGCAACGAGTGCATGCGCATGGGCGCCGTGAACGGCGGGGCGTCACGGTCGAGGCGACCGGACGCCGGGGATCGATCCCCTGCACCCTCTCGGTCGCGTTCTCGCGACGGGCGATCACGACGTCGCCGGTCGCTCACGACGGCAGCAGAGCGTCTCTCCCCGCCATCGAGCGAGAGCCTGCCTGTTCGTCAGCACCCACAATCAAGAGAGTCGTTTCGCGCACGCCTCCCCGGGACGTGCGGCGAACGCCCTGCCGATCCCCGCCTGCGTCGTCGCACGCGCCCGCGTCGACAAACACGGTCGCGCCTCGTCCCAACGCCCATCTGCGCCCTTCGGGCACGCACGCTCCGCCGCAGACGCGACCCGAATATGCGCACACATAATTGTCGGGGCAGTCCTCGTCGAACAAGCACGCCATCGTGCAGCTCGATCCGCAGCCGTCGACGGGCGTCGCGCACGTCGCGCAGTTGGGCGCGCCTCCGAGCGGGCGGATGCTCGTGGTGCACGCTTGACCGAACGCCGCGATGGGCGCGGGCCGAGGTTGTTCGGCGCAGCGACCGCTGACGCACGCGAGCCTTCCGCGCACGGAGGCAGGCGCGGGGCGGCAGTCTTGGTCGTCGCGACACGCGCTTGCGATCGACGGGCCGCCGTCGGAACAAGCGAGCCTCCAGAACTGCCACAGCCGGCCGCTCCGCCCGCCGCGAAACGGCGCAAACGGCTCGATCGAGTAGCACTCGGGATAACGCGGATCGTCGCGCACGAGACCGACCGCGCCGACGCGCGCCGAATCGCAGGTCGTGCTGGGAGGACAGCGACCTGCGACGAGCCCCAAGTGTTCGCAGATCCTCGCGGCGGCGTACTCTCTCGTGCGCTCGGCGCTGCACGTGAACACCGGCCCGAAGCGCATCGAGACTACTTCGTTCGTGCCTCGGCACGCGCCGCCGCCGAAGCAGTCAACGTGCGACGTTGGATCGGGACAACACGCGGTCGCCATAGGGTGCATCTACTCCCATACGACGACAGCCTCGGCGCGGCAGCGAGGGACGACAGCGGCGGCGCGGCAGCGAGGGACGACAGCGGCGGCGCCCCGGCTGTCGTATGGGAGTAGATGCACCCGTCGCCATAGACGGCTGGCGCGAGAGCAGCGCGTCGGGAAGAAACGGAAAGCCGCAGTCGAGCTGCACGTCGGGGAGCGCGATGTCTGGAAGCTCCACGCCGCTGTCCATCACGTCATCGGGGACCGTGGCGTCTCGCGCATCGCCTGTGTCGCGCACATCGCGTACGTTCTGCACATCGCGCACGGCGCCCGTGTCGCTCACATCGATCGCGTCCCCTGCGTCGGCGTTGGTGCGCGGCGGCGGGCAACCGAAGAGCGCGAGAGCGACGAGCGAAAGGGCCCAAGATGCACAGCGAGCGCGTGTGTGCGAAAGCGACTCAGTGATCCCCATGTGCGGAGCGTAACGCAAACAGCGAGCACGCGCTCAGGGGGACAGAACGGTCGCGGCGCCGCCCGCGGACGACGCGTATGTCGAAAAGAAGCCGCTGCCGTACAGCGTGAGGCCGAACTGCGATCGATCGCCGCTTCGAACAACGTGGTGGCCGATCGTGACGCGAACGTGCCGCGCGGTCCAACCCGAGCCGACCGGCGTCGACGGCCCGGACACTGGCGAATCGTCGAGGAGGATGGTCGCGTTCGCCGGGGCGACGATCGCGACGGACGAGTCGAACAGCGGGTCGATGACCGCACCGTGGTACTCCTCGAGAAACTGCTCGCGCGGGGTCAGCCAGTGCAGCGACGGATCACCGAAGCACGCGCGTCTCGATGTCGCACACCGCGCGAGGCTCGAGGCGTCCGGGGCAGAGCAGCGGCGGGTTGATTCCGTCGAACGCGAGCTGCACGGGATCGTCGCCAGCGACGAGCCGGATGCGCACTGCTGAAGAGATCGATCGATCTCGCAGCGGCGAGATGGCGTAGTCCCGGCCCCAGGCAGCGACGAGCGTCTGGCACGGATCCACAATTCAACGACCGCTCGAGAGTTCGGCACTGCGAGGGATTTGGGCGGCAAACGCGCGCACACACACGGGCCCTCGACGGCCGCTGAGCAGCCGTCGAGCCGTTGGCCCGAACGGCCGATAGCCCTCGCTCTTCGCGACGGCCTCCGGGCGCGATCCAAGCTCGACGCGCGCGCGAGCAGGAGCTATGCAGTCAACCCTTTTGCGGTTCGGACGTCTCGCGATCAGCCTGAGCGCTTGGCTCTTTCCGTGCGGGCTCCTCGCGCAAGTGGCTCCTCGCGACCCGCCGTGCGACACGCGCGTGCTGTTGCTAGAGGGAAATCGCAGGCTGCGCGCGAGCACCGTGCACGAGGTGCTGCCGCGCCCGTTACCGACGGCCTTGACCCGCGCCGAGCTCGACGAGTTCGAACGACGACTGAGCAACCTCGAGGTCGCCGACGAGTGGACGGTGCGCTGCGAGGGCTCGACCCTGCGCGTGATCGTGCGCGAAAAGTGGACGTTGATCCCGCTGATCGACGGCGCCACGGGGCAGACGTTGATCGACAGCTACGCGCTGCTCGGGCTCAACGAGGGCAACGCGTTTGGCCTCGGCGCCAACCTCGGCGGCTACCTCGCGTGGTACGAGCGCGGGCTCAACGGCGAGCTCTGGTGGAACGATCCCTCCCAACGCGCCCGCGCCGTGATGTTCGACGCCGGAGCGTACTCGTTTACGTCGGGCTTTCGTCTGTCCCCTGAGCGAACGTGGCTGCGGCGGCGGCACGGGGCCACGTTCGCCGTACGTTTCGCCTTCAGCTATCGCTCGTCGTGGCGCTTCGGAGTCGGCGGTGAGGCGTACCTCGAGCACATCGACGGGGCGCCGCCGCGCGGAGAGCCGCTGCTCGGGTTCTTTGTCGGCGCCACGGCGCGCGCGATCTACGACCGCTACCAGTGGAACGACGTGACGCCCTCGGGCGTTCGCCTCACCATCGAGGCGCAGCCAGGCGTCTTTGCGCACAGCGCAGGAGCGCAGTTTCGTGGGCGAATCACGGCGCGCGCTCAGCTCGCGCACCCGGTCAACGAGCGCGTCGCGCTGCTCGCCAACATCGTCTTGTCGACGGTCAACCCAGGCAAGCTCCACCACTCGCTCTTGCTCGGGAGCCTCGACGGCGTGCGCGGCCTCGAAGACAACCTGCTGCGAAACGCCGCGCAGCTCTACGGCAACTTCGAGGTGCGCGTCGCCGCTCCCATCGTCCCGCGTCTGCAAGTGCAAGGAGTGCTCTTCGCGGACGCTGGTGGATACGTTCCCCTCGATGAGCAGGGAAATCCAACGGGACTCCGAGCAGCGCTCGCGGTCGGCTCTGGCGTGCGACTGGTGCCCACGCTGCTCAGCGACATCGTTCCGCGCTTCGACGCGGGCGCGCTGCTGCTGCCGCAAGTGCGCCCATTTATTCAAGTCGGCTTCTCGCAGTACTTCTGATCGCCGCGCGCGGCGACCACACGGACGACAGGTTCGGCCAACACAGTATCACTGGTGAAAACAGCGGCGAAGGCACGGTGCAGCGCGGTGTGACGCTCGCGTCCACGCAGCATCGGGCACAGGACGGGGCGAGGCAACGGCCGATCGGGTCGCCGACAGCGGACGCGTGGGCGACCGACCGCGGTTGGATGTCCTATCCTCCCGGAAGTCTAGCGAGATTTCGCCGCTCAGCGCGCGGCGATGGGCCGCGGGGTGAGCACGCGGAGCACATCAGCGGGCGCCGTCGTCCCCGTCGTGCGAAGCCACGCGATCGCGAGCTCGATCGCCTCGCGGCGCGAGCTCACGATGTCGTTCTTCATGTCCCCGTGCAGCCACGCGAGGGCGTTCATCACTCCGCGGATCACAGCGCTCTCGATCACGCTGATCGAGCGAAAGCCTTTGCTCGCCCTCGCTTCGCCGAGCTCTTTGGACTTCTCGGAGATCAGCCGGCGCACCTCCGCGTTGGGCACGCCCGCCAGGCCGCCGTCGGTGATGTTCACCAACGCGCCGCCTTCGCGATGAACCCGCGCGAACATCCCGTCGAGCCAGCGAAAGTACTCTTCGACCGCCCGCACCGAAGGGCTGCCCACCCACGTCGAGCACACGATCGGAAACCCCTGCACTTGCACCGCGATCCGGTCGCCGCCCGTGCCCTCGATGATCGTCGCGCTCATCGCTCATCGTGCTCCGAGCCATTGAGCGTACGCGCGAGGTCGCCCTGCTGGAAGCGGTTCTTTGTGCGACTACAATATCGCGAAAGCACCAGCGATTCGAGTGACGAATCGACGCGCCCCCCCGTCGGTTGATCGTTCGCGCCCGCGCCCGCTTCGCAGTCGCGATCGAGCTGCTTGCTCTCTTCGAACTCGGCGCCCTTGCCGCCCGCGCCAGCCGCGCTCGGTCTGGCCGCCGGGGCCAGCGCCTCATCGTTACCCAAGTTGAGTGAGGGAAATTCCTCGTGGAACGCGCTGGGCACAGAGCTGCTTCGCAGCCCCCACCCGCGCTGCCGCGCGCGAGTGAGTGCAACGACAGTGGGCGCAGTGCTGAAGCCCCCACCCGCGCAGCGCGCCGAATGAGCAGAACGACAGTGGGCGCAGTGCTGAAGCCCCCACCCGCGCTGCC
>LNEO01000438.1 GCA_001465015.1 Deltaproteobacteria bacterium Ga0077539 | reverse complement strand
CGCGCGGCAGCGCGGGTGGGGGCTTCAGCACTGCGCCCACTGTCGTTCTGCTCATTCCGCGCGCGGCAGCGCGGGTGGGGCCGCGCTTCGCGGTCGCACGTTTCGCGATCACACCCGAGCTTCGACCGCGAGAACGCGCAAGCGTCTTTCTCGTTCATTGAACTACACACTCACCTCGCCGTTCGTGCAAGCGCCTCGCTTCGACGCTCGACCCGAGCGCCACCGGCGCGACGAGATCGTGTAGCCTCACCGAATCCCCCCGTGAACGCCTCCCTCGTGCAGTCGCCCGTGCCGTGTTCGCGTCGCGCGCCATGGACGCTCGTCGCGTTGTTGGCTGCGTGCTCCGGTCCCCCTTCGGATCCTGCACCCTCTGCGCTCAACGCGCCGCCCACGCTCAACGCTTCGAACGTCGTTCGTGCGCCGCTCGATCGGTCCGTCTCGAGCACGCGCGAAGCAGCGCTCGGCCCTGCCACCCGACAAGACCCACAGGGGGAGCCTGCTGGTCGTACAGCACCGCCCGCGACGGCGCGCGGAGAGCGCTACCTCGTGCGCTTCGTCGGCGACCAGGTCGGCGTCGGCGCCCCAGAGCACGCGACGCTGGCGCGCTACGGAGCGACGGTGCGCTTCGAGTTTCCCGAGATCCACGCGGTCGCGATCACGATGGACGCAGCCCAGCGCGCGGCGCTCTCGAGCGATCCCGTTGTGCGCTACGTCGAGGACGACGCGCTGAAGTTCGCGGACCAGCTCGCGGCGCGCGAGCTCGTTCCTGCTCGCACCAACGGGCTGTTCGGCATCGTCGACACCCGCGCCCACGAGGTGCACTCGCACAACGT
Source organism: Deltaproteobacteria bacterium Ga0077539 (assembly GCA_001465015.1). Classification (GTDB taxonomy): domain Bacteria; phylum Myxococcota_A; class Polyangia; order Polyangiales. The sequence continues at coordinate 6,994 of LNEO01000438.1, read as the reverse complement.
CTGGGGCCAGGGCATCAACGTCGGCGTCGCGGACACGGGCGTGGACTACACGCATCCCGATCTGTCCCCCGTCTACCAGGGCGGCGTCGACATGATGGACAACGACACCGACCCTTGGTGGGCTTTCAACGCGCAAGAGACCCACGCGACGCACGTCTCGGGGACCATCGTCGCGGCCTCCAACGACGTCGGCGTCATGGGCGTCGCGCCGCGAGCCAACCTCTTCGTGGCCCGCGTGCTCGCCTCGCGCAACGGCGAGCGAGCGAGCGGCCCCACCAGCGCCGTCATGGCCGGAGTGCGCTGGCTGGTCCTCAACGCAGGGTGCCGCGTCGTCAACCTGTCGCTCGGCTCCGCGAGCGCTCCAGTCGCCACCGAAGATGCTTTCTACCGAGACCTCTACCAGCGGGGCGCGTTGATCGTCGCGTCGTCTGGCAACGACTCGCGCACCAGCATCGGAACCCCCGCGGCGTACCCCACCAACATCGCCGTCGGGGCCATCGACGTCGCCGGCAATCTGGCGTCGTTTTCGAACACCGGAACCAACCTCGACGTGGTCGCGCCTGGCGTCAACGTGCTCAGCTCGTTCCCCCGTTCGCAGGGCTCGGAAGCGGTCGTGCGCGGCATCGAGGGGTATCCGTCGGTCGGGCTCACCTTCGCAGGACGCACCACGGGCGTGTCGGGTCGCCTGGTCTCTTGCGGCGAGGGAGCCTCTGGCGCGTGCGGCGCTGGAATCTTCGGAGGAATCGCGCTCATTCGCCGCGGCGGGAGCCCCGTGAACTTCTCGGAGAAGGTGGCCAACGCCATGGCCCAAGGGGCCATCGCAGCAGTGATCGTCAACAACGTCTCTGGGGCCTTCAGCGGATCGCTGACCACCAGCACCGCGCCCGGCAACGTCTCGTGGATCCCCGTCCTCGCGGTGAGCGACACCGACGGCGCTGCGCTCGCGACGCAAATCGACACGGTGATTCGCGTCGAAAATCGCGTCTCGGACTGGGCGCTCAACTCTGGAACGTCCATGGCTGCGCCCCACGTCGCCGGCGTCGTCGCGCTCCTGTGGTCCCTCGAGCCCACGCTTCGCAACGAAGCGCTCGAGCGCATCCTCCTCGAGACCTCTCGAGACCTCGGGCCGCGCGGATACGACACGACCTTTGGCTTCGGCGCCGTCGACGCCTACGCCGCCGCCAGCCGCGTCGTGCGCTGACCGCGAGCATCGCTCGTGCCCAGCGCTGTCCTCTCTCACCTGCGAGACCCCATTTGAGCAACGAACGTTCTGAGCTCGTCTCTCCCTGCACTCCATCGCATCGCTCGCTCGTCGCCGCGCTCGTCGCGCTCTCGGCGTTGGCAAACGCGTGCGGACCTGCGCCCGCGACGCCCGACGACGGAGACGCAGTCGCCCGCATCGATGCGGCGGACGCCTTCGACGCCAACGCGTCGATGGATCGAGTGCAGCCCGACGTCGTCGAGCCCACGGACGCGCCATCGGGAGGAGACGCGCTCGACCCGTGCCCCAGCGGACAGACTCGATGCGCCGGTCGATGCGTCGACCTCGGTCGCTCTGTCGATCACTGCGGCGCGTGCGGCGCGACGTGCGCGATGGACAGCGTGTGCGCCGCCGGTCGCTGCAGCGCGACGTGCCCCGTCGGCGAAGCCCGATGCGGTCGCGAGTGCGCGTCGCTCGACACCAGCCCGTCCCACTGCGGCGCGTGCGGCGTCGCGTGCGCAGCAGGCGAAGTGTGCTCTGCTGGTCGCTGCCGCGCATGTTCCATGGGGACGACGAGCTGCGACGGCGCGTGCGTGACCGTTGAAACCGACGCCAACCACTGCGGCGGATGCGGTCGGCGCTGCGCGACTGGCCAGAGCTGCGCCGCGGGTCGCTGCGTCGGATGCCCCGTCGGCTTCGCAGACTGCATGGGAACGTGCGCCGCGATCGACCGCGACCCGCGCAACTGCGGCGCCTGCGGCACGCGCTGCCCCGACACACAAGTGTGCCGCTTCGGCCGGTGTTCGCCCTGCGCTCCGGGCACCACCGCGTGCAGCGGTGTTTGCACGACCACCGCGAGCGACCCTTCCAACTGCGGCATGTGCGGCGTGCGATGCGCCGCCGGACAGCTCTGTCGAAGCGGGATGTGCGTCGCGTGTCCTGCGCCCGAGCTGGCGTGCGGCGGCGTCTGCATCAACCCCACGCGCGACAGCAACAACTGCGGCGGATGCGGGGTGCGTTGCGCAACCGGACAGACGTGCAACCTCGGCGTGTGCGTCGGCTGCGCGGCGCCCACGAGCGACTGTGGAGGCAGCTGCGTCGACACCACGCGCGACCCGACCCACTGCGGCGCCTGCGGAAACCGCTGCGGAACGAGCGAAGTCTGCCAGTTCGGTCGATGCCGCACGTGCCCGACCGGCAATCTCGTATGCAACAACCAGTGCATCGACGGACAGACGGACCCGTCGCACTGCGGCGCCTGCGGCCGCGCGTGCTCTTCGACTCAGACGTGCACGCGCGGGGCGTGCGCGCCTTGCCCGGCGGGGCAGATCGCTTGCTCCAACGTCTGCGTGGATCCAGCAAACAACGGTCGTCACTGCGGCCGATGCTTTCGTGCGTGCTCGCCCGGACAGACGTGCACGAGCGGCAACTGCGCGGGCTGCGCCGCGCCGACGAGCGCGTGCGGGATGGCCTGCTTCGACCTGTCGCGCGACAACAACAACTGCGGAACCTGCGGGACGCGCTGCCCTTCGTCGGAGTTTTGTCAGTCGGGCCGCTGCGCTCCCTGCGCCGCTCCGACGACGATGTGCGGCGGATCGTGCGTGGATCTCTCGAGGGACAACCTCAACTGCGGCGCGTGCTCGCGCGCGTGCGGCCCCGAGCAGCGCTGCGAGATGGGCAGCTGCGCGGACTGTCCGCCGGGCTCGGTCGCGTGCGGCGGCGTGTGCTCGGTGCTCGACAGTGACCCGAGAAATTGCGGCTTCTGCGCGCGAACCTGCGCCGCGGGGCAGGTGTGCAACATGGGCAACTGCGAGGGCTGCCCGGTGCCTCAGGTGAACTGCGGCGGGGCGTGCGTGAACACCGCGACCGACGCGACCAACTGCGGCGCGTGCGGCGTCGCGTGCCCCATGGGCCAGCCATGCGTCGCCGGTCGCTGCGTGCTGTGCACCGCGAGTCAGACCTTGTGCGCGGGCGCGTGCGTCGACACCAACACGAATTTCAACCACTGCGGCGCGTGCGGCGTGGTCTGCCCCGGCGGACAGGTGTGCGCGATGGGAGCGTGCGCCCGGTGCCCGGACGGGACCGCGGTGTGCAACAACGCGTGTATCAACACGCAGACGGACCGCAATCACTGCGGCGGCTGCGGACGGGTCTGCCCCACAGGCCAGTCGTGCACGACCGGCGCGTGTCGGTAGCGACTGACCGCGCACACGAGCGGAGACTCCCCCAGCGCGGGAGTCTCTGCTCCCGCAAACGAGGCTCCGACGCCGCTGCTCACGCGCCGCTGCTCCCGCGCCAGCGCCCAATCGCGCTCTAAACGCTCGCGCTCGCGGCGGAGCCGGTGAACACTCTGCGATCCATGAGCGAGCAACACACCGAGGGCGCGCTGCGTCGCGACATCGGCCTCGCGCTCTCGGTGCTCATCGTCGTCAACGCCACGATCGGAACGGGCATCTTCAAGACCCCCGCCCGCGTCGCCCGATTGACGGGTTCGCTCGGCGTCTCGCTCGCGGTGTGGGCGATCGGCGCGGTCATCGCGCTGTGCGGAGCGCTCTCGTTGGGAGAGCTCGCCGCGGCGATTCCAAGGGCAGGAGGGCTCTACGAGTACCTGCGTCGCGCGTGGGGGAGGCACGTGGCGTTTCTCTTCGGATGGGCGCGACTGGTGTTGCTCATCCCGAGCGCGACGGGCTCGTTCGCGAAGCTCTCGGCGGAGTCCCTCGCGGCCGCCCTCGGATTGCCCAGTGATTCTGCACGCGATTCGCGGGTCGCGATGATCACGATCGCGGCGTGCGCCATGGTCAATTGCCTCGCGGTTCGCTTCGCGACCCGCGCGCAAGGCGCGATCACCGTCGTGAAGTACACAGGGGTGTTCGCGCTCGCGCTCGCGGGGCTCTTGCTCCCCGTCCGCGGATCGGTGCCGATCCCCGTCGACGCTGTACAGAGCGCCGCGGGGCCGACGGTCCTCGGCGCGCTCGCCGCGCTCGTGGGCGTGATGTGGGCCTACGACGGATGGGCCGACCTCTCTTCGCTCGCGGGCGAAGTGAAGACCCCCGAGCGCACCCTCCCTCGCGGGCTCGCCGTCGGAACAGCAGCCATCGCCCTGGTCTATCTCCTCGCCAACATCGGCTACGCGCGGGCGCTCGGGCTCGAGGGGCTGCAGCGCTCGAGCACGGGAGCAAACATGGCCGCGGCCAACGTCGCCGTGCTCACCGCAGGATCCGCGGGGCGCTCGCTGCTCTCTTTGCTCGTGTGGGCCTCGTGCGTCGGCGGGTGCATGTCGGGGCTGCTCACTGGCTCTCGCGTGTTCGTCCCGATGGCCGACGACGGAGCGCTCTTTCGCTGGTTGAGCGTCGTCGACGCGCGCCGCGGCGTGCCCGTGCGCGCGGTGCTCGTGGGCTCGCTGCTCGGCTGCGGGTACGTGCTCTCGCGCTCGTTCGAGCAGCTCACCGAGGCCTTTGTCGTCGGGCTCTTTCCCTTCTACGCGCTGGGCGTTGGCGCGGTCCTCGTCCTTCGAAGGCGCGAGCCGACGCTCCATCGACCCTTTCGCGTGCCGGGCTACCCGTGGGTTCCGCTCTTGTTCATCGCCGGCGCCGTGGTGTTGATCGTGGGCGCCGTCGTCAACGCAGACTCGAGCGCGCTGCACGCGTTGGCCGTGCTCGCCGTGGGCGCGGTCGTCTCGCTCGTCGTCGCGAGAAACCGTCAGGGCTCGTAGCGAACGGCCTTCCCCTCACCGTCGCGCAGCGCGATCACCGCGCCGATCACCGAGAGCAACGGCTCTGGGTCGTCGCTGTGCACCACGACCATGTCGTGCGTCAGCAACACACGCTCGTTGTCGGTCTCGACGATCACCTCAGAAAACGAGCGCACGTGCGTCTCTTTGCCCTCTCGCACGTCGCGATAGCGCAGGTACAAACACAAGTGTCGTCGGTGCAAGAGGACGTCACCGCTCTGGTGCGAGGCGAGCAGCGCGTCGAACTCCGCGCGCTCCGCACCAGAGGGCGCGACACCGAGCGCTTCGGCCACACCGATGGCCGCCGCAAAGAGCGCCGCGGGCGGGGGAATATCCTCTCGATAGCGCGCGATCGATCGTCTCGTCGAGGTCACAGCGGACATCGATGGTATTCGATTTCAGCCGTGGATTTCCAGTGATTTGCTCAGCGTCGCTTCGCTCCGGCGCGCTCGACCAGCTTCACCAGCGCCTCGTACGGCTGCGCCCCCACGACGCCGCCGTCCCCCGCGACAAACGTGGGAACGCCGCTCACTCCCAGCGCCCGCGCCTCCGCCCACTGCCGGTCGATCACGGGCGAGTAGCTCCGCTCTTCGAGCACCGAGCGCGCTTCGCTCTCGTCCAAGCTCGCGTCCTTGGCGATCGCCACCAGCACGTCGTGCTTGCCCAGATCCGCCCCGTCGACGAAATTCGCGCGGTAGAGCGCGTCGACGAGCGAGACGCCCTTGTCGAGCGCCCACGCAGAGAGCTCTTGCGCGAGCCTGGTGTTGCTCACGTGTTCGTGCCCGACGAACTCGAGCCCCTCGGCCTTCATCCGCTGCGCCATCTGCGCCTGCATCGCGCGCACGTCCATGCCGCGTCCGGCGAAGAGCTTGCTCAGCGTCGTGCCCTCCTTGGGCAACGACGGGTGCAGCGGAAAGTGCACATACAAAGGACGAACGTCGTACTCGCGGGCCAGTCGTTCAGTACGGACCGTACTGAGGTAGCACCACGGTCAGATGAAGTCCGTGAAGATCTCCAGGTCGACAGTCATGCAGTGAGCTGTCGCACAGCCGTCTTCGTTCGTAAATGACGCGATGGTTGATGGGGGTGTGGGGTTGGGGCCCCTCCCAGCAACTCGATCCGTTGCTACAAAGCGTCCTTCACCGATGGCCGAACCCCGCGCGAAGAAGAAGACGACTCCGAAGGCCGCAGACTCGCCGATCTCGATCGCGCTCGCCGACGCGCTCGTAAAGCAGTACCGCCAGGCGCCCGAAGCGAACCAAGAGCGAGAGCAGGCGATGCTCGACGCCGTGCAAGACTGCGAGTCGCTCGCCGAAGGATGGGAGCGCGTCGTCGCGCGCGGAATCGTTCCGGGCAGCTGGCTCGACGAGAGCGAGCGGCGGTTCTACGGCATCTCGGGCCGCTGCGCGCGCTGCGGGCACAAGAGCCGCTGCGCGTTCGTGCGTTGCCTCGGCGACGAGCGCAGCGAAGAGCGCTACGCGCTGGCGCCGTATCCCACGAGCTGGTGGGACATGCTCTTGCTCGTCGGGCACCTCGAGCGCTTCGTGCAAGCCGAGTCTCTCGCGCGCGAGCGCGAGGCCGAGACGATGGCGACGCCGATGGCCGCCGTGCGCCGCGCGGCCTGGACGTGGGTCGTCGAGAGCCCCGCTCCGTTCTACTTCGCGTTCTCGCGACCGCAGAGCAAGCAGGTGTCCCGCGCGCTCGAGCTCGCGCACGATCAACTGGGAATGCCGCTGCCCGCCGGCGCCCGCTCCTGGGTCGAGCCGCTCTTCAAGTGGCTTCGCCGGGCTACAGACCAGGGCCCGCCGCCGACCTTTCCGCGGCCAAGCGACGAGCTCGGCGACACGGGAGTCCTCTACCGAGGGCAGACCCTCGGCTGGAGCGAGCTTCGCGCGACGCTCGCCCCCTCCCGCGACGCAGCCCGCGCCCTGCCACGCGGCGTCCCGTTGCAGAGCTGAAGCGCGAGCAGCGGGCAACGAGCAACGGGCAACGGGCGACGGGCAGCGGGCGGCGGGCAACGGGCCGCGAGCAACGGGCGACGGGCGACGGGCGACGGGCAGCGG
>LNEO01000437.1 GCA_001465015.1 Deltaproteobacteria bacterium Ga0077539 | reverse complement strand
GCCGTGCTGCTCGCGCCTCGATGCGGATCGGCACGCAGCGCTTACTCGCAACCGCGCGGCGCGTTGCGACAGTGGGCCCCGCGCGCACTTTTCCGCGCCGATCGCTGACGCTGGATGCGACCGAGCGCTCTCGCGTATCGTCCACAGCCAGTGTCCTCTTTGCGACGTTCGGGAGCGCTCGCGGTCGGGGTGTACGACGAGATCGTGTCCGAGCGGCGCGCGAGCTCTCGGCGCTCGAACGAATGCAGGCCGACGTTCACGAGGTGCGCGAGGACGCTGCGGTCGACGAGCAGCTCGTGACGCTCGTGCGCGACGCCGCACGAATCGCGATCGGCGCGCGCGCATCGGCGCGGGAGAAGCTTCCAACCGCAGTCGGTCGAGCACACGTCCCCTCGATGCGACCCGATGGCCCGTAGCCTCGCCGCTGTCCTCTGCCCGCGGCTGCCTCCCCGCGAGGGTACCACCGCGCGGCACGTCGCGATCTCCGCCGTTTTCACGGGCGATACTGTGTTGGGACATGCGCAAGCGACGGACATCCTCGCGACGTTCGTCGACGACGAGTCCTCCGACGGCGCGCGATCGCACGATCGTCTCGGCCAGCGCGCGAGCTCCTCGAAGTAGCCGGGAATATCCCAGGGAATTCGACTTCTCGCTACGCGAGCCCGCGCGGGCGCACGACCATCGTAACCGCGACGAAGTGCAGCACCGCCGCGACGATCACCAGCGCGTGAAAGACCTCGTGGTACCCGAACACGCGGGGCCACGGATCGGGCCGGCGCTTCGCGTACACGAGCGCGCCCACGCTGTAGACCACGCCCCCCGCGAGCACGAGCGACAAGGGAACCGCCCCGAACGCCGCGTACACCTCGCGTGCGAACGGAACAATGCTCCACCCCAACACCACGTAGAGCACCGCGATCAGCGGCTTGGGCGCGGTCACCCAGAGCACGGACTGCAGCACTCCCGCGAGCGCGCCACCCCACACCACCGCCCGCAAGATGGCGCCCTGCGAGGGCGAGAGCGCAAGGCTCAACGGCGTGTACGTCCCCGCGATGAACACGAAGATCGAGGCGTGATCGAGGCGGCGCATCCACTGCCGCGCGCGCGGCCTCCACGTCGGTCGGTGGTAGAGAGCGCTGATGCCGAAGAGCGTCGCGAGGCTGATCGTGTAGGTGATCACCGCGCGTCGCGGGTCGCCTCCCGGCGTAAACGCCAGCAGGATCGCCCCCGCCACGAGCGCGACGACGCACGCGACCTGGTGCGAGACCCCGCGGAGCAGGGGTTTGATGGGCGCGGCAGGCGTCGAGAGCTCGAGGGGCATCGAGAGGCGTGTACCGCAGATCTCCCAGCGCGTCGCGCCGGGGACGCTTCGGTCCATCACCACATCGATGTCGACCCGCACGATGTGCGTGCTCGAAGTGAATTCCTTTCTTCGAAGCCGAGCATCGCTTCGCAGCAGCGCGGCGCCTCGAGCAACAACGCGCGCTCAGCGACGCGATCGTCGCTACGCTCGCGACCGAGAGCCGCTTCGGCTACCGTGAACACCATGAATCGTCCGCGACTGTTCACGTGCGCGCTGGTTCTGGGCTGTGCGCTCGCAGCGGTGGACGCGAGCGCGCAGAGGACGCCCGCGACGAGCAGCTGCATCGCGCGTCCTGCGGCGGCGTTTCACCTGCGTCCGCGCGCGGTCAACGAGTCGATCGGACGTCGATTCGCCGCGCGAACCGAGCTCGTGGTGCTCGACGCGACGCGACACCACACCCGCGGACTGTCGCACCTGTACCGCGTTCGCGTCGCGTCTACAGGCGTCACGGGATTTGCGTACATCGCCGGCTCCGAGTTCGGACCCACCTGCGTCGAACCCATGCTCGAGGCCCAGTCGGGCGCGGCGCGAGACGCATTTTCTCCCGAGGTCGTGCGTCGCGGCCCGGCAGCGTCACCCGAAGGGGGCCTCGTCGCGGGCTGGACCGCGGTCCGCGGCGCGACGCTCGACGTCGACCAGGACGGGCAGCAGGACCAGCTGCTGTCGACCACGCGCGACGGGCGCTACGCGTTCGTGGTCGCCCTGCGGCGCGCGCAAGGCTGGGAGCTTCAGGTCGCCGATGGCCCCGGACAAGAGCCGTGCGCGTGGGAGCCCGCGATCGCGCGCGGCGCGGACACCTGGCTGCGCTTGCGATGCATTTCACAGGGCGAGACGGGCTACTCCGAGTCGAGTTGGCTGCTGTTTCGCTTCGATCCGCGGCCGAGGACCGTACGGCTCGCGGCGCTCGTCACGGGCGACCGGCTGCTGGGCGGAGACTCCGAGCCTCATCCGCACCGATGGCGCTTCGAGATCCCCGCGCCCAACGCGCTGCAAATCACCGGCGAGCGAGGCGCGCCGCTGCTTCGACGGTTCAACCCGACGCAGTGGACGTGGGAGTAGCCAGCGCGCGATCGGACGTCGTCTCCGACGAATGAGCTCATCCGTGGACGACGATCGACTGCACGGCGGTTTAGAGCGCCGCCCGGCGGCCGAGCAGGTGAGCCCGAGTGCGCAGATCATCGCGGCGATCATCGACGGTCGTGGTGACCTCGACATCGAGGACTCCGCGCGTTTCGCTGAGCTGAACGTTGACGCCCGGCAGATCGATCAAGCAAGCATTGGGTGCGAGGGGCGCGCCATTCGAAGGGCTCCGTGCGTTGCGGACCGTTCCGAACGCGCGATAGCACTCGATGCGGTGATTGAACTGATCGCGGGTTCCGGCCGAAGCCTGCATCCGCAACGCGACTCCCCGGTCGACGTCCCGAACGGACGTGACCGAATCAGCGCTCACGGGGCACTGCTCTCTTCGTCCGTCGTCGATACCAACGCAGGCCTGAGTCATCATGGCCTCGAGGCGCTGGGTCTCGATCGCAGCCCGTTGTTGTGTGAGCTGGGCCGAGCGCGTCTCACGATCCAGGTTCTCTTGCGCGCTTCGCTGCGCCTGCGCGAGCTGTTCGCTCTGCTGCTGCGCGAGGACATTTCGCTGCTGGACCTGCTGATTGGCAAGCGTCTGGCGCTCCTGGGCCTGCTCCTGCCGGATCGTCTCAGGTTTGGGCTGGTCGCAGTGCACGAGAGATGCTGCAAGAACCGTGAAGAGCACGAGCTTTTTCATCAACAATGGACCTCTTTCGGTGGCTCGAACGCCCACGAGAACGCCATTGGCGCTGCGGATGTCAGCCAGGACGAGCAAGGCCGTAGCAATTCACCGGCCGTCGCCAGATGCCCATTGCGAGCCACGAGAAACGCCAGCACAGAGCGTTGCTTCGATCTCTGGATCGATCATCTTGGCGGTGCAGCTCCTTCGGTTTGATCGGAAGGGCGACGCAGCGCCATTCGAGGGTTCGTTCGATCGCTGCTCTCGCGGCACGCTTCGATCCACGGTGTTCAGCGCGCAGGCTGAGCCCGGGACTCGATGCGGTCGAGCGAAAACGCTCCCCGTGACAGACCGCGCCAGAGCGCTTCGAGGGGCCCCGAGGTGAAGCGGTTCGTCCACCACCAGGCCAGCGCGAGCTGCGCGCTCCACAACCCGAAGGGCGCGAGCAGCAACGCGAGTCGGCTCCAGGTTCCGAAGAGACCGAGGCCGTGACCTCCGAACACGAGCGTACCCACGATCGAATGCATCAGGTACGCAGTGAACGCGACGCGACCGAGCCGCGCGA
>LNEO01000436.1 GCA_001465015.1 Deltaproteobacteria bacterium Ga0077539 | reverse complement strand
CATAGGCGCCGAAAACTCCACGGCATAACAAGCGAGTTGGAGTTGCAAATCGAGAGACGAAACGACGTTTGTCACCAAGCCGCGCGGCGGCCCCCACCCGCGCTGCTCGATGTCAACCGTCGTTTCGTCGCTCGATTTGCAACTCCAAGTCGCTGTTTGTGTCGTGGAGTTTTCGGCGCCTATGGGGTGACCGATAACTCTCCATTGTTGTCTCCGATTGGTCCTTCGTGCGCGACAGGGACTCGCACGCCCACAGAATCTCCACAGCAACTACCGCCCCTGTTCCCGCGGCAGCACAAGGAATCTCACACGACTCGAACGACGGTGTCGACATCGAACCAACCCAAATCAAACGTCGTCATGCTCTGTAAGGTCGCCAGCGCGCCCAAGGACTCGAGAACGAGTCACCGACTGCGGACGAGGTCGAAGCCGAGCTTTGTCACGAGCGCGACGACGACGGCGAGCACGACGAGGCGAATCACGCGCTCTCCGCCGCGCACCGCGAGGCGCGCGCCGAGGGCGCCGCCCAAGAACTGACCGACCGCCATCGAGAGCGAGACCTTCCAGAGGATCACGCCCTTGATCGCGAAGAGGATCATGCTGGCGAGGTTGGAGGCGAAGTTGACGACCTTGGCGTTGGCCGTGGCCTCGGTGAGCGACTCTCCGAGCAGACCGACGCCCGCGATGATCAGAAAGGTCCCCGTGCCGGGCCCGAAGAAGCCGTCGTACGCGCCGATGACGAAGCCGACGATCGTGCTCGCCAGCACGTGAAAGCGCTCGGGGACGCGGGCCTTCGGCGCTCCGCCGCCGCGACGCAGCGCGAGAAACGCAGCCACCATCACCAAGAGCGCCATCACCACGGGGCGAAGCACCGCTGGCGGCACCACCAGCACCAGCCGCGCGCCTGCGAGCGCGCCGAGAAACCCCGCGGGAAAAGCCCCGAGCGCTCGGGCTCCGTGCACTTTCTTGGCGCGCACGAAGCTGGCGAGCGACGCGCCCGAGCCGAAGACGCTCTGGCCTTTGTTGGTTCCGAGCGCGATGTGCGGCGGAAGGCCCGCGGCGATCAGCGCAGGAAAGGTCACGAGCCCGCCGCCGCCCGCGATGGCGTCGATCGTTCCGGCGACAAACGCCGCAACGGAGAGCGCGACGAGGGTGCGGACAGAGAGCTCCACGGCGCGGCCTCTACTCGAGCGCGCCGGTCACGGCGGCGACCCGCGACAGAAGCACGCGCTCTTTGACCATCGCTGCGACCGCGGCCATGTCGTGATGAAGCTCGCGATCGCCGTCCAGCGTGCGCACGCGCTCGCGCACGCACTCGTGCGCGGCTCGAGCGCCGGCGCCGGCCTTCAACGGGAGCCGCAGGTCCAGCCCCTGCGCGGCCACCATGATCTCGATCGCGAGCACCTGCCTCAAGTGCTCGACCACGCGCGCGGCCTTGGTGGCCGAGATCGACCCCATGCTCACGTGGTCTTCTTTGCCCGCGCTCGAAGGGATCGAGTCCACGCTGGCCGGGTGACACAGGACCTTGTTTTCGCTCACGAGCGCCGCGGCCGTGACCTGCGCGATCATGTAGCCCGAGTCGAGCCCCGTGTCCTTCGCGAGAAAGGGCGGCAGCCCCGAGGAGAGCGCAGGGTTGACGAGCTGCTCGAGCCTGCGCTCGGAGATGTTGGCGAGCTCGGCGCACGCGATCGCCAGCAGGTCCAGCGCCAGCGCGAGCGGCTGGCCATGAAAATTACCACCTGAAATCAAGTCCGCCTCGCCGTCGTCGCGGACGAACACGAGCGGGTTGTCCGTGGCGGCGTTGAGCTCGCGCGAGAGCACCTGGCGGATCCAGCCGAACGCGTCGCGCGAGGCCCCGTGCACCTGCGGCATGCACCGAAAGCTGTAGGCGTCCTGGACCTTGCCGCAGTTGATGTGGCTCTCGGCGATCTCGCTCTCGGCGAGGATGGCGCGGAGGTTCTTGGCGGTCGCGATCGCGCCGGGGTGCGGACGGACACCGACGACGCGCTCGTCGAAGGGGCGCGAGCTGCCCTTGTGAGCCTCCAGGGACATCGCGCCGGCCAGGTCCGCGTGCGACGCGAGCGACTCGGCGTCGTCGAGGGCGAGCGCGCCGATGGCGAGCATGAGCTGCGTTCCGTTGATGAGCGCGAGGCCTTCTTTCGCCTGCAATTCGACCGGGGAAAGCCCCGCCCGAGACAGCGCCTCTGCGCCCGAGAGCACCTCGCCCCCGTGCTCGGCGCGCCCCTCGCCCATCAGCACCAGCGCGAGGTGCGCCAGGGGAGCGAGGTCTCCGCTGGCCCCCACCGAGCCCTGCGTCGGAATCACCGGATGCACGCCGCGATTGAGCATCTCGCAGAGCAGCTCGATCACCGAGAGCCTCACGCCCGAGTGACCGCGCGCGACGACCTGCGCGCGCAAGAGCGTCATCGCGCGGACGACCTCCGTGGGCAACGCAGGGCCCACGCCACAGGCGTGCGATCGAACGAGGTTTCGCTGCAGCGCCCGGACGTTTTCTGCAGAGATGCGGGTCTCCGCGAGAAACCCGAAGCCGGTGTTCACGCCGTACACCCTGGGCGCGGCGTCTCCTCCGTCCGCGATGCGATCGATCGCTCGGCGAGCGGCGTTGACCGCGTCCTTCGCCGCAGGAGCGATCGCGACGCGCGCCCCGTGACGGGCGACAGCGACGAGCTCGGCGAGCGAGAGATCAGAGCCAACGAGCACAGTGTCCGGCGTGTGGGTCATGCGAGGCCGCGGAGGATCGCAGACTCCGGGCCAAGAACGCCACCAGTGGCGACACCCCGCCGGACCGCCACAGCAGAGCCGACGGTCGGACTGACTACACGCCGGGGGCGCCGCTCAGGGGCGCAGCGAGCGGTAGAACACGTCGCCGTTGATCCGATCGGACCGTCGATCGACCCACACGATGTGACCGATGCCGCCGGTCGCAAAGACGAAGGGCTGCTCGCTGTCGATGTCGGACCCAGCGGTGTCCACTCGAACGTCCGCGGGCTGATAGATCTGCCCGTCGTCGAGCGAGTAGTTGGCCCGCATGTCGAGCGGAGAGGTCACCATGGTGTCTCTCGCCTCGGCCCACGCGACGAAGACCGTCCCTCCGGACGCAGCCGCGGCGAGGTCGACGGCGGCGAAGGTTCCGCGCGGCAAGTGGGTCTGCACTCGAACGTCCGAGGACATCCACGTCGCGCCGCCATCGGTCGAGCGGTTGGCGTACACCTGCGGCTGCCCGTCACGCTCGTCGAGCCACACGACCGCGACGCTGCGCGCGGCGCCGCCGGTGACCAGCGCGATCGGCTCCCGTGAATCGCGGGAGAAGACGTCCTGATCCACGCGGACGTTGGTGCCGTTGAAGGTCACGCCCCCGTTGGTCGAGAAGCGAGAATAGATGTCGAAGCGCGCGCCCGCGCCGGTCTGGTTGTCCTGCCACGCGACGAGGACGTTGCCGGCCGCATCCGCAGCGACCGACGGGTTGGTCGAGGTGCGCGCGCCGAGCGCGTCGGTGTCCATGCGCACGTCCGTCGCGAGCCAGGTGCGGCCGTAGTCCACCGAGCGGTCGTAGTAGACGTCGGTGTTTCCGTTGCGGTTGTCGCGCCACACGACGTGAATGACCGAGCCCGGTCCGTTGACGCCGTCGCTCACCGCGACAGAGGGCGTCGAGGCGACGGGCGTGGGCTGCGTGCCCGAGGGGACCGCGTTGTCGACGCGCACGAACGTCGGCCACGTCGAGCCGCCGTCCTGCGAGACCGACACGTTGATGTGGCGCTCGCGGTTGGCGAAGAGCGCCTCGAACACCGCGGTCACGTTGAGCCCGTTGGCGACCACGCGGACGTTGAAGCGATCGGTCGTGCTCACCGCAGTGCGAACGTCGGCCCCGCCCCAGCTCGCGCCGTCGTTGGCAGAGGTGTTGGCGAAGACGTCACGCGACGTGGTGGCCACGCGAAAGTCGCTCCACACCGAGTAGAACCGCGATCCCGTCCCCGCGAGCCACGGCTGCACTTGATTGGTGCCCGACCCGTCGCGAGAGATCTGCTGCTCGGCCCAGCTCGAGCCTCCGGTGATCGAGCGCGCGAAGAAGATGTCCGCGTTGCCCGCGCGGTTGTCGAGGTACGCGAGGCCGAGCGCGCCCGCGGTGCCCGCGATCACCGGCTGGATCGTGTTGCTGCCGGCGCCCGAGTTGTCCGCGCGCACGTCCGTCGCAGGAAAGAGCCGCAAGCAGCCCTCGTCCGTGCGCCCGTCGCAGTTGTTGTCGAGCCCGTCGCACAGCGCTTCGTTGCTGCGGTTGCGATAGGTCGACGGATAGATGCAACGCCAGCCCATCGCGCCCTGACACGCCCGAGGAGCGCCCGCGCACACGCCGAGCGCCGTCCCCGTTCCGCTCGGGGCGCAGGTGAACCCGGCAGGCGGCGTCACCATGTCGTCCACCGCGCCGTTGCAGTCGTTGTCGATCCCGTCGCAGACCTCGCCGCCCGCGCTCACGCCGCCGCCGCACACGACGCGGCCGCCCACGCACTGGAGCTGGCCGTATTCGCAGACGCCCACGTCGGTTCCGCACGTGGTTCCCGCGCCGACGCCGGCGAGCGGCGCCTCGTCGGTGCTGCCGTCGCAGTCGTTGTCGACGCCGTCGCAGACCTCCATGGTCGAGGCTACCTCGCCGACACATCGAATCATCCCGCGCTCGCACACCGTGCGTCCCCGCGAGCACGCGCCCACGTCGGTGGCGCCGCACGCGACCCCCAAGCCAGCAACGGCGTCGTCGACGATCCCGTTGCAGTCGTTGTCGCGGCCGTCGCAGGTCTCTGCGCCGGACGGCGTGCACATGTACTCGCACCCGTTCGCAGGGTTGCGATCGGCGTCCACGAAGCCCGCGCTGCACGCGCCCATCGCGCACACGCCGGTCGTCGTCCCCATCATCGTGACGGGGTTGCACCGGCCCGCGGCGTTGTCGTAGCGGCACGCGTTGCCGCAGCGCCCGCAGTTGGCGCCGTCGCGCGTCAGGTCGAAGCCCTCGTCGACCATGCCGTCGCAGTCGTTGTCGCGGCCGTCGCACACCTCGGGGCCCGTCGCCATGCACGCGTATTCGCAGCCGTTCATCGGGTTGCGATCGGCGTCGACGAAGCCAGGGTTGCACGCGCCGAGCGCGCACGCGCCCATCGCGCACCGCGCTGTTCCGTTGGCGAAGCTGCAAGCGTTGTCGCAGCGGCCGCAGTTGGCGACGTCCGTCTGCAGGTCGATGCCCTCGTCGCGCCGGCCGTCGCAGTTGTCATCGAGGCCGTTGCAGACCTCGGTGTCTCGCGTGCGATTGCACTGATATTCGCAGCCGTTGATCGGGTTGCGATCGAGGTCGTAGTAGCCGATGTCGCAGCTCGCGACGACGCAGCGCCCTTCGGCGCAGCGAGGAAGCGCGCGGTCGAGGGCGCAGCGCGTCCCGCACATGCCGCAGTGGCGCGGGTCGGTCTGCAGGTCGAACCCGTTGTCGATCACGCCGTCGCAGTCGTCATCGATGCCGTTGCACATCTCTTCGCCGCGCGCGACGCACGTCTCGGACACCTGCGCGTCGCGCGGCGTGACGGCGGCGTCCTCTTCGCCCTCTTCGTCGATCGCGCCGTCCTGGCAGTTGAAGCAATAGGGCTCTGCGCGGCAGCCTTCGAGCGCGCCGCCCGAGGCGACCGCGCCCAAAAAGAGCGCGCTGTGAAGGCGCGAAGCGCGGCGGCGACGGCGGATCACCATGGCCGCTCCGAGCGAGAGCAGCGAGAGCAAGAGCGGTCCGCTCGAGCCGAGCGATCCCGCGCCGCCCACCGGGCGCGTCGAGCACCCGCCGCCCGAGGCGATCCCGCGGTCCGGCCGAATCGCAGTCGCAGGAACGCGCGACTCGCACTGCCCCGCGCGGCACACCGCCGTGCCAGGGCACACGATGCGCGAGCAAGGATCATCGACGCACATCCCCGTGTCGTCGCAGCGGCGACCCGCGCCGCACGCCACCGCGCGGCAGGGGTCTGGGATGCACGTCGGCACTCCGTCTTGCACGACGCAGCGCGCGTTGCTGTCGCACTCGACGCCCACGCACGCGTCGGGGACGCACTCACCGTCGACGCAGCGGTTGCCGACGAAGCAACGAACGCCCTGACACGAGCGAACGCAGGCGCCGTCGCGGCAGAACTGTCCGTCGGGGCAGGTGACGCCGCGGCAGGTGTCGGCGGCGCACGTTCCGTTGACGCAGACCTGCGCGGGGTCCGGGCAGCCGAGCGTGTAGCAGCTGTTTTCGCGGCACGTTCCGTTGCGGCACACCTGGCCTGCCTGGCACATCACGCCTTCGCACGCGTCCACGCAACGATCGTTGAGGCATCGCTGGCCGTCGCGGCACGTCATGCCTCCGCACGAGGGAGGCACACAGAATCCACCCCGGCACTCGAGCCCTGCCGAGCACGGAAACTCCCCAGAAGCGCAGGGCGTCCTGCACTGGCACGCGATGCACGAGCCGCCTCCCGGGCACAGTCCAGGAGATCCCGCCGGAACGTTGTCGACGACGCCGTCGCAGTCGTTGTCCATGCAGTCGCAGACCTCGACGCCTGCGCGGGTGCCGCCTTCGCACACCTGGCGTCCGGCCCGGCAGCGGAGCTGTCCTGCCATGCACAAGCGCGCGCCGTCCGGCGCCTGGTTGCAGCTTCCGCCCGGTGCGATCCCGTCGTCGACGATCCCGTTGCAGTCGTCGTCGATGTTGTTGCACACCTCGGGCGTGCCCATCGTCGCGCCTTCGCACACGTAGCGACCGGCGCGACACACGAAATTACCTGGCCTGCAGGCGCCGACGGCGCGGCCGCAGGGGCCGCCGGGGGCGACGCCGTTGTCGATCGTTCCATCGCAGTCGTCGTCGATGCCGTTGCACGTCTCGGGGGTCGGCCCGGTCTCGCCTACGCAGCGCATCATGCCGCCGACGCAGCGTTGAACGCCGGGTCGACACGCGCCCACCATGCGTCCGCACGGCGGTCCATCGGGGAGCATTTCGTCGACGAGGCCGTCGCAGTCATTGTCGCGGCCGTCGCACACCTCGGTGCCCGGCGTGGCCGCGGTGCATCCGCCCCACGCTCCGCGGGTGCATGTCTCGACGCCCGCGCCGCACGCGGACGAGCACGGGCGCGTGAGCCCCTCGTCCACCATCCCGTTGCAGTTGTCGTCGACGTTGTTGCAGACCTCCGTCGTCGGGACGCGCGTCGCCACGCACGCGGTCATCATTCCGCGAACGCAATAGCTGCGACCGGGGCCGCACGCGGCGACGCACGCCATCGAGATGCCCTCGTCGATCTCGCCGTTGCAGTTGTCATCGAGGTTGTTGCACACCTCGGTCGCGGGCGTCGGCGCGGTGCACGCGCTGAAGGTGCCCATCAAGCACCGACGAGTCCCTGTGCCGCACGCGGTCGAGCAGGGCTCTGTGAAATCGTCGATGATCCCGTCGCAGTTGTCGTCGCGGTTGTTGCACGTCTCGGGCTGCGGGTTGCACGTCGGAACGAGCCCGTTCGCGCGCACCAGCATGTCTTCGAAGTCGTTGTCCCCGCCGCGAAACAGGTCTTCGAAGCCGAAGTAGTAGCTGTTGCGGAAGGTCACCGACTCGTAGATGAGAAAGTGAACGTAGTCGCCGTCGTCGTTGACGGTGTTGTCCGTCGAGTAGATACGGTTGGTCGTGCTTCCGACGACGGGCGGGTTGTCTGCTCCCGAGCCGTCGAGCCGCTCTGGCGTGAGCAGGTAGAACGCGACAGGACCGCCGCGCCATCGCTGATTGGCCGCGATCGCCGCGCCGCGAAGGCAGCCGAAATCGATGCGCACCGTGTTGGGCCCCGGCCACGTGTAGCAGCTGTTGGGGATCGGGCCGGTGTTGGTGCGCGGACCTGCGTTGCAGGGACACGCGCAGATCCCGCCAGCGCGCGGGTCGAACACCTCGCGGCGCGCGTTGGGATCGAAGGGGCTGTCTCCGACGTGGTACCAGCCGAAGCGATTGCGATAGCCCGCGCCCTCGCCGAGCACGGTGAAGGTCACGATGTTCGTCGCGGGGTCGGGCAGAAAGGTCTGCGGCCGAATCGCCGCGTCTCGCCTCGCATCAACGATCCCGGGCCCCTCGCCGGGAGCGGGGTTGGCGCCGCTCATCACCGAGGACTTGTCGAGGCAGCTCTGCATGTTGCCGCCGACCGGGACGACCGTCCCGTCCACCTGGTTGATGATGGCCTGCGCAGGCCTCGCGAAGGCGATGAGCGCCGCCAGCGTCGTGAGGGCCGCGATCCACGGCGCGAGAGAAGTACGAAGCAATCGCATGAGACGAATCTCCAAGGGGCGCGTCGCCGCGTCGAGACGACGATACGTTCTGCTGGCAGACTACCGCTCGCGACGGCGTGATGGCGAGCGTGAACACCGGGCCGACGAAGACTGCCTCTGCGTCGGTGGCATTTTCGAAACAAACGTTCGGCCTGGTCATGACCGTCTTGTGCGCGGCGCTCGCGGCGCCTGCGTGCTCGTCGCCGCTGCCCTCGCCGTCCCGCGTCAGCGGGCTTCGACTGCTGCGAGTCTTCGCGGATCCGCCTGAGTTCGGGCCGTCGGACACGCACGTCACGCTCGGCGCGCTCGCCGTGGACGGATCGAGCGAAGGCGCCCACACTCACTCGATTCGCTGGTTTTTCTGCGACGAATCCGTGCTCGACGACGCGGCCCGATGCGCCCGAGAGCCGAGCCTTCACGCGCTCGCGGGCGACGGCGAGTCGCTGCTCGTCGAGCGAAGCGCGCTCGCGGCGAGCGGCGCGCGCACGGTGCTGGTGGCGCTGTGTCCAGGACGGGCGGCGGCGTTCGACCGCGAGCGCGGGTCCGTGGCGTGCCCCGACGAAGCGGGCAGACCCTACGCGCAGACCGAGGGAGTGCTGGCGTTCTACACGGTCCGCGCGACGCGTGACGGCGTGGCGTCCAACAGAGCGCCCTCGATCGCGCGGGCGACGCTGGCGGGCGACGGCGCGCCCGCGTGGACGGTGCGGCGCTGCGCGGGCGAGCCGTGCCCGTCGAGCGAGCTCTCGATCGAGCCATCGAGCGAGAGCGCCGAGCCCGTGGGCACAGCGCGCGAGGTGCTCACCGCGAGCTTCTTCGCGACGGACGGCAGCTTCGACCGCCCCCGCGCCGTGAGCACAGAGGCGAACCCGACGGGCCCCTTGCGGGCGCGTTGGACAGCGCCGCGCACGGCGGGACGAGTTCGACTGTGGATCGTGCTGCGCGACGACCGAGGCGCGAGCGAAGCGATCGAGCGGAGCGCGACGGTCAGCGAGTGACGCGCGATGAAACTGTGTGTCGTTATCGAGGCCCCGCTGCGCCGTCTCGCGCCCGCGGGAGATGCGCAGTGGCGGTCTGCCATGCGCTGAACAGCTCTCTTTCGCTGTAGCCGTGCTCGGGCGCGAGCCACGCGCACGCCTCGGCCGCCGTCGAGAAGACCCGAATGTGCTTGCGGCTCGCGCCCACCATCACGAGGCCCGCCAGCGCGCTTCGGACCATCGCGGCGACGAAACCTCCGCTGAGGACCACCACAGCGCTGCTCCCGGTGCGGCCACCGTTGCGCTTGATCATTCGCTCGAGCGTCGCGCGCACGCGCGGGTCGATGCCCGAGACGAGGTCGTCGCGTGCGACGACGTAGAGCAACCCGCCTGCAACGCCTGCGTCGATCACTGTGTTGCTCGAGCGGACGAGCAGCTCGAGCTCTTGATCCTTGGGGTTTCGCGTGAAACAAACGATCCCGATCGAATCGAGCTGCGCGATCACGTGCCCGTCGTCGGACGAGTGAACCACGAGCTTTCCGCGAGGAGGGGAGAGAGAAGGCACGGCAGACAGGTACCGCGATTGTCCACGACTGGCCAACGTGGCCAACGAGCGTGGCGCGAGCCATACCCGCGACACGAGAGACATTTGGACAGGAAATCGAGCCTGATACGGGCTGACCACCTGCCCATGACATACGCGCTGCGGGCGGGGTACACTGTCCCGAGCGGCCTAATGAGAATCGACCTGTCTTCCGCAGCGCTCTTCGCGTGCGTGTCTCTCTTGGCGTTGACTGGGCAAGCCCAGACTGCAGAGCAGCTCGCCTCGCGAAGACTCCTGATCGATCAGGCCACGACTGCCGCCGCCGCTGGCGACAACGAGCGAGCGCTCGAGCTCGCGGAGCGGGCGCAGAGGATTCAGAGCACGCCGTCGATCCGACTCTTCATCGCGGCGAGGCAAGAGGCGCTCGGGCGCTTCGTGGCAGCGTTGGGCACCGCGGATCAGTGCGTGCGCGACGCGACGCGAGACACGACAGTGCCCAATCGTCAGGCGCTGCTCGATCAGTGCGCAGCGATTACGACGCGCGCGCGCGGGCACGTCGGCGTGCTGGTGCTTCGCGTCGCGGGCTCGACCCCGACAGGGCTCGTCGTGACGCTCAACGGAGCTGCCGTGAGCGAGGCGCTCATCGGCGCCTCGCAGCTGGTCCAAGAAGGGACGGTGCGCATCACCGCAACCGCCCCTGGATTCACAGCGTGGGAGCGATCGATCACCGTTCGCTCGTCGCAGACCGAGAGCGTCGAAATCACGCTTGAACGAGGCAGCGACTCCGTCGACTCCTCCACGAGCAGCGCGGCGACTGCGTCGATCGCGACGAGCGGGCCGAGCCGCACGCGCGTCGAGCGACGCGGGCCGGGCGCGGGCCCTTGGATCATCGTCGGCGTCGGCGGCGCGACGCTGGCGCTCTCGGGCGTCTTCTTCGCGCTGCGCGGCGCGGCGCTCTCGAACTGCACCGTGGGCGCACAAGAAATCCTCTGCGACACCGCGGCGCAAGCGCAGCGAGTGCGCGACGAAGCGTACACGTACAACGCGCTCACCAACGTGAGCATCGGGGTCGGCGCGGCGATGGTCGCAGGAGGCGTTCTCTGGTTCGCCCTCGCGCCTCGCCGCACCGTCGAGGTCACCGTCGCGGGCGCGGGACGCGACGGCGTCGGGTTGTCAGCAAGGGGTCAGTTCTGAGCCATGTCGATTCGAACAGCGGTTGTCAGCGTACTGTTGTGCAGTTGCACACTGCCCTCGGTGGTGCACGTCAGAGACGCATCGAGCGCAGATGCGCTCGACGATCGCTCGGCGCCGGCCGACGTGAGGGGAGAAGACACCATCACGTCGAGCGACGTCGAGACGGACGCAACCATCGACGGAGCGGCGGACGTCCGCGACGCGAGCGACGACTCGACGCTCGACGGCGACATCGAAGCGTCCGTGGACAGCGGACTCGACGTGTTCATGGAGAGCGCTGTTGATGCCAACGATGCCAACGATGCCAACGACGCCAGAGATGTCAGCGACGCCAGCGACGCGCGGGAGGCCGCTGTCGATGTCATCTCGGGACCGACGACACCGGCGACGCTGATCGCGCCCGTGTCGGGGGCGATCACATCGGGACGCGTTCCGCGGTACCGGTGGTCGTTGCCCGCAGGAGCGCGCAACGTTCGAATTCAGTTTCACAGCGATCGATCGTTTGGTGCACCGGTGGGTGAAGAGCACAGGCTCGCCGACGGAACGACGACGTGGGAGCCGACTGCGCCGATTCCGCGCTCGGTCACAGAGCCGGGGCACCGAGTGTTCTGGCGCATCGTGCACGGTGGAGCTGGCACGGACGTCCCGTCGACTCCCTGGCAGGTGCGCTTTCCCGCAGAGCATTCGGCGAGAAGCCGCGTGGGCGTGTCGTGGGGAACCTCGCGGGACGCTAACGGCGATGGGTTCGATGACCTCCTCGTCGGAGCGGCGTTCGATTTTGCTTCGAGCGGCTACGTGTCTGTGTACACGTCCCGAGGCGGACCCATCACCGCGGCGACCATTCCGTCTCGGGTCGACGAGGCGCCGCGCACGATGGGCTCTTTGTTCGGCGGTTCGCTCACCTGGGCTGGCGATATCAACGGAGATGGCTACGCCGATGCGATCGTCGGGCACGAGTCGCTCTCCGCGAATTTGCCGGTTTCGTACTACCTCGGGGGACCGATGGGGTTGGTGACTCGCGCTGCGGCGCAGCTCCCTGCGATCGGCGCGTCCTTTGGCTATGCGCTCGCGGCGCTCGGCGACGTCAACGGCGACGGCTTCGGCGACGTCGCGGTGGGAACCCCACAATCGGCGACGGTCGCGATCTACTCCGGATCGGCTTCTGGGACGCTCGCGCGCGCGGCGACCCTCACGGACAGCATGGGCAGTCGCTTCGGGACCTCGATCGTCGGAGCCTGTGATTTCAACGGCGACGGACGCAGCGATCTCGCCGTCGGGGCGCCGGGCCTCGGAACGCACGGCAGCGTCCGTGTCTACGTCAACAACGGCAGCGCGACGCCGTTTTCGACAGTGCAGACCATCACGCCGGCGGACGAGAGCGGCGGCTTCGGCTCGTCGATTTCGTGTGTGGGCGACGTCGACGGTGACGGCGATCACGAGCTGGTCGTCGCGTCTCCCGGCGCCGGGCTGGTGTACATGTTTCGCGGGCAATCGACAGGCGCGATGGCGCTCACCAACGTCGTGCCGTTGTTCTACACGCCCATGGGAGGAGGCGGGGTCTCGTCGACGGGAGGCTTCGGGCGCGGCGTCGGCGATCTGGATCGAGACGGCTTCGACGACATCGTGATCACGTCCACCTCCAACCAGTACCTGGTGTATCTCGATCCGGTGAGTGGTTCGACGACGCCGCGGATCGTCACGGGAGCCGGCGGGTTTGGCGTGGCGCTGTCGGGCGTCGGGGACCTCGATCGCAACGGTTCCGCGGAGTTCGCCGTGGGAAGCACCGCTGGGCTCGTCTCGCTGCGACAACACTCGTCGATGGGCGCGACGCCCGAGCGCTTCGCGCTGATGGGAGACACGGCCGCGGGCTTCGGGCGCGCGCTGCCCTCGCACTGAGGGAGGCACGCGCTCGCGGTGAGCCCCCTCTCGAACGGCACACACACACCTCTCACGAGGCGGATGGAGCCGCGCGCGCGGCTCGTTGTGCACGACACCCCATGCGTCTGTCACCCCTCGCGATCGCCGCGCTGCTCACCGCTGGCTGTGCAAACACCGCCGCGATCGCTTCGTCGCGCCTCGCGGTCTCTCCGCGCCCTGCGCTCGTGGAGACCGACGCTTCGATCGCGTCCGGCGTCGCCGCGAGCTCGGACGCCTCGCTGGACCCTGTCGCGGCCGACGCTGCGCCAGCAAACCCGCTCTCCGACTCGCTTCGCGCGCAGCTCGTCCAATGGCTCGCCGAGGCCTCTCGGCGCTCGGAGCGAACGCTCTCGTTGGTGCGCGCGAGCGACGCCCGCGCGGTCTCGTGGGAGCGCGACGTGTACATCATCGACTGCACAGTCCGCGACGAGGCGAGCGGCTACGAGCGCTCGTATCGCGCGCTGGCGACGCTCCGCTTCGGGCACGTCCCTGCGCTTCGAAGCTGGCAAGAACGCAGTGAGTTCTCCGTTACGTCCGCGAGCGACTTCGCCCTCGCCGCAGCGCAGTCGTGGTTCGAGCGCCACCCGGACATCCTCGCGGTGCACGCGACGGACCCGCGCACGCACCCGCGGCTGCTCGCGTACAGGACCGCCGCCGAGAGCACTGTCTGCGTCTCGTCGCAGCCGGCGCAGGCGATTCCGTTTGCGACGTGCTGGGCCGAGCCGGGGATGGTCGATCGACTCGAGCCCAACGCGTTCGAGTTTGCGCGCGGCAGCGATTCGATCGGAGAGGTTCGCTACGACGCCCCGATGCCGGACGGGCGCGTCACGCGGGTGCGGGTCTTTCTCGACGAGCGCGGTCGAGCGCGAATGGCTCGCGGTCGCGGCGCGCCCGCGCCGATCGCGACCACTGCGTATCCCGAGACCGGGCCGCTCGCGTTGCTCGTCGCGCGCACACAACCGATGAGCTCCGCGGGACGAATCACGGTCGATTGGTCGACTGAGACCCAACAACTGCGCTGCGAGCGCACCGATCAGTGGCGCTGTCCGAGCGCGCCGACGCCGCGGTAGAGGGTGGCTCCGGCGCGGCAGCGCGCGCGGGATCCGTGAACCGTGTGGGAAATGACGGCGGGGACGCGCGTCGCGTGATCGAGGGGAGCGAACCTGGAGCCAAGGGCAACGGGCAGCGCGCAGCAGGCAACGGGCAGCGGGCAGCGAGTAGCGAGCAACGGGCAGCGGGCAACGGGCGACGAGCGACGGGCAACGAGCGACGGGCAACGAGCGGCGGGCAGCGGGCTCACTTGAAAAGAGGGGTTTCTCGCACGGGGTTAACAAACCCCGTGTCGGGCGCCGTTCGAAGACTCACGGCGAAAGGTGCGCTTCGCGCGACCACCGTCAGAGGGCGCAGCGACGGGCAGCGAACGACGGGCAACGGGCAGCGGGCAACGGGCAACGGGCAACGGGCAACGGGCAGCGGGCAGCGAGCAACGAGCAGCGGGCAGCGAGCAACGGGCAGCGAGCGACGGGCAACGAGCGACGGGCAACGGGCGGCGGGCAACGGGCAACGGGCAGCGGGCAACGAGCAGCGGGCAGCGAGCAACGAGCAGCGGGCAGCGAGCAACGAGCAGCGGGCTCACTTGAAAAGAGGGGTTTCTCGCACGGGGTTAACAAACCGTCGAGTAGCCCCCCGAGCGTCTGGCGCTCGGGGGGCCCTCACAGATCCGGACGTGCGGCGTTACCGCATCCGGCT
>LNEO01000435.1 GCA_001465015.1 Deltaproteobacteria bacterium Ga0077539 | reverse complement strand
CCCAACTCGCTCCCACGGGATCCATGAGATTTCGGCCAGGGCGAGCGCAGGGTGCCGAGTTTTCCTTCTCTTCCGCGATAATGCGTTGTGTAGAGACATGCTTCTTGGCGGCGTTGGCATCAATAACTCAACTGTTGGGTCCATCCCGAACGCGCCCGATGCCGACCTGCCGGGAGGACGTCCTGGGGCCGATCGTTGAGTTATCGATGACCGTCCCCGTTCGCGTCGAACAATGTCGATGCGACGGCCCAGCCAGGTCTTCGGGACGTGTACTGGACACTTCGGGGCAGCATTACCCCATCAGGAGCACACTATAACTAATGCCGGACCCATCCACGATGACCGAAGTCGTGAAAGTCGCTGGCACGCCGCCAGGGCGACTTCGACGAGCGTTGCTTCCTCGAGACGCGGGAGTGACTGCATGGATCGTGGGCGTGATCGCGCTTGTTCTCGGGATCATCTCGGTGTTCGGGTTTCGTGATTGGTATTACTCATTTGTGCGCTTGAAGTCTTCGCCACTGCTTCCGGTTGCTCAAGTCTTGATGCACGTCACGCCCTTGGCACTTCTGGCCTCTAGAGCCTTCAGCCCCGCGACGCGGCGTGTTGTCGACGGCTGCTTGATTCGGGGAATTCTTCTTGGACTTTTGCTGGCATCTTTCATCGGTCAACGCTCGCTGTTCGTACGCGCGTGCCGGCGGGGGCAGAGCGCGTCGTGTTGCGCTGCGGTATTGCTCGACGACGACTCTGCCGACGTACGTCGGGGACTGCGCTGTCACGATCCGCGCACCGTCGCCTGCGCCAGGCTGAAGATCGCACGACCAACCCTGTGCCGCCGTTGAGCAGGCGCGGCGACGGCGCGCGAGGGCCAGAGGCGCCACGCTTCCGCCCGCCATCGCGATGAAATCTCTGGCAAATCACTGGATGTCACGCGCCAACAGGACTGTTGGCCCAGAAAAGAGCCGATTTTGGCCCTCGAATGCCTCCGTGAGGGCGGGGTGATGCTCGAGGGCTGGTTTATCGCTGGGATTTCGATACGCTTTGCCGTCGCTCGTCGCGCGAGAGTCCATCATGAAGAAGCCCTCCAAGCCCCCGAAGAAGCCCTCGAACAAGCGCACCGAAGCCCCAGCGAAGCCGTCGAAAAAGACGAGCGCGAGCGAGGCGATCACCCTCGATCGACGCGGGATCGTCGAGGGCGCGGACCCGCGATCCGTCGCCCGCGCGACCGCCCTCGTCGAGTCGATCGCCCGGCGCAAGGCGCGCATCGCAGAGGACTTCTACGGCCTCGGCGAAGAGCTGCGCGAGCTGCGCGACAAAGAGCTCTATCGCAAGGTGTACGGCTTCGCTTCGTTCGATGAATTTCTGACCGGGCGCGGCGTGTACGCTCCGACGCAGGCGCGCAAGCTCATCGCGATCGTGCGGGGATTGAGCAAGAAGCGCGCGCTCGAGCTCGGCGTCGAAAAGGCGTACGCCGCGGTCTCGCTCGCGAAGGCGACGCCCGAAGAGGACAGCGCAGACGAGATCTTCGACGAGGGGCGCAAGGTTCGAGCGAAGCGCCCCAAGGACGCCACGGTCGACGACTTCGAAGCGGCGGCGAGGCGCGCGAGGGACGACGCGAAGAAGCGCGCGAGCGGCAGCATCGTCACGACCGAAGAGCGCGCGCGCAAGAAGCGCCGGGACGCGGGGACCAAGGCCCTTCGCGCGAAGCTGAAGGCAGCAGGGATCAACGCGACCGTCGCGGCGAAGCGAGACGGCGTCGTGATCGCTCTCTCGTGGCGGGCGGTCGAGAAGCTCGGGTCCGCAGAGTAGTTCCGCGATCGCGGCGCGCTGTCACGCGCGCGGCGCTCTCGAGCGCACGAGGCGAACTCCGATGCTGCGTCGACCGAGCTCGGGCCGCGCTCCGAAGCGCGAGGCTGCGCGGCTGGCGTTGAGAGGCTGGTTCCAGGCGCCGCCGCGGATCACGCGAAAGTCGGGATCCGCGTCGTCGGCCTGCTCGAGCACGAGGCGACCCTCGCGCGTGCTCGGTCCGTCGCGGCGCCAGACGTTGGCGCACCAGTCGTGGGAGTTGCCCGCGAGCCCGCGGACGCCGTACACGCTGACGTCGAACGGGTGCAGTCCGATCACCGTGCGGCGCGGCTCGTCGCGGTGTCCCTCGGCCACGCACGCAAACGTGGCGTCGCCGTAGCTTCCCCACGGAAACAGCCGACCATCGACGCCCCGCGCCGCTTTTTCTCGCTCGTACTCGTCCGGCAAGCGCCACGGCAGCCCTGTTCGCTTCGCGTACCAACGCGCGTACGCCACCGCCGCGTGCCACGTCACCGAGACCACCGGAACGTCCGCTGCCCACAGCGGGTCGTCGACCACCGTGAAGCGCGAAGACCGCGCAGACTTCTTCTTGCTCTCGATCAGCACGAACGGCGACTCGGTCCCGTCGCTCCTCGACTTGAGCGCCGTGGTGGGGCGATACGCGAGCGCGTCGTCGACGCGGCCCGAGGCCGCGAGATCGTTGCAAAATTGCAGGTATTCTCCGACGGTCACCGGGTCGCGCTTGATCACGAACGAGTCGATCCACACCCGCTCGCGCGGCAGCGAGTCGGTCGCGTTGGGGTCGCCGCCCACCCACGCCCATCCCGCGGCGATCCAGAGGTCATCGGACTCGAGCTCGTTCGCGCGCGGAAGCGCGATCGGGTACGGGACCTCGCTGTTGTCCGGTGACGAGATCCACTGACCATCTCGGGTGATCTCGACGGGGTAGTGGATCGTCGCGCAGCCGGGCGCGCGCAGCTCGAGACGATAGCTCCCGAACTCGAGCGTCACTTCGCGCAGCGGAGCGCGTCCGAGGGGGCGCGCGTCTTCGTACACGAGTCGCCGATCGGACAGCTTCGCGCGCGCGACGGTGACGCTCGCGTCCGGCGGATCTGTCACGAGCGAGAGCCGCCCTTCGCCCCGCAAAAACGCAGCGTGTTGGCCGCGGTCGTTGGCGCGGAGCATCGCTTCGTACCGCGCTGCGTCCTCGATCGAGCCTCGCTGTTCGGCGTCGACGAGCCTGTCGCGATAGTACTCAGCGAGCGCGTCGCGCGTCTCGGCGAGGGTCGGATCGACCGCGCGCACCGCGAGCACGGACTCGAGCCACTGCGCTTCGGCGAGCGCGGCGTCGCGCCTGGCCAGCGCCGCGCGGTCCTCGAGCGCCCACGCGTCGCGCTTCTTCTCGATCTCGTCGAACGCTCGCAGCGTCGACCATCGCGCGCGCGCCGCGTCCGACGCGTCGAGCGCGCTCTGGCGAAGCTTTTCGACCTCGGGCTCCTTCGCGCGCGCGAGCTCGAGCGCGGCCAGCGCGCGGTCTCGCTTGTTGGCGCCGTCGAGCCAGTCGACGAGCGCGGTCGAGAACTCCTCGGCCGTTCCTCGCTCGGACGGGGCTTCGCGCAGCGCTCTGTCGCAGAGCGCGCGCAGCTCGTCCGGCGGCTCGGGCGCGCCACGCGCGAGCGCTGTTTGCTGCGCGGAGGGCGCTCTACCCGAGAGCAGCTTCGCGAGCGCCTCGCGAGCGCTCGATGCCGCGAACGGCGGGACGCCGGTCAACACATGAAACAAGATCGCCCCCAGCGAATACACGTCGCTGTGCGGGCCGTGCGCCGCGCGGTCGCCGATCGCTTGCTCGCGAGGCATGTACGCGGGCGTTCCGAGCACGTCGCCCGCGTGCGTGAGCGCTGCGCTGGCGGCGCGGACGCCGCTCGCGGTGGGTCCATCCGAGGACCGATCCTCGCGCTCGCGCAAATCGAGGGCGAGCCCCCAGTCCATCACGAGCACCTCGCCAAACTCGCCCACCATGAGGTTTTCTGGCTTGAGATCGCGGTGAATCACGGACCGCGCGTGAGCGAACGCGATCGTCTGCGCGACGCGCGCGAGCGCTTCGATCACGCGACGAAAGGTCCACCCCGACGCGGTCTGCGCGAAGCCGCTCGAACAAGCGCCGTCGTGCAGGTCGCCGAGGATGGCGCCGAGCGTCTGGCCGCGCACCTCCTTCATCGCGTACCAGAGCCTGCCGTCCGACAGCTCGCCGTGGTCGTACACAGGGACGATTCCAGGGTGCTGCAGCGCTGCGGTCACCCGCGCTTCGGCGCTGAAGCGCCAGCGCGCCTGCGCGTCGTCGACGTAGTCTTCGTGCAAGATCTTGAGGACGAGCGCGCGGTCGAGCGAGACGTCTCGCACCCTTCGCACTTCGCCGAACGAGCCGGTCCCGACGAGCTCCAGGTCGACATAACGCGCCGGCAGCGCGACGCGGCGCGCGCGCGCGGGCTCGGGGGTTCGCTCGCCGTCCACGCTGGCGGTGATGATGGTGGCGACCGTAGGAGTCTCCGAGCCCCCTCGAGATCGTCGCTTGTTCATCGCTCGCTCCGCGGGCCCTCTCGGCGCGCCGTCGAGCGGTACGATACGACGGGACCGCAAGACCGGGCGTGATTTTGGAGGGGGTGTGATTCCCATCCTGCTCACGAGCGCAAGAGATGCCCGGATCTCCCAGAGGCGCCGAACACTGCACCGCTGAGACGGCGATTGGGAGTTGCAA
>LNEO01000434.1 GCA_001465015.1 Deltaproteobacteria bacterium Ga0077539 | reverse complement strand
CCGCGCGCGAGCGAGTGCAACGACAGTGGGCGCAGTGCTAAAGCCCCCACCCGCGCTGCCGCGCGCCCCGCCCCCGCCTGGAACGGCAGGGGCGGCGGCTTCGCATTGTGTCTGTGTGTAGAATTGCTGGGTAAGTTGATTGTGTGGCCATTGCTCTGCAATGGCTTCGCTCTGCACGATTCGAGTCGATCTCTAGCTCGACTGAGCGCTGCTTCGCCCTTGCAGAGCAAGGGCCATCACGATACACGTATGCTGCTTTCGCCTGCATTTTCCCAATGCGAAGCCGCCGCCCCTGCCGTTCCAGGCGGGGGCGGGGCGCGCGGCAGCGCGGGTGGGGGCTTTAGCACTGCGCGCGGCAGCGCGGGTGGGGGCTTTAGCACTGCGCCCAGCGCGTTCTCCTCAGTTGGGGCGCGCGGCAGCGCGGGTGGGGGCTTTAGCACTGCGCCCAGCGCGTTCTCCTCACTCGCTGGCGCGCGGCGCGGGGGCCACTTCGAGCGGGCCGACTGCGGTACAACGGGCGCGCATCGATGAGCGACACCATCCCAAGAATGATCGAGGCCCGCGCGCTGCTCACTGCGAAGGACCTGCCCTATCGACTCGACCTCGTGGCGGGGGAGTCCGGTCTCGATCGCGTGATCAACCACACGAGGATTCAGAAGCCGGGCCTGGCGCTCGTGGGGCACTTCGACGGGATCGTCGCTTCGCGGGTGCAGATCCTGGGCGAGACCGAGGCTTCGTTTCTCGCGAAAATGACCGAGCGCGAGCGGGACGCGGCGTGCGAGGCGTTCTTTTCGCTGGGGCTCTCGTGCGTCGTGGTGACCGCGCAGGGAGGGCCGAGCGCCTCGCTCGTGCGCGCGTCGCGCTCGCTCGGGGTGCCGCTGCTCGCGTCGAGCGCGAAGTCGTCGACCACGATCAACGGGATTCACTCGGTTCTCGATGACAAGCTCGCGCCGAGAACGCAGGTGCACGGGGTCTTCGTGGACGTTCACGGCGTGGGGCTCTTGCTCATGGGAAAGAGCGGTATCGGCAAGTCCGAGTGCGCGCTCGAGCTCGTCCAGCGCGGGCATCGACTGATCGCCGACGACGTCGTCGACTGCGTCTCGCGCTCGCCGGGGCTCATCTACGGGACCGCGACGCCGCTGCTCGAGAATCACCTCGAAGTGCGGGGCCTCGGCGTGCTCGACGTGAAGGATCTCTTCGGCGTGGCCGCGGTGCGCAAGCGCAAGCGGCTCGAAATGGTGGTTCGATTGATCCCCCAGGACGAGGGCGAGGACTGGGATCGGCTGGGCCTCGACGACGAGTGGTTCGAGGTGCTCGGCGCGAAGATCCCGCTCCGTCGCATCCCTGTTCGACCGGGAAAAAACACCACGATCGTGGTGGAGGTCGCCGCGCGCAACGAGCTTCTGCGCCGCGCGGGCGTGCACTCGGCGCGCGCGTTTCACGAGCGGCTCTCGAGGTCTCTGGGAGTCTCTGGGCCCCCAGACGAGCCGCACGACGAGCGCTGATCGCTCGCCGTCACACTCTCCCTCTCAGCGAGAAGGCACCGACCATGCAGAGAAAGCTACTCGAGCGCGACGTCCTGGGATTCTTGCGACAAAACGAGGTTGGCAGGCGCGCGTGCGTCGACACGCCCTTCGGGCGCCGGCTCTTGACCTACGCGGACCTCACGGCGTCCGGGCGCTACCTGCACTTCGTCGAAGCATGGATTCGTCGCGTCCGTCCCTTCTACGCCAACACGCACACCAACGTGTCGACCACGGGGCGCATCATGACCGGGCTGCGCGAAGAGGCGCGGATGGTGGTTCGTCGCGCGGTCAACGCGAACGACGAGGACGTGGCGCTCTTCGTCGGCGCGGGCGCGACCGCCGCGATCAACAAGCTCGTCGGGCTGCTCGGGCTACGCATCAGCGAGCCGCTCGAGCGCAAGTATCACTTGTCCTCGCACATCCCCGCGGACGAGCGCCCCGTGGTCTTCGTCGGCCCGTACGAGCACCACTCCAACGAGCTCCCCTGGCTCGAGTCGGTGGCCGAGGTCGTCGAGGTCTCTCTCGATGAGCATGGGTCGATCGACCTCGGCTCGCTCGAGCGCGCCCTCGCGGGCTACCGCGATCGCCCGTTGAAAATTGGGGCCTTCTCAGCGGCCTCCAACGTGACCGGCGTGATCTCCGACGTTCATGCGATCGCGCGCGTCTTGCACGCGCACGGCGCGCTGGCGACCTTCGACTACGCCGCGGCCGGCCCGTACGTCCCGATCGACATGCACCCCGAGGACCCCGCGGCGCGGCTCGACGCGGTGTCCCTGTCGGTCCACAAGTTTCTCGGCGGCCCGCAGGCCTCGGGCGTGCTCGTCGCCAACCGCTCGCTCTTTCTCACCCGGACGCCCGAGCGTCCCGGCGGAGGAACAGTGGACTACGTCGCCGCCTTCGAGAGCGCGCACCGCGTCGATTACACGCACAAGCTCGATGAGCGCGAGGAGGCCGGGACCCCTTCGATCGTCAGCGACCTGCGGGCAGGCGTGGCCTTCTTGGTCAAAGAGATGGTGGGCGCGGAAGAGATATTGACCCACGAAATCGAGTTGGCGCGATCGTCACTCGCGCGGTTGGCGAAGCATCCGCGGATCAAGCTGCTCGGGCCGACGGCGCTGGATCGCCTGGCGATCATCTCGTTCAACGTCGAGGGGCTTCATCACGACCTCGTCAGCGCGCTGATGGATCACCTGTTCGGGATCCAGAGCCGCGCGGGCTGCTCTTGCGCGGGGCCGTACGGGCACAGGCTGCTCGGGATCCGCGAGGAGGTGTCCGAGCGATACCGCGCGCAGATTCGCCGCGGCGTGATCGGCGTGAAGCCCGGCTGGGTGCGCGTGTCGCTCCCGTACTACGCGAGCCGCGAGGACATCGATTTCATTCTGTCGGCGATCGAGTTCGTGGCGGACCACGGCGATCACTTCGTTCCGGCGTACACGCTCGGGTGGGACGATGGTGTATGGCGCTTCGCTGGCGCGCCGTTTCGCGACACGACGCCGCTCGAGCTCACGGTCGAGGCGCTCGTCGAGAGCGCCCTGACGTTCGCGGCAGGAGACCACGAGGCCCCCATGTCCGAGGCTGACATCGTGCGCGAGCGCGAGCGGTACTTCGTCGAAGCGCGCGAGCGAGCCGCGGCGCTCGCTGAGCGTTGGCGCCGCGAGCCGCCCACGTACAACACGCCGACAGGAGACCCCGAGCTCGACGCGCTCGTGTGGTTTCGCTACGTCAACGGCTCGGGGCTCGAGCGACTGATGTACAATGTCGGTCTGGCCGCTTCGTCATGAGACTCTCGAGTTCGATTCCGTCGCTGTGTCTGGCGCTTGCGCTGGGCACGGGCTGCGGGCGTGTTGGATATGTTCCCGTCGACGCGCCGACGCCGCGCGATCGCGCGGTCTCGGATGGATCGGTCCTCGATGACCGCCCGACGCTCGCCGATGCGACCGAGCGCGAGGACGCTCTCGACGCGGGCGAAGACGCCGCGGACGCCCTCGTCGACGGCGCGATCGCGATGGACGTGTTCGACGTGAGCGACGCTGGCGACGTGAGCGACGCTGGCGACGCTGGCGACGCTGGCGACGCAGACGTGTCCGACGCCCTCGACGCGCCGTTCACGCTCGATCGTGACGCGCGGCCGGACGCCCAAGACGATCGCGCGGATGTGCGCTCGTCGGACGTGTTCGACGCGTCCAACTCGGTCGACGCGCTCGTGGACGTCCCGAGCGTCTCTCCCGTGGACGCCGCGTTGGGGATCGACGTCGCGCTCGTCGCGGCGTGCGACAGGGCGCTGATGTTCTCCGCCCCCGACTCGGTGCGCTCGACCACCTGCGGCGCGCCCGTCTCGCTCGTGCCCCTGTGCGCGGGCGTCGAAGCGCCGACGAGCTACGTCGCGCTGCGCCTTCCTGCGGGGCGCGCCGTGCAGGTCTCCGTGTCGAGCGGCTTCGCGATCGAGCTCCAGGCTCCGTGCGGCGTCCGTCGCGGCGTCTGCTCGACCACGACGATCACCTTGTCTCCCCAAGCGATGGACAGCCTTCAGTACTTCGCGGTCTCGAGCACGAGCCGGTCGATGTGCGGCGCGTTCACGGTCACGGCGATGTGAATCGCGTCCCAGCGATTCGAGGCTGAGCTCGAGCGCGCGAATCCCTCAGCAGGGAACCGGATTTGGGCGCGACAGCCCTGGTATTCGTGAGGGAACAACGCGGACGCTCGCTCGCCTCACAGCCAGAGGTCGCGCCCTCA
>LNEO01000433.1 GCA_001465015.1 Deltaproteobacteria bacterium Ga0077539 | reverse complement strand
TGGGGGCCGCGCTCCGCGGCTCGATGTAAAACCTCGTTCTGTCGCTCGATTTGCTACTCTACCTCTCTGTTTCAGCCGTGACGTTTTCGGCGCCTATGGCCTACGAGGCTCGGCTTCTCGTGAGCTCGGCGCCCCGTTCTCGATTCGAGAGCCCGACGCGAGCGGCGTGATAACCCCGTCGCCCCGACGGTTTCGCTCGATGCGCCAGCGCGTGATGCGGCTGCGAGAGCTCGACCTCGGACGCTGGCGCGAGGCCGACGCCGCGCAGCGTTGGGCCGAGATCGAAGCGAGCGTCGACCCCTCCGTCGACTCGCCGAACGCGCGCTGATCGTTCGGCGCGCGTGCTCAGCGAAGCGCGAGCGCCGTCAGCACCGGAGCGGTGATCGCCACGCGCGCGAGCTCGTAGCGCCACGCGTGCTCGCGTCCGTCGAGCAGCCCGCCCAGCGTGGACAGACACGAGAGCACCGCGAAGAGCCCGAAGAGCTTGACGGACCACGGGAGCGAGTCGCGCGCGACGCACACGTACAACGCGCTGAAAATGCTCAGCGAGAACTGCGCTGCGACGTAGAGCTTCACCCGCGGGTCGATGCGCTCGGACGCGCGCGCGGGCACGATCGCGATCCGTCGAACGCCCTCGGGGACCGTCCCCGGTCGACCGAAGAAGACCCGCGCGCGATCGCGCCACGAGCGACACTGGCCCGCGAGCGCGAAGAGGTCGCGCCAGAGGATGAACTGCGCGAGGGCTCCGTCGTGGGTGCGATAGCCGCTGGGCGTTCCGTAGTCGGGAGGGACCGCGGGGTCGCGAGAGACGTGCGTGCCGAACAGCTTGTCCCACAGGCAGAACATCGCGCCGAAGTTCTTGTCGATGTACGCGTCGTTGCGCGCGTGGTGCAGCGCGTGCGACGCCGGCGTCACGAGAAAGCCCAGCGACGGAAAGCGCAGGTGCTCGGTGTGCGTGATCAACGCGTGAAACGACAGCGCCGTCGTCGCGATGAAGAAGTGCTCCATCGGCACGCCCAACAGCGGCAGCGGCGCGTAGAACGGAAACGAATACAAATCCGAGAACCACGCGTGCCGCATCGCCACCGAGAAGTTCATCTCTTCGGGCATGTGATGGACGCCGTGCACCGCCCAGCACGCGGCGACGCGGTGGTCCATCCGGTGGTGCCAGTAGTGCCCGAAGTCCGCGAACACAAACGCGAGCACCCACGGCGCGAGGCTCCCCGCGGGCCACCGCACGAGCGCGAACGTCTTCAGCGCCCACAGGTACAGCGCGATCAACGCGGGGCCCAAGAAGAGGCCGATGACGATCGTCCCGAAGCCGGCAGAGATGTTCGAGAAGCCTGTCGCGAAGGTGATAGGGCGCTGGCCCTTGCGCAGCATCGCGCGACGCTCGATCAGCAGGATCGCGATGTAGATCGGCAGCCCGTAGGCGTAGTACGCGGTCGTCTCCATGCGCCTCCGTCGCTCACTGCCCCGTGAGCATCGCGTCCACCTGCTGCATGAGAAACGCGATCTTCCGCGCGTACTCGGGGCTCCCGTGCGTCACGACGGCGCCTCCGCGAAAGCCCTCCATCTGACTCGCGCTCTCGGTCAGCGCCGAGAACGCGCTCTCGACGTCGCGAAACACCGTGTGCACGAAGGGCTCGCGCGCGCCGTACGCGCCCGTCCCCGCGCAGGCTCGGTCCGGACGCATTCGCAGGTACGCTCCGTCCCCCGTCGCCGCGATCGACCACTGAAACACCCGCTCGCGATCGACCTTCGTGATCGACCTCGCCGCGGGCCACTCGCAGCGATGCAGCTCGGCGATCGCCCGCGTCACCAGCGCCAGCAGCATCTTCACCCGAAGCCGCTTGTCCTCGAGCGACAGCGTCCGCGGGTTGTGCTTCGGGTCGAGCACGCGAAGCCCGAGCAGCAACGACAGCGCCCGCGCGCTGATCCGCGGCGACGCGAGCCCCATCCACGGCGTGATCTTGGGAAGCGACGGTCGCCCCAAGAAGAAGTCCACGAGCGAGCCCGCGTCGCGAAACACCCACCGGACGTCGGGGCGCTCGCACCGTTCGTGCGTGACCCTCGCCCGAGGCCCCTCGAGCCACAACGTCGACGCGAGGCTCCCGTCGGCCAGCGAGAGCTCGATCGCGCCGCTCCCGAGCGCCAGCGACCACGGCGAGCGCGAGCGCTCGGCGAGCAAGCGCACCAACGGAAGCACCGCCCGAAGAAACACTCGCGCCCTGAGCGTCGCTTCGTCGTGGGTAACCATCGCTCAGCGGTCCTCCCAGTCGTCGTCGGTCGAGGGCGCTTCGACGCCGCACACCCTGAGAATCTCCTCGAAGATCGCGTCCTCGTCGAAGCCTCCGATCGCCATCAGGTCCTCGGGGATGCCCATCGGAAGATATCGTTCTCTGTGCCCGAGCGACGACAGCCGCACCGCGATCCCCGCGCGCGCGACGGTCTCGGCGACGGCGCTCGCGAGCCCGCCCACGATCGAGTGGTCTTCGACGGTGATCAATCGACGGGTCTCTCTCGCGGCACACAAAATCGACTCGCGATCGAGCGGCGCGAGCGTGGGGACGGCGAGCACGCGTGTCGACACGCCCGCCGCCTGGGCTCTGCGCGCAGCGCGCTCGGCCTCGTGCACGGTCGGCCCGTACGCGAGCACCGTCACGGCCGTGCCCGAGATTCGCTCTCGGATCGGGCCGATGACGAAGGGCTCGTCGCGCTTGGATTCGTCGACGCGCTCGGTCCCGCGTCCCCAGCGGAGGTACACGGGCCCCTCGTGCGCGAGGGCGGCGCGAAGGGCAGCGGCCATCTCGTAGCCGTCCGTCGGAGCGAGGATCACGAGCTCGGGAATCGCTCGCAACAGAGCCAGGTCCTCGGCGGCGTGATGGGTGGGGCCGCCCTGGCCGTAGGCGACGCCGGCGAGCGTTCCGATGAGCTTGACGTTGCGACGCCCGTAGCCGAGGTCCGTTCGGACGAACTCTGCCGCGCGCAGGACCGCGAACGTCGCATACGTGCACAGCACCGGAACGAGCCCCATCGCCGCCAGCCCCGCGGCCACGGCGACGAGGTTCTGCTCGGCGATCCCCACGTTGATCGCGCGCTCTGGAAACGCGCGCTTGAACTCCTGCAGCCGCGTCGTCTCTGCGAGGTCCGCGGTCACCGTCACGATCCGGGCGTCCGTGCGGGCCGCTTCGACGAGCGCTTCACCCCACACATCGCTGCTCGAGAGCAGCGCGTGATCGCCCACGGTCCAGGTGAACCCGCGCACTTTCGGCTGCGGTGGATCCGACGAATCGCTCATGATTCGCCTCGCGCTCCCGACGCTTGCACCGCCGCGTCGTGCTGCGCGCGAAGCGACAGCAAGGCCTCGTCGAGCTTCGCCGAGTCGATCGCCCCGTAGTGCCACTCGGGCTTGTTCTCCATGAACGAGACGCCCTTGCCCTTCACCGTCTCGGCGATGATCACCGACGGGCCGCGGTCTTTGGCGCGCGAGAGACGCTCATCGAGCGCCACGAAGTCGTGCCCATCGCAGACCGAGACGCTCCATCCGAAGCTCTTCCACTTGTCCGCGAGCGGCTCGAGAGGAACCTCGCGCTCGGTAAACCCGTCCATCGTCAGTCGATTGCGGTCGACGATCGCGCACAGCGACGCGAGCTTCGACGCGCTCGCGCTGAGCGCTGCCTCCCAGGTGCTTCCCTCGTAGCACTCGCCGTCGCTGAGCAAACAGAACACTCGCGTCGGCCAGCGCTGGATGCGCGCGCCGAGCGCCATTCCCACGGCGATCCCGAGCCCGTGTCCGAGCGATCCCGTCGCCGTCTCGACGCCTCGGACCTTGCGGTGGTCCATGTGCATTCCGATCGGGCTCGCGCTCTCGCCGAACGTGTCGAGCTCGGCGTCCGAGAGGATGCCCCGCTCGGCGAGGACCGCGGCGAGCCCCAGTCCACCGTGTCCCTTCGACAGCACGAACCGGTCGCGCGTGGGATCATCGAGCTTCGCGGGATCGAGCCTGAGGTGGCGCTCGTAGAGCGAGACGAGCACGTCGCACTGGCTGAGCGCCGCGCCGACGTGCCCGCTCCCCGCGCGAAACACCGTGCGAATCACGCGCTCACGCGCGCGCAGCGAGACCGCGAGGAGCCTCTTGTGTTCACGAGCGTCCAACGGGCGATCCATCGCGCGAAGGAAGGTACTACGCAGAGCCGCGGGAGCGGAGACTCCCGCAGGGAGCACAGTGGCGCGGGAGCAGCGAGCGTTCGAGCGGCGGCCTCACGTGAACAGAGCTCATCATTGCCGAGATTCGGCCTGTGAAAACCCGAGTAGAACGCGCTCGGCACCGAGCCGCGGAGCGGCCCCCAAGTGAGCAGAACGACGTTTGGCGCAGTGCTGAAGCCCCCACCCGCGCTGCCGCGCGCCCCGCCCCCGCCTGGAACGGCAGGGGCGGCGGCTTCGCATTGCGAAATCG
>LNEO01000432.1 GCA_001465015.1 Deltaproteobacteria bacterium Ga0077539 | reverse complement strand
CACGGGGTTTGTTAACCCCGTGGAAGCAACACCTCTTTTCAAGTGAGCCCGTTGCCCGCTGCCCGTTGCCCGCTGCCCGCTGCCCGCTGCTCGTTGCCCGCCGCTCGCTGCTCGCTGCCCGCTGCTCGTCGCTCGTTGCCCGTAGCTGCGCTCTCTGACGGTGGTCGCGCGAAGCGCACCTTCCGCCGTGAGTCTTCGAACGGCGCCCAGCACGGGGTTTGTTAACCCCGTGCGAGACACCCCTCTTTTCAAGTGGGCCCGTTTCCCATCGCCCGCTGCCCGTCGCCCGTTTCCCATCGTCCGCTACCCGCCACCCGCTACCCGCCACCCGCTGCCCGCCACCCGCCACCCGCTGCCCGCTGCCCGCTGCCCGCTGCCCGCTGCCCGTCGCCCGCTCCCCGTCGCTCGCTGCCCGTCGCTCGTTATCACGCGCTGGCCCGCTCGCCGTCGTGGTCACTTCTTCGCAGGTTGCGGCGCGGTCTTCTTCTTTTTCTTCATCGGCCGCGGTTCGCCCTTGGCGATCGTGAGCAGCACGATGTCGGCGAGCGCTCGCGACGCGCCCTCTTCGCGCAGGTCGATCGTGTTCTCGCCGGTGCGCCACAGCTCTTGTCCGACGCGCACCCAGGCGAGCCGTCGCTGGTCCGTCGGCTCTGCGCGCGGCGACCAGACGATCCTGCCCGCTTCGGGAACCTGCTCCCACCCCTCGACCACCGCGAGCTCGACGCGACGGTGGGCCACCTCCGCCGCGAGCAAAAACGAGAGGAGCTGGTGCTCTTCGCGCGCCGCTTCGCGATCCGCGTCGTGCTCGACGACCCACAAGAACTTCGACTTCGACCCTGCGGGACCGAACACGCGAACCAGGTCCGCTTGCAGCGCAAACGCGAGCGACTGCGAGAGCACCAGCGTCTGCGCCGGCAGCGACGGGATCTTGAACCGCTGCTCCGCGGGCCGGTCGAAGACGAACACGACGTCCCGCCTCGCGTCGAGCAGCGGGCTCTCGTCGCGCGTGTAATAGAGCAGCTCTCCCTCGGCGAAGCGCACGTCGAAGAGGTCGATCCCGTCGTGCGCTCCCTCGCCGACGTACGCGACCTCCGAGCGAACGAGGTTCTCGAACGCGCCCTTCGTCGAGATCGCGTCGAACCCCCCCGCGGGATACTGATCCGCCTCGTCCGCGTCGACGGGAACCTCGCGCGCGCGTCGACGGATCCCGAGCGCGACCGCGGGCGACACCGGCCCGACGCGCGAGGCCCACGTGTTGACCTCGCGCAGCGCCATGCGCGCCGAGTCGCTGGGCAGCCGCTCGAGGTGCGCGATCTCCCACAGGTCCTCGGGCTTGAAGAGCCTGCCGGCCGCAGGCAGCGCCGCGACGCTGGCGTCGATCTGTTCCCGCGCCCAATCGCGCCAGTATTCATCGGGCGCAGCGTCGCCCCACGCCTCGTGCCGCTCGGGCACCGCCTCGACGAAGGACGCCGCGAGCGTGCGCAGGTGCGCGGAGTTCGCCGTGACGAGCTCGGGCACCGCGCGCAACGGGCCCGCGAGCGCAAGGCCCACGGCGTGCGCGACGGCGGCGGTGCGAGCGCGGGCGTTCATTCCCGCGATGGCGATGTGCGCCTCGGAGACCGACGGGTCGACCGCCCAGCGCCCGAGGACCTTGTCCTCGTAGGTCATGCGCGCGGTCCGCTCGGACTCGGGCCAGCTCGCGAGGTCTCGCGCGCTCGCGAAGCGAAAGTCCCTCCCTCGAAGCAACAGGTGCCCGAGGTCGTGCACCAGCGTCAGCGGCAGGTGGTCGTCCCCCGCGTCCCACCGCGCTTCGAGCCACGGGACCGCAAGAGAGATGCCTTCGCGGAGCGTCTCTGTGCCGCCGCCGACGAAGTACGCCCACGCGCGAAGCGCCAGGGCGAGCTGTTCACGGGTGAGGTCGCGAGCCATCCGAGTGTGTGAAAGAGCCCTAAACTCGATTCAATGGGACGATTTTCAAGACGAGCTCGTCGTCCCGAGGCCCAGCAGCGCGCGGACCTTCTCTTGCACCGCCGGCAGCTCGTGGCGCTTGTTGCCCGAGTACGCCAGCAAGACGAGGTCTGGCTGCTGCACGGCGCCGCCGTGAAAGAGAAACGCCCTCGAGCGAATCACCTTGTAGAGCTTCACGAGCTTGCGATCGCTGACGAAGATCTTGTCCTCGGTCTCGAGCGTCCGGACGATGCGACGCATCTCCGCGAAGGCCGCCTGCGGAAACCACGCCTCGCGATCGGCTTGACCGCTGCCGCGCGCGCCGAAGGACAGGTCCATGTAGCGCTTGAACTTCATGTAGTCCTCGAACGACGCCGTCCCGCGCGCCCACGGCTTCTGACCGGTGGCGCGGTAGACCTCGTTCATGATCCCCGCGTCGATGAGCTCGCTGAAGTGCGTGTCCTTCACGGGGCGCGTCTCGACCTTCACCACGAAGCGGTCGGCGAGCGCGTCGAGCTCGCTCTGCTCGGGGATGTCGTTGGTGGCGGCGAAGAGGATCTTCAGCGCCACCGGCGTCGGCTCGCCGTCCTGGTAGTACTTGCGCTCGTTTACGATGGTCAAAAGCGTGTTCAAGATCGCGCTGTTCGACTTGAAGATCTCGTCGAGGAAGGCGACCTTCGCCTCGGGCAGCTTTCCCTTCGTGCGCCGCATGAACCGACCTTGCTTGAGCAGGTCGATGTCGATCGGCCCGAGGATCTCGCTCGGCTCGGTGAACTTCGTGAGCATGTACTCGAAGTAGTCGTCCTCGCCGAGCCCCATGCTCTCGACGAACTTCACGACGAGGTCGCTCTTGGCCGTCCCTGGCAGCCCCACGAAGAGCAGCGGCTCTTGCGCGGCGGCGCACGTCACGGCCAGGTCGATCTCGTCCTGACGGTTCACGAAGAACTCGCTGAGCACGCGTCGATGTTGATTGATGCGAGCACGGATCGCGTCGATCTCGGGCTCGAGCTCTTCGAGCGTCCAGTTCACAGAGACCTCCAGTCAGCCAGTACCTTGCGCCGCACCGCTTGCTCCTCGCCCTCGAGGAAGGTGCGGATCTTGTCGCTTCGAAGCGTCACCTCGTCGGTCACCGCGTCGATGAGCTTCTCGATCACGAGCAGCTTGTACGTCGCGTAGAAGCGCCGCGTCGTGAAGTTGTCGCCGAACGTCTCGATCGCGTCGAAGACCTTGTCGCATCGAGCCCCGCGCGCGCTCACCGGCCAGCGTCGCAGCGCCGTGAGCGCCGCGGACATCGCGTCGTAGCGGCCGTTGTAATCGAGCGAGCCCGTGAGCGTGTCGTCCATCGTCGAGTCGAGCAGGTCGAGCGCCCGCTCTGCGTCGCGGAGCTGCAAGAACCCCTCGGCCAACGACGCGCGCAGCCTGAGCGCGTCGCGCGAGCTCTTCGCCGCGATGGGCGAGAGCGCGTCGAGCAGCCGCGCCGCCGCGTCTCCCGCGCCCATCTTGCGCAGCGCGGCGATCCCAGGGGTGACCGCGAGCAGAAGGTCCCGAACCGACAGCGTCTGATCGGGCGTGCTCGCGATGAGCACGATCCGGTCGAGCAGCCGCTCGACCGCGAGCGCGTCGCCCAGCGTCGCCGCCGCTTGCAGGCACGCGCCGATCGACGACGCCCTGTGACCGAGGATCGCGATCGCGTCGAGCCGCGGCGTCGCCGCGTCGAGCGTCGCGCCGAGGACCTGCTCGTTGCCCGTGCGCAGCGCCCCCTTGAGCGCGCGCTCGATCGCGTCGGTGCGCTCGTGGTCGAAGAGCGCCGGCGACTCGAACACCTTGGCGATGGCGTCGGGGAGCGTGGGCGGGTCCGCTTCGCCGGCCTTGAGCGCGTCCTCTGCGCCCTTGTGTTGCCACGAGGGGCGGATCTCCGTGGTCGTCCCCGAGCGAAGCCACTCGCTGCGCTTGCGAAACAGCTCGGCCCGATCGCGTCGTCGCGCCTCGGGCACCGCGTTCATGATCGACTCGACCTCGCGCTCCCACGACTCGGCGCTGCCCTGCGTGGCCATGTTGGCCAGCCTCGCCATGTACAACCGAAACAAGATCGGGTTGGGGTCGCCGACGTTGCTCGCGCCCGCGTCGAACGCAGGCATCTCGGCCTCGACCTGCGCGACGAGGTCCTTGGCGCGCGTTCCGGCGCCGACGCGCGTGAAGCCCACCGCGAACAAGAGCCGGACGAAGCACGCGTTGGCGTCGAGCTCTTTGATCTGCGTCGTGACGGCCTTGCTCCAGAGCGTCTCGAGCGCCGCGATTTGGTCGGCGCGCGAAGAGCTCTCCATCCCGTCGCCCGACGCGGCGTCGAGCGCGAGGTGAAAGCGCACGAAGCCCGGGAGGTCGTAGACCTCGTGCAGCCCGCGCTCGTTCATCCCGCCGAGGAGCTTCTCTTTGGACCGGGTGAGGCCCAGCTTGTCGTTGGCGCGCTTGCTCACCGACGAGAGCACGAGCCACGCGAGCCGTCGCGACACGGGCAGGTCCGGCTCGCTGAAGCGCTGCACGATCTGCTGCGCCAGCATGTCGAACGCGCCGTCTCCCTTGGCGAGCAGCTCGAGCGTGCCGGCGCCGAGCAGCGAGGCCTCGGCGGGGATCAGCACCTTGCGCACCGCGAGGTCGATGAGCTCTTCGGGGGTTCCCTTGGCGTTGAGCGTCTTTCGCCGGAGCGTCGCTAGAAGCGCGGCGGACTCGCGGTCGATCGCGCCGTGAAACATCGCCGCCTCGAGGCACTGGGCGGACTCTTCACCCTGACGGAGCTTGGACTTGACCTCGGCGAGCTCGGCCCACGCCCGCGGCTCGTCGCAGCCCCCCGTCGAGATCTTCGCCTCGAGCGCCCGCGCTTGCTCGCGGAGCTTGGCCTCGTCTTCGCTGACCTCGACCGGCTGCGTGGCCTCTTGCGGCGCGGGCTGCGCGCGCTTGGTCGTCTTCGTAACGGCGGGAGGCCTCGGCGACTCGCCGCTGTCGTCCTTGTCCTTCGCGCGCTTCTCGCGCTCGACCTTGGGTCGGCTCGCGACGGACACGCCGGGCAGCTCGAAGACCATCGTCTCCATCATCCGGTCGAGCCCGAAGCGACGATCGGTGGCCACATATTCAACCCAGCGCGACAGAGGAACCTCGTCGACGTTGTTCAGCGAATACAGGGCGATCCCGTCGGGGTCTTCGTGCACGACGACGGCCTGCGCGCGGTCGAGGCCGAGGAGCTTTCTCAGCTCGTCGCGGCGCATGATCGGCGCGAGCCTGCGACCCACGGGCAGGTACAAATTGTCCGTCGCGGCCACCCGCGAGTAGCCGCGGATCTCGAGCAGGTCAGCGACGCGCGTCCCGAGTCGCGAGGCGTTGGGTCGAACGATCTCGCGCAGGACGTAGAGCACGCCGCGCGGCCCCTCCATGCGCGCGACGGTGAAGCGCGCGAGCTCATCGGCGCTCGACGCTTCGACGAACGACTCGAGCGCGGCGAACTGCGCCGCGTCGAGCAGCCACAGCTCGGGCACGGTCTCGGGCGCGTACGTGAGCCGCAGGTGCACGGTGAAGCGCGACTCGCCGTCGCTGGTGACGAGGTCGACGCGCGAGGCGTCGATCGTGGGGATCACGGCGTCGAAGATCGATCGCTCGGCCCACGGAGAGGGCGCGATGCGCCACCGCCCCGTGTGCTCGACGAAGGCCGCTCGTGACGCCTTGGCCAGCGTGCGCGCGGCCACGGCGGGCAGCGGGTGCTCGTAGCCCCACTCGATCCAGAGCCCTCCCTCGACGCGGGCGTACGCGCGGACGCCTTCGTGCGGCTCTTCGCGAGCGCGCATGAGCAGATACATCGGCGGGTTGGGCGCGCGCAAAACGAGCACGCGCGTGCCCCGCTCGTCCCACTCGGACACCGTGACGTCGTCGCGTCCGAGGGCGAGCAGTCGCTCGACCGTCCGCTGCGCGCCCTGCGACTCGACAGGAACCCAGAACACCGCCTCCTCGACGACGGGATCGC
Organism: Deltaproteobacteria bacterium Ga0077539; assembly: GCA_001465015.1. Taxonomy (GTDB): domain Bacteria; phylum Myxococcota_A; class Polyangia; order Polyangiales. The sequence goes on along the minus strand of LNEO01000432.1, from coordinate 853 downwards.
CGTGCGCGCGCCGAGGGCGCAGCGCTTCGAGGAGGGTGCCTGCGTCGCGGCCCGCGGCGGAGGGCCAGTTTTCGCTGTCCTTTCCCTCGGCGAGCGGAGTGACCGTGACCGAGGATTTGTTCGAGCGAACACGAACGACCTCGCAGCCGCGAGCCTGTAGCGTCGCGCCCAGCTTTGCGTCGAACTTTGCAGACACGATGATGCTGCCGGGGCGACCCTCGGCGGTGATCTCGGTCCACGCAGCATCGAGCAGCGCGGGGGCGACGTCGACGAGGGTGCGCAGCGGAGCAAGGTCGCGTGCGTCACCCAAAAGACGCAGTCCGTGGGACATGAGGAGCAACGGCGGCGGAGTGTAACCGCCCTCGACGATATTGCGAGGGGTGATTTGCGCCGCGTTCACTCTCCAAGGAGACGACTCCCCGAAAGACGCGTCTGCCGAGAGAATCGTTGGGAGACGGCACGCGAGCAGCCATCGGCGGAGCGATCCTGCGCCCGGCTACGTAGCCGAGTTTCCGGCTACGTAGCCGGTTCGAGCTGCTCGCGGGGAGCGGACCTCGTTCTCGCGTTCGGAGCTCAAGGGTGTGATTGCGAAACGTGCGACTGCGCAGCGCAGCCCCCACTCGCGCTGCTGCGCGCGAGCGAGTGAAACGACAGTGGGCGCAGTGCTAAAGCCCCCACCCGCGCTGCCGCGCGCAAGCGAGTGCAACGACAGTGGGCGCAGTGCTGAAGCCCCCACCCGCGCTGCCGCGCGCCCAGTGAGCAGAACGACAGTGGGCGCAGTGCTAAAGCCCCCACCCGCGCTGCCGCGCGCCCCGCCCCCGCCTGGAACGGCAGGGGCGGCGGCTTCGCATTG
>LNEO01000431.1 GCA_001465015.1 Deltaproteobacteria bacterium Ga0077539 | reverse complement strand
TTGCCTCGCGAGCGCGGACTGGTCGCGGCGTTGCTCACGATCTTCTCGGCCAGGGCCATCGCGGACGGCTTGCGACGATCGCGGGCGGGCAAGCTCGCGCTCCACGAAGAGAGTCTCTCGCCGATCTCGGCGTCGCTGCAGGGCTCGAGCGCCTCGAGCAGGACCTCGTACCGGCGCCATGGGGCGTTTGCTTCGTGCACGATCGCCTCGGCCCAGACGGGATACAGCGGATCGACCCGCGGAACTCCGATCCAGTTGAAAGCGATCGTGAGCACCGACGGCATCGTTCGTCCCGGCTCGCGGAGCGCAGCGCGGGTCATTGCCAGCACAGCGGGCTTCGACTCGTCGGCGGCCCAACGAATCAGCCGGTCCAGCGCAAGGTCTCGCGCGCTCGCGAATCCGAGGCTCGCTGTCACCGCGCGCACCGCGCGGGCGCGCAGCGCGTCGTCGGTCCAGCTCGCCGGGGGCAGCGCTTCGATGAGCATCGCGAGCTGGTGCTCGGCGCGTTCGGCGATCGCGCCCTCCAGCGCGCCGATCGAGCGCTCGAGCCTGTCGGTCAATCGCAGCGGCGCTGCGTCGCGCGCCTCGAGCTCGTCCAGCGCGCGGCCCAGCTCTTCCAACACGTCGGCTCTGTTGTCGGGAGAGCACACGACGGCGGCCTCGTCGCCCGCGAAGCCCGCGCCGTCGAGCGCCTCGCGGAGCTCGAGGACCTTCGCGTCGCGAACCGCAGCGTCGGCCAGCTCGGGACCGAACAGCCAGAGCACCGGCGTTCGCACGCCGAAGGTCCGGAGGATCGCCAGCTTGTCTCGCTGCAGCTTCACGACCTTCGTGTGCGCGTACGCCGCGAACACCGCGCCGACGAGCGGGCGCGAGGGGTCGCAAGCCAGGTGAATCACGTCGTCCCCCGAGAAGACGTCGAATATGTACTCGCGCCGCGCCGTGCGAATCGTGTCGTCTCGCGCGAAGTCGTGCAGCGGAGTCGCCTCGCCGTCGGGGGCGCTCGCGAGGCTGCCGAAGTACGCGATGGTCACCCGCGGCCGACCGCTGGGATCGCGGGACGCTTCGACGGCGTCGACGGACTGCGCTTTGAAGACTGCTCCTTTGCGCGCGCGCTTGGTCGCGTTGATCGCCTTGGTCCGCGCGCGTGCTAGCTCGCGCAGCGCTTCGAGCTCTTCGTCGTCGGGGGCCGTTCGCAGCATCCACGTGAGCTCCTTCTGACTGACGTCGAGCGCGCAGCCGAGGTGGTACCAGGCGCGGCGTCGCTGGTCGTCGAGCCAGGGACGGATCGCAGGGCATTTGGACACGCGGGCCATCGGCCACGCAGCGATGTAGCGCTCGCCGATGGTGAGCGGCTGATCGCAGCGAAAGCACGCGAGTTGACGGGGCCCTGGGCAGCGCGCGAGCTCGAATAGGGTGGTCTTCATTCGTCGAGGCAGCGAGGCTATACCCGAGGAGCGCGGTCAGTCGCCGGCGCGTCAGCGGGCGGCGGCCCGATCGCCCAACACAGGATCACCAGTGAAACCAGCGGCGAACGCACGGTGCGGCGGGGTGGGCCGATCGCGGCGAGCGCTACGCATGCCCGAAGGCGAGCAGGTCGTCGAACGAGAAACGAGCGCGTGGGTGTCGAGCACCTCCGACGCCCGCCGAAACAACAACGAGAGCTCGGGACGATCGTGCCGTAGCGCCGAAGCCAAGGCCAGAACGCTCGTCGACGCGGGCTCCGCGATCGCGCGTTGTTCCGATGACCGTCGCTCCGCCGATCAGCTCCGTTTGCCCGATCGTGTTCGGACGGCGCGAGGGTGTTTGCTGGTCGACGATCCCATTGGCGGGGGGACTGTCGACCGATCACGCCCGTTGATGCATCACTTCGCTCGATATTGTGTGCGTCGATGCGCCTTCCAGCAGCGCGATCGAGAGTCGCGACCATCGCGGCAGTGGTGGGCGGATCGAAAGCAGAACCCGCACAACCGAAACACGCGGCTTTTTACGAGTGGGTCCGCATAGTGGCGGAGTGTCTCTCGCTCGCAAAGCAGATCGATCGCCGCAAAGCCTCGTTCGCTTCGCAGCATGGATCGGGAAATTCGCACGATTCTGTAGCTCCTTTCGGGTGAGCTACAGAAAGCCTCCTTCGGTCGGGCTTCGGCCTCGGTCGACGTGGGACACGCGAGCACCCACCGATAGGCACGGAGTCCGTCGCTGTCCATAGCAACGCTCGGGGCATGCTTGTCCCTCTCTCGGACACTGCGCGCGATCGCGTAGACTCCCGACCCTCGAGGGGCGCGTCGCGCGCGTCGAGCGCGACGCTCGTGTGCGCGGGGTGCTGCGCGGGCTGCGGCCCATCGTACGCGACCGTCGGCGGTGCTGCGCTCATCACGGCGCTCCCCGCAGCGCTGTTCACGATGGCGATGCTCTCTGTGCTCGAGCTGCTCTGGGGGCCTGCGCTCCACGGCAGCGCTGGACTTCGACGCCGTTGGTTGTTCGCGGCCATCGGCGCGATCGCCATGATCGTAGGTCTGGTGCTGGATCGGCTCGTTCTTCCAAGATCGGTTCGAGAGGCTCCGTTTCCGCTCGCGTGCCTCGGGCTGCTCGTCACCAACACGCTTGCGGTCGCGCTCGCGCTGATCGGGTGGCGACTCGTCGCGCGATCGAGCGCTGGTGCGCGGCGCGATCTCACGGCAGCGAGCATTCTTGCCGCGTATTGGCTGCTCGCGGCCATCGCGGTGCTCGTCGGTCGAGGCCGCATGGTGCACGAGGTGATCGGGACGATCGTGCTGTGGGGCGGGCTGCTCGGCGGCGTTCCGGGGATGGGGTTTACGGTGTTCGCGGTCGAGGGGTCGGTGCGCCGCAACGCGCGCGAAGAGCGCGACGAGCACGAGTAACCCAAGGAGACGACCGCGATCAGCCGTCGCCGCCCCGCGGAAATCGTCCAGGGTTGCGAGCCGCGGGATCGCTTTACCGGCGACGACTCGCGAGGGCCTGCGCGAGCGCGGGTGCGACTCGCTCGTGCAACGGGGTTCGAAATCGTGGGGCGCGGGAGTCGTTCTGCGGTTCGTCCGACTCCACGTTCGCTTGGTGGGCGCACGACGATCCTTCGCCAACTGCTCGCTTCGCGGCTCTGTCGCGACGCTCGTCGCTGCGATCGGGGTGCTCTGTCGCGACGCCGGGGCACAGACGCTCGAGCCTCCTTGGGGACAACCAACGACGTCTCCACGAGCGTCGCCGACCTCGTCGACGTCACCACCGACCGCTCCGACGATTGAAGCAACACCACCAGGCAACGGACCGCCGACGACTTCAGCGACAGAGTCTCCGCCTTCCCCTGCGTCACGAGACCCTCGGTCGCAGCGCGACACGCAGCGACCGCCGGTCGGGTTGGAGATCGGCTACCAGTACAGCGTGCAAAACTTCCGCGCCGTGCGCTTCGCGGGAGAGCGCACGGCGGCGCTGTTCTCTGCGACGGGCGCAGTGCTCGGACTCGAGCCGGTCGCGACACACGCGTTCGTCGTGGCGGCGCGCTGGCAGTTCGCGGCTCCGCTGGGCCTGATCGCGCGAGGAAGCGTCGGCGCGATCGTTCCATCGAGCACGCCGAGCTCGTCGGTGGCGCTTGCGATGCCGACGGCGGGCTTCGCGTGGAGCGCTCGGGTCGGGCTCGATGGGATGCTTCGCGTGGGGCCGCTGTTGCTCAGCGGCAGCGGGCTCGTCGGCGCGTCGGGAGCCGCGATGGTGTTGGGTGGGTTCGGCCCTGTTGCTCGATCGACCTGTACGAGCAGCGGCTGTGTTCGAGACGAGCGGCAGCCGAACGCCGCCGCGACGCTTTTCAGCGCGGAGCTCGGCGCTGGCGTCGCGTGGATCGTCCCGATTCCAGGCGGAGCGACGCTGTTGCCAGGAGTGTCGGGCGCGCTGCTGTTCAACCCTTCTGTGGGCGCGCAGGTCTCCTTCACGCTGGGTCTCTGGCTCGGGCGCGCCAACAGAACGTGAGCGCAACGGGGCGCTGCCAACCGCGACGCTCGTCGTACGGATCCCTGTGGGCGATCTTGGTTCGAACTGGCCTTCAACGGTCGTCGCTCGGTGCCGGACGCGCTGACGCGCTCGCTCAATCGAGGTAGGCGACCCTGCCAGACGACACGCTCGTGATCCTGCGCCCAAAGGGGCTCACCACAGTGCGGATCACCAGCGCGTCGTCGCCTCGGGAGGTACGCATGTACGAGACATCGTTGAGCCCCGGGCCAACCCCCGGGAGAACGCTGACTCGCGCGGCGAGCTCGTGCTCCGTCGGATAGCGCCCGTGGATACGGCGAAACTCCCGCGCTTGCGCGATCGCTGCTGCCTCGATCCGAACGCTGCGTCGCTGTTTCGCCAGCATCGAGACGCCCACCATGCACGGAAACACGAGCACGAACATCGTCCGCAACGCCTGCTGTCGACGCGGGTTTTTGCGCCACACCCAGAAACCCCAAGACAGCACGGTCACCCCCATCGCGAAGAACGCGGGAACTGCGCAGATCATCGAGATCCCGACGATCCAGAGCAGCGCCGCCAACGCGAGGCCCTTCATCAAGTCTCGCCAGCGGAGGCGCAGCGACGGTCCCTCTGGTGGCCGGAGCTCTGCTCGACGATAGGGCGCGTTCTCGTGCGGCACCGGTCCATCGTAGCGCGACGACATCGCAGCCGCGTGCCACGACCGTCTCGAGCTTCCTCCCACGCCAAGACCCGCTTCGATGGCGCCCTCGTTCTCCGCGGCGTGGTCGTGTCGTGCTCAGGACGGCGGCGAGGCAACGGGCGATCGGGTCGCCGCAGCTCACGCGTCATCGACTGACCGACGTTGAATGGCCTATCCTCCGTGCTCGAGCGGACTGACCCCGCGTGTGTCCGGTGCGAGGCGCTCGAAATGGAGTAGCGTGACCGTGACGGTCGTTGGTGGAATAACCCATCGTCGCCCAATGCCTCGTCCGATCGCACACGCTCTCGTTGGGATCACCTTCATTGCGGGCTGCTACGACTTCAAGCGATCGACGCGTGACGCGACGACAGACATCGCGCTGGACGAGCCGCTGCTGGTCGACGAGGTGAACAGCGTAGTCGACGCGGGGTCCGACTGCGGTTGCGAGGCGCTCACGCCACCCAGACCGCTGTCTCCCATCTCGGTGAGCATCCAATCGAGCAGGACGCCGACCCTGCGCTGGGAGCTCGCCGAAGGTACCGACGGCGCTCGGGTCGAGCTTTGCCGTGATCGGGCCTGCGAGACGAGGGTCCTCCGCGAAGATGTGATCGGGACACAGTTCGTTCCGCCTGCGGAGCTCCCTGCAGGCAATGTGTTCTGGCGGCTGGCCTCTCGGCGGGGAGCGGTGCTCGGCACGCTCTGGTCGCCGACGTGGCAAATGGTGGTGCGTCCCCGCGGCGTCGCGAGAGACATCGCCTCGGGGCATGTGCCGGATTTCAACGGCGACGGGTACGGCGACCTGCTGCTCGGAATGCCGCGCTCCGGAGCAAGAGCGGGGAGAGCGCTGCTCTTTTACGGCTCTCCGACAGGGCTCTCGATGACGCCGCGCTACATCGACCCGCCCACGGCGGGGATGATCGAGTTCGGCTACGAGCCCGCGAGCGTTGGCGACGTTGACGGTGATGGCTTCGCGGACGCAGTGATCAGCGCGATCGCGCTCATGGGCAGCGCGGGCGCGGCGTACCTGTATCGCGGTGGCCCCTCGGGGCTGGCGAGCACGCCGACGACCGCCATCACCGCGCCGTACGGCCCCAACGCGGAGTACGGCTGGTGGATCAGCGGCGGCGACGTCGACCTCGACGGATACTCCGACGCGGCGATCACGGCGTTTCGATTCAACACCTTTCAGGGACGACTCGCGCTGCACCGTGGGTCGCGCGCCGGGCTGCTCGCGCGTCCGGTCACCACCGTCGGCACCGAGGGCGGCGCGTTCAGCCAATTCTCGCAGTCCACGACGATCGCAGAGCTCACCGGCGATCGCCATCCCGACCTCGTCGCGTCGGAGCAGGGATGGATGTCGTTCAGCGGGACGGCGAAGCTCTTCAACGGTTCATCCGCGGGGTTCAACCTCGAGCCGTCGTGGATCAGCCGAGGGACTGGCGCATACGGCAGCGTCCCGTCGTCCGTCGGCGACGCGAACGGCGACGGGTTCAACGACCTGCTCGTCGGCGCAGTCGAGGAAAACCGCACGGGACGGGTGCATCTGTTTCTCGGATCGGCCGAGGGAATCCCGCCGAGATCGACCTCGGTGATCGAGAACCCAATCCCAACTTCTCCGCGCCTCAACGGAAACCACCAGTGCGTGGGCGACGTCAACGCCGACGGCTTCGACGACTTCGTCATCGCCTCTGCGGACCTCGGGTCCGAACCCACGCGGAGTCAGTCGCACTTGTATCTTGGCTCCGCCGGAGGGCTGCCGAGCAGGCCTTCGTTGTCTTGGGAATCACCGGCAGCGCCCGGCGGGCGCTTCGGAGAAGTCATCGCGTCGATGGGCGACGCCAACGGCGACGGGGCTGACGACATCGCGATCGCGGCGTACGCCGCCCAGAGCCAGCTCGGGCGCGTGTACGTGTACTACGGAGCGGTCGGGGCGCTCCCCTCGGCGACGGCAGATCGGGTCATCGCAGACCCCGAGGGCGGTCAACTCGGCCGCGGCGGCGCGCGCTCGCGTTAGCGCGAGGCCCCGTCGCAAGCAGACGCACAGCGCGCGATTTGTCTGGAAATATCCATATTGAATTCGCCCGCGCGTCGCCCGCCGAAGGCCGAGCCGCCTTCGCGCGCGCGCGGCAGGTGCGCTGCAACGCTGTATCCGTCCACGGCTGTCACGATAGTAGGATCCTTGACGATTCGTTCGATGGGAGATGAACAGCTCGCACCAGGATCCAGGTTGGGACGCTACACGTTGGTGCGTCCGCTCGGATCCGGCGGCATGGCCACGGTCTGGGAGGCCACGCACGGACCGCTCGCGCTTCGCGTCGCGGTCAAAGTGCTTCGCCACGACCTCGCGAGAGACGCCGTCGCGAGACAGCGATTTCTCAGGGAGGCGGCCGCCGCCGCGAGGGTGCGACACCCGCACACCGTCGAAGTGCTCGACGTCGGCGGAGACGAGGATGGTGCTGCGTACTTCGTCCTCGAGTGCCTCGACGGCGAGACCCTCGCCTCGCGGCTCTCTCGGACGAAATCGATGCCGCTCGAAGAAGCGCTGGACGCGCTGCTGCCGATCTTCGCCGCGGTCGCGTCCGCGCACCGCGCGGGCGTCATCCACCGCGACATCAAGCCATCCAACGTGTTTCTCGCGCGCGCGGAGGACGGGTTGCTCGTGCCCAAAGTGCTCGACTTCGGCATCTCGAAGCTCACCGTGACCGACGCCGGGGCGCATCGCACGGATACGAGCGAGGTCTTCGGCACTCCTTCGTACATGGCACCCGAACAACTGCGGAGCGCCAAGAGCGCGACCCCCAAGAGCGACCAGTACGCGCTCGCCGTGGTTCTCTACGAGTGCCTGTCGGGCGAGCGGCCGTTCGACGGAGACACGCACGTCGCGCTCTACCAGTCCATCATCGAGGGAGCGCCCAGGCCGCTGAGATCGTTGTCGCCGTCGATCCCCGAGCGCGTCGACCGCGCGATCTGCCGCGCTCTTTCGGCGCTCGCCGACGAGCGTTTCGCGACCGTCGACGGCTTTGCCCGGGCGCTGCTCGACGACGCCTCCCCGGCCGCGCGCTTTCGTTGGGGGAGCGTGTTCTCTTCGCCTGGCGCGGCCGCGCCGATCGAAGCGCATCCGACCAACGATGGACCTACGGTGACGAAAGTGGCCTCGGCGCCGCGTTCGGCGCCGCGCCGCGCGCCGCTGATCGCCGCGACGCTGAGCGCCGTTGTCATCGGATGGATCGTGCTGCGCATGTTGCCCGGCCAGAGAGTCTGGAGCGTCGCGGACCGGCCGCCGGCCCCTGTCATCGCCCCGCGTAGCGAGGACGTCACCGACGTAGATGCCCGCGCGATCACCGTCGACGCCGCGGTCGAAGAGCGCTCGATCGCGACGCAAGCGACCGTCGATTCGGGCTCGCGCGCCGCGAACGGGCCTCGCGTCGCGCCGACTCGGGCCGCCGTCGCAAGCCCTGACGCGGGCCCCGCCCGCGACGCTGTGGTCGAGCGCCCCGACGCTGCAACCCGAGACGCAAACGCGCTGTCCACAGGGACAAACTCCATGCCATTCTAGCGACATCGCTACGTCACACACCGCACACTTTCTCGCCGCGCTGTCGATCGTCGCCTCGCCGCTCGCCGCTCTCGCGCAGCCGGTCCAGAGTCCCGAGGACGCTGAGTTCGAGCGAGGCCGAGCGTTGCGGGCGCAGCACCTCGACGCGCAAGCGTTTGCGCTCTTCGACGCGCTCTACCAGCGCACGAGGCAGCCGCGTTGCCTCGCGCAGCGGGCGCTCGCGCAAGGAGCGCTCGGGCGCTGGCTCGACGCAGAGCGAGGACTCACCGAAGCGCTGACGCGGACCGACCCTTGGATCGAGGCAAACCGCGCTTCTCTCGACGCTGCGCTCGAGACGATCCAAACGCACGTCGGCACCCTCGATGTGCAGGGCGGCCCTGCAGGCGCTGAGCTCTGGATCGACGGTGAACGCGTCGCGACCCTCCCGCTCGCGTCCCCGGTGCGGGTGCTCAGCGGCACCGTCACCTTCGAGCTGCGCGCCGCTGGGCACACGACAGTCTCTCGCACGATCGCGGTCGTCGCTGGCGGGCTCTCGCGAGAGCGCGTGACGCTCGTGCCGTTGCGCGCAGCGCCGGCCCCGATCGTGAGAGGCACGATCCCCCCGACTGTGCTCCCGTCGCCGAACCGCGCGATTGCGACCGGCGTCGCGATCGGAGCGGGAGCGCTCACCGTCGGTGGCGCGGCGCTGCTCGGCGCTGGGTACTCGCAGGTCGCTGCGTACAACAGCGCGGTCTCTTGCCCCGGCGTCGACGTGTCTCCTCAACCGCAGGCGTGCCAGACGATGATCGACGCGGCGCACGCGTTTCGCGCGGCGTCGATCGTCGTTTGGGCATTGGCCGTCGCCGCCGGAGGCGTCTCGATCGGCCTTTGGGCGACCGCTCCCGCGCCGAGGTCTCGCGCCTCCTTTCGATGCGGTCCGCTCGTCGGCTGCTCGGTCTCGTTCTAGAGGGCCACCCTTCCGTTGGCGACACGCGCGCTAACCGGGCGGAGGCTTGAGCCCGAGACGCTCCATCCGATAGATGAGCGCGCGGCGAGAAATTCCGAGGGTCTTCGCGGCGTGGGTCTGGTTGTTTCCAGCCTTCGCGAGGGCAGCGACGATCGCGCGCCGTTCGCTCTCTTCGACCTGGTCGTCGAGGCTGCCCTCCCGCGCGCGCTCGAGAGAGTCAGCGAGCCCTCGCACCGACGCGGGGAGGCTGTCGATCTCGATCGTGTCGCCTTCGGTGAGCGCCGCGGCGTGCTCGATCGCGTAGAGCAGCTCGCGGACGTTTCCCGGCCAGCGATAGGCGAACAACGCGCGCTCGACGCCTTCGCCGAGGACGAGCGAGCGGCCCGAGAGCGCCTGGGCGACCAACGGAAGCACGTCTTGCGTTCGCTCGCGCAGCGGAGGAATCGTCACAGAGGCGCCGTTGAGCCGGAAGTACAAGTCCTCTCGGAACGTGCGAGCGCTGACTGCCGCGGCCAGGTCACGGTGCGTCGCGGCGATCACCCGTACATCCACGGTGATGGGCGCGACCGAGCCGACGCGCGAGATCTTGCGCTCCTGCAGAGCGCGGAGCAGCCTGGCCTGGTTGGGCAGCGAGAGCTCGCCCACTTCGTCGAGCAAGAGCGTCCCGCCGTGGGCGCTCTCGAAGGCTCCGATGCGTCTCGACGCAGCGCCCGTGAACGCGCCCTTCTCGTGCCCGAACAGCTCCGACTCTGCGAGGCTTTCGACGAGCGTCGCGCAGTTGATCGCGACAAAGGGCCCCGTCGCCCGCCGCGAAGCCCGGTGGAGAGCGCGCGCGGCGACCTCCTTGCCGCTGCCAGTCTCTCCGAGGAGCAGCACGGGCAGCGAGCTCTTCGCGAGCTTCGTGAGGAGTCGAAACGTCTCGATCGTGCGCGGCGCGCTGGCGATCACGCCGAGCTCGAGGTCCATCGCGGCGTCCGTCGCGACGGGGCCTTCGACGATCACTCGCACAACGGTGATGGTGGTGCTGCCGACGCGTAGCTGATCGCCGACGCCGAGCGTCGTCGGCTCGGTGATTCGCTTGCCATCGAGCCAGGTACCATTGCGGCTGCCGAGGTCCTTCGCGGTCGCGCGCACCCCGTCGAAGGAGAGCGACAGATGTCGTCTCGAGTGACTGTCGTCCGGGAGAACGACGTCACATTCAGCGCCGCGCCCCAGCGTGCGGGTCTGATCCCTGGCGATAAACAGCACCCGTGGGGCCACGCCCTCGACCTCGACGACGACGCGTAGGCCGACAGGTTCGGTGTTGGCGACCCCCTCGACCGGACGCGTCGGGTTGTGGCTCATCGAGAGACGGAGCCTAGCGTAGCGCGGTCGCAAGTAGCGATCTTTTGCCGCGGGCAACTACGCTACCCTTCCGAGGGAGAGCTGCTCGTAGATCCTGATGAGCCGCGCCCGCTCTTCGAGTAGCGCCGGGCGGTGGGCTCTGGGAGCGGGAGCCTGAGCACGTGGAGCTCGTGCCCAACGTGACGCTCGAGCTCTGCGGTCCGGATGCCGAAATGATCGATCAGGGATGGCACCTCGTCGTCACGCGCATGGTCCATGAAGGGCGTGGCGCTCCCGCTGCCTCGCGCGACGATGTTGGCGCCTCGGCGGTAGCGGGCGAGCTCCTGTCGCGTGAGGCGTTTCATTGCGCGCGCGGATGTCGCTCGATCGCCTTCGACGAGCGCGTCCCTGGCGCGGCCGAAGTCCGCGCAAATGGGGACCTGGTTGAGTAGCAATTGCTCGATCTTCCTCTTGCCGAGGTCTCCGAGAGGGCTGACGGTCCGCGAGCCCGTAGCCGAGTTCGCATCGGGGATCTCCCACATGCGCAGCCGCGGAGACTTGCTCGCGACGTCGCGCGTTTCGATGAGAAAGACCGCCGCGCACGTGGCGCCCAACGCCTCGAGCGTCAGCAACTTGAACAGCATCGCGGGACGAAGCTCGACCCCCAACTGCTCGCCGCTCATCACCCTAGGCAATTCCATCGAAGCTCACGGACAAGCAGCGAGCGTGCCGCGCAAACCCGCTCGCATTCTTGGGAAAATCGCGGAGCTGTACGCGCCGCGTACGGCGCGTTGTGCGTGCGTCGTACGGGTCCCCCCATGGACTCAGTGACGGCCACGCGCTCACGGCCAACGCTCCAACAACGAGTGCTCGGACACCGACGTCGGCGACTTCGCTCCGCCCGAACAGGGCGGGACGCATCGAGCGCACACGAATTCAAATGTCGTCGGGCCAGCGTCGGGGGCGCTTGCGCTGGGCGTACAGTGACTCGAGCGCAGAGACATCCGCGTCTGCGATGTGTCTACGCCGCGAGTCGTCGAGCACGATCTCGAACAGCGCTCGCTCGCTCCTCGCCCTCGGCGAGCGACCCACGAGCGACAGCCGGGTTTTCTCCGACGTCGTTCGACAGTCCTCGTGCCGCGCGGATCAGCTGCTCTCGGATCTCATGAGGGATCCGACGCTGCGTCGTGCGCTCCCATCGTCGGTCGCGTGGCTCGCGGCGGACGCGTCGATCGACGCCTGACACAGCAGCGAGCAATCGGCGTCGGGATAGATCTGGTCCATGGTCGTCACTCGCCGCGAGGAGCCTTCTCTGGCCGAACGGAGACTGCTCGACCTCGCCGCGAGCGCATTCGGGGCCGCCGGGAGTCGCCGCTCTCTTCCCTGGTGATGCTGTGTTGAACTTCAGAGCACGAGCGAGATCATGCGGTTCAACGGGTGGTGGTGAGCGGCGATGATCGAGGCGCGATTGGCTGCAAGTGCAACGGCCTTTCGTTTGGCGTTTGTTGCAGTCGATCGACTCCGAGGCAGACCTCTCGCGCGTCGAGTACACGCCCCTCGATGACGAGGTCGCGACCTTGCGTCGGTCTGAGGTTCGCGCTTGGATCAGGAGGGTCGTCGATCCATGTACACCCCCGTGCGAGATGGAATCGCGCGTTCGGCGCGCGCCGTTCGATACAGCGAGGCGCGTCCGCCCCAGGCGCTCGCGAGCCTCGTCCACTGTTACTGGGAGCTGCGCACGCTGCGAGAGCTGCCCGAGAATTTTCTCTATCACGCGCTCCCCGACGCGTGCGTCAACCTGCTGTTCAACCAGGTTGCCACGGAGATCGCGGGCGTCACAGCGCTGCACACGCGGTCCGAGGTGCTCGACCTCGGGCGGTCGTTTCACTACGTTGGGGTTCAGCTCTATCCCGGCGTGTGGAAGGGCGATCGCGAAGAGATCTTCGATCGGTACGTCGGCACGGCGTATCGCGGGAAGCTCCCGCTCGTGGCGTTCAACAAGCGGCTCGAGCGGCTGTCGTTCGACGCGCAGGGCGAGGTGCTGTCAGAGCTCGTGCGTTGGTGTGTCGAGCGAGCGCTCGTCGTCTCCAACCCGATCACCGCGCGCATCCTCACGAAGCTCGACGACATTCGCTCGGTCGCCGACATGGCAGCGCTGGTTCACCTGTCGCCGCGACAGCTGCAGCGAACGTTGCTGCGATCCACCGGCTTCGCGCCGCGCGACTTGCTGAAGGTGCTCAGGCTCCAGCAGTCGTTTCGCACGCACTACCTCGACCTGTACTCCGATCAGTCTCACTTCATTCACGCGTTTCGCGCTGCGACCGGCTACACGCCGGTGAAGTACCGCGATCGCTACGATGTCTGATCGATACAATACGGCGCCTATGGGGCGTCTCTATCGTCCGCACACGCAGCAGCCGCCCCGTTCGCAGAAGACGCGCCGAGCGCCGTCCCGGGAATAAGCCCGAGAAGCTCGCCGCGCGTCTCGGCGACCGATGGCGGAGCTGCGATCGGAGAGACAACATGGAGAAGCCCAACGCGATTGGATGGTTCGACCTCTACGTAGACGACATGGAGCGCGCGGTCGCCTTCTACGAGAGCGTGTTTCGATGCAAGCTCGAGTCGATCGGCGATCCGACCGGTGAGACGGTCATGCGAGGCTTCGCGACGAACATGAAGGCGTACGGCGCGTCCGGCGCGCTCGTGAAGTCGCCGCACACACGACCGGGCGTCGGCGGATCGTTGCTCTACTTCGTCGTCGAAGACTGCGCGGTCGAAGAGGCGCGCGTCGTCGCCGCGTCGGGCAAGGTCGTGCGTCCGAAGTTCTCGATCGGCGAGTTCGGCTGGGTCTCTCTGTGCATGGACACCGAAGGCAACATGCTCGGCCTCAACTCGACGCGATGACGCGACGCTCGTGCGTGGTCACGCGTCGACGCCGCGCCGAATTCGAGTTCGACTCGCAGGTGCTCTCTCGACGAGAGGGTTTGCACCGTTCTGCCTTTGCGCCTCGAGCACACGCCCGATGTCGCGTCGGGCGGGCCGCAGTCGTGTGCAGCGTTCTGCGCCGGCTAGCCTGTGAGGCTGCCGATGCCCCGCGTGAGGCTGGTGGACGGTGCGCACCTTCTCGTCGACAGAGTGATGCTCGTGGCTAAGGTCAATGCTAACTCGGTTTCTGCTGTGAAAGCAGCGGCGAACGCACCTCGCCGCGCGAGGCGAACGAGGTTCGGGCTCAATCGACTGCGCACGAAGTCAACGCGCCCACCTCGTCGCGTCCACGCTGCTCGTCGCCCTGAGCAGGGAACCGGATTTGGGCGCGACAGCCCTGGTATTCGTGAGGGAACAACGCAGACGCTCGCTCGCCTCACAGCCAGAGGTCGCGCCCTCATCGTT
>LNEO01000430.1 GCA_001465015.1 Deltaproteobacteria bacterium Ga0077539 | reverse complement strand
CCGCGCGAGGGACCGTCCTGAAGTCGTTGGCAGTGTTCGCGTTGTCTCCCGCGACGAGCGAGGGCGGCGTGCGTTCGGTCCGAGGAGTGCGCGTGCAGCCGGCGAGCGTCGCGAGCGCTAGGAGGCACAGCGTCGCGGGGCGAGACACATGGGTCGGCATGGGTGGGGGGAGTGTACGACCCGCAGATCGGTGCGAGCTTTGGATCGGCGGCGAGGTCCGCGCGAGGGGCTTTGCCCGATCGCTACGGGGCGAGGGCTCGATCGCTCGGTGAAGATCCAGCGCCCCACGCCGCGATCATCACCGGAACCACCACCAGGTGATATCGGTCGTCCGCGATGAACGCGACGTGCACGAGGAGCACGCTCGCCGCCGCGGCCAGGGCAAACCAGCGCGCCGATCGAGTCGCCTCGCGTGGGTCTCGCGCCCGACGCGCGCGCCAGCTCGTTGCGATGGCTCGAGCGACGAGCGCCCACCACCCTGTTGTGCACAGCGCGGCGAGCAGCGCCGTCACCCAGCGCGGAGGCTTGTTTACTGACGCGCTTCGCAGGTAGCTCACCGCGGACCACTCGTAGCCGACGGTCTTCAGCGCCTTGCGTGGGGCGAGGGCCACCCAGCCGAGGGGATCGTTCGCGATGCGATCCACCGCCGCGCGGGTCATGCAGCGATCACGGCGAACCTCGCCGCGAACGAGCCCGCACGGATCGCTCGCGGTGAGCGCTCGGTAGCCTCCTCTGGCAGAAGGAAGCGTTCCGATGAGCAGGTTGCTGCCGCCGTTGGTGCTGTAGAGGGTCGGAGCGTCGAGCTCTCGAGCGTTGCGCGCAGCCCACGGAGCGGCGAGCGCGAGCACGGTCGCCGTCGAGAGCAGCGCGCAAATGACCCGCGAGCTTCGGGATCGTCCACAGAGCCCTCCAACGATCGGCGCCAGGACGATTGTTTGCGGCCTCACGAAACACGCCGCCGCGAGCACGATCCCGGCGGCGACCGACGCGAGCGCTGGATTTCGAGCGAGCGACGTCCCCGCCTGGTCTGTTCGCGGGCCGTCCTTCGACGCGACGACGACGGCCATCACCGCGAGCAGCAGCGTGGACTGAAGGGTCTCGGTCATCGCCGCTGCGCTGAAGAGAACGAGGCTCGGGTACAGGGCGTACATCCACGCTGCCGTTCGCGCGGCGCGAACGTCGGCGATCCGTCCGACGATCCAAGCGGTCAGCGCGCAGCCCGCGGCCCCAGCCAGGAGGTTGACCGACCACACGGCGAGGGCGTCCGAGCGGACGAACCGAAGCGCCACGGAGAGGACCGCGGGATATCCGACGGGAAAAAACGCCGTCGCTCGACCGCTGCCGTCCCAATGGACGTACCCCTGGCCCGAGGCGAGCGAGCGGGCGAGGGCGGTGTAGATCGTTCCGTCCCACGATGGGGGCGGCGCAAAGTACGCGATCGTGGCCAACCGCAACGCCAGCGCGATCGCCAGCGCCCACCAAACCGACGCGTCGCTGCTCGCGATCGCCGGCCGCCGCGGGTCTTCGCTTTCGCTGAAACTATTCATGAGCAACGGCGCCTGCGCCCGACCGTCGCGCTTACCCGGACGCTCGCCGATTGTCACGGCCATCTGCGGTTCGGCCGCCGCGGCGCTCGGACGCTGTACGCGCTCGCAGACCGTTGCAATCCCGGCCGCTTTCGAGTCCACTCCGCGCCCGATGAGGCACTGGAAGCGGATGAATCGTTGGGTTGGTGCGGCGCTCTCGCTCGCGGCTGGAGCGGTGCTCGCGCCCGTCTCTGCGCAGGCGCAGACCTTTGCAGAGCGCTTGGTGTTCAACGCGGATCTCGCCGGCGGCGCAGCGAGCCCCGACACCACGACGATGCCGGTCACCAGCCTGTGGTCGCCGAGCGCGATGATCAACGCGAGGCTCGGCGTCCACCTCACCGAGCAGTTCAGCGTTCACTTGTTGGGGGGCGCCTGGGGGCTGTTCGGCCGCAACGCCATGGCCCCGGTCTCGATGCACGGCCTCGTTGGCGCCGGCTTGCGCGTCGGCGGGACCATCGGCACCTTGGTTCACCCCTTCGTCGACGTCGACGCGGGCGTGGCGATTCGCCCCACAGGCCCGAAGGCGTGGTGGCAGATCAGCACGGGTCTCGAGTTCATGCTCTCGCCGCGCATCGGGCTCGGCCCGTTCGTTCGCTATTCGTACGAGTCTCGCGTCAACGAAGAGCAAGACCGCGTTGGCTGGATGGGCGGCGCGTCGTTCACCTTTCGAACGCCGTGGCCTCAGCCTGTGGTCGCCGCAGCGCCGGCCGATCAAGACAGCGACGGCGTGATCGACTCGGATGACCAGTGCCCGACGCAACCGCAGGGCGCAAACGCCGACCCCACACGTCGCGGTTGCCCGCGCGGCGATCAAGACAGCGACGGCGTCTGGGATCACGAAGACCAGTGCCGCACGACGCCGCAAGGCGATCACCCCGACGCCAGCCGTCGCGGCTGCCCCGAAGGCGACGCGGACTCCGATGGCGTCCTCGACTCGCAAGACCAGTGCATCAACGAAGCGCAGGGAGATCATCCCGATCCCGCGCGCCGCGGCTGCCCCGACGCCGACGCCGACAGCGACGGCGTGTTCAACGCGCAGGATCAGTGCAGGGACGTTCCCGCCGGAGCCAACCCGGATCCCGCCCGCGCCGGTTGTCCCATCCCCGATCGTGACGGAGACACCGTCCTCGATCCGTCCGATCACTGCCCGGATCAAGCCGGCGCGCCGAGCCCCGATCCCAACCGCAACGGGTGCCCGGGCCTCGTGTCCGTGACCAGCACACAAATTCGAATCACCCAGCAGATCCTCTTCGCGACCAACAGCGATCGGATTCTGCCGGCGTCCAACGCGCTCATGCAGGCGATCGCGGACGCGCTCCGCGCCTCGCCGCAGATCCGCAAGGTCTCGGTCGACGGTCACACCGACGACGTCGGCCCCGACCCGCGCAACCTCGGTCTGTCCGAGCGTCGCGCGCGTTCGGTCGTCGCGGGCCTCGTGAGCCGCGGCGTCGAAGCGTCGCGCCTCGAGCCGCACGGCTACGGAGAGACCCGCCCCGTGCAGCCCATCACGGGACTGACGGGCCGGCCCCTCAACGACGCTCGCGCCCGCAATCGTCGCGTCGAGTTCAACATCACCGATCCCGCGCCCGCGCGTCAGTGAGCAAGCGGCGGGGGCGCTGACGCGAACGGGGGAGGCGGGGCCCCATAAGCGCCGAAAACTCCACGGCATGAACCGCGAGTTGGAGTTGCAAATCGAGCGACGAACCGTCGTTTCGCTCAGTGGGGGCCGCCCCGCGCTGCCGCGCGCGAGCGAGTGAAACGGCAGTGGGCGCAGTGCTAAAGCCCCCACCCGCGCAGCGCGCCGAATGAGCAGAACGACAGTGGGCGCAGTGCTGAAGCCCCCACCCGCGCTGCCGCGCGCCCGCGAGTGAAACGGCAGTGGGCGCAGTGCTAAAGCCCCCACCCGCGCTGCCGCGCGCCCCGCCCCCGCCTGGGACGGCAGGGGCGGCGGCTTCGCATTGGAAAAATGCAGGCGAATGCAGCATGCGTGTGTCGTGATGGCCCTTGCTCTGCAAGGGCGAAGCAGCGCTCAGTCGAGCAAGCGATCGACTCGAATCGTGCAGAGCGCAGCCATTGCAGAGCAATGGCCA
>LNEO01000429.1 GCA_001465015.1 Deltaproteobacteria bacterium Ga0077539 | reverse complement strand
GACGATGAGGGCTCGACCTCTGGCCGTCAGGCGAGCGAGCGTACGCGTTGTTCCCTCACGAATACCAGGGCTGTCGCGCCCAAATCCGGTTCCCTGCTAAGTGATGCGCGGTGGGACGGGCACGTCCTCGCACCATCGGGCAGAGGATGAGGAGAGGCAACGGGCAATCGGGTCGCCGTCGGCTCGCGCGTGCCAGACCGACGTTCATTGGATGTCCTGTCCTCAGCAACGACGAGATCGACGCGCTGGTCGGAAACAGTCGGACGTCCAGCGCCCGCGCTCCCTTGCGGGTGTCGCAGCATTGCTCGTCCGGTGGACTTCCCTGTTCTCCGAGACATGCGCCGAGGAGGTTGTCCCAGTCGAGTTGGCGCTCATCGGTTCCGCCGAGCTGCGCGCGCATGTGCTCGATCTTCATGTCGCTCTCGGTCGCTCGGATCGCACCCGCGACAAGAACGTCGGCGCTGCAGTGAGGTGCGGGAGCGATCTCACGTTGAAGGCGAACTGCAACGTCTGGCGGAGCAGCCAACGGAGCATCGCCAGTGAACACAGAAGCGAACGCACGATGCGGGGCCGAGGGCGAAGACGAGGCAACGGGCGATCGGGGCGCCGACAGCCGCCGAGCGCTCGGCCAAGCGCCGTTGGGTGTCCTCGCCTCGCCTCCGAAAGAAGCAACCGCGCTCCTCGGCGCGGGCAGCGCGGTTGCGCTCACGGTGGGCTGGGGCGCGCTGGGTGATCGCGGTTCGTGCGGAGCGCGGAGCGCATCCCTCGCTGCAACTTCGTGTGAAGAAACGCGACCCGAGCGCTTGGTTTCCCAGCGAACCTGCGTTGATGAGAGGCGCTCGGCACAATCCGCACGCATCGCAATCGCACCCGGCGCGCTCGTGTTCGACGCGCTTCACGGGTGAGGGGCGCGACCGTGATCGCCGCGCGCTCGTCTGGGACGCTCTCGAAAGAACTGCGTACGGCCTGAGAAGGACCGAATCGATCGCGCGCTTAGGTTCTCGTCGCGAGCCGCTCGTCGAGGTTCAACGCTTCGGCGGCGCGACTACGCGACAACAGGAGAAAACATGAGTCGATCGAAATCCGAGACGGTATTGGTGTACGGCGCGACTGGCGCCCAAGGATCGAGCATCGTTCGCGCGGTGGTGGGAGCCGTCGCAAACGTTCGCGGCGTCGCGCGCGACGACCGAGAGGCGGGCGCTGTACGCGCGATGGGCGCAGCTCCAGCGCTCGCCAACCTCGACGATCCCGCATCCCTTCGACGCGCTTCGGAGGGAGCCTCCGCGGTCGTCTTGGTGCTGCCGCTCGAGTACGAGTTCGACCTCGCGGTGAGCCACGGTCGCGCGGCGATCGACGCGGCGGTCGACGCTGGCGTCGAGCGGATCGTCTTCGACACGAGCATGCGCTGGCCCTCCGAGCGAACCTCGGTCCCTGCCTTCGAGATCAAACGCGAGGTGGCTCGTTACCTCGCGACGCGCCCGATCGAATCCACGGTGGTGCGACCGACGTTCTACCTCGAGAACCTCCTCGGCCCTTGGACGCTGCCTGGAATCGTCGTCGACGGCGTGTTCGCCTACCCCCTTCCTCCGACGCTCTCGGCCGCGTGGGTCAGCCACGCAGACGTCGCCCGCGTCGCCGTTGCGGCGGCGTGCGGCGCGCTCCCGAGCGGTGTGATCGACGTCGGCGGAGACCGCGCGGTTACGGGACCCGAGATCGCAGCGGCGCTCTCGTCGCACCTCCGTCGCTCGATCGCGTACGTCCCGATCGAGCCCGACGCCTTCGAAGCAGCGCTGCGGCCCAACGTCGGCCCAGCGGCCGCGCGGGACATCGCGTTGCTCTACCAATGGAGCTTCGAGCACCACGCGACCCCGCTGTTCGCGGACAACACACCGGCGCTCGACGTTCGACCGACGACGCTCGATCGCTGGGTCTCCGCGCAACGCTGGGAGCTTCCGTGAGGCGCGCGAGCCTGCTGTACGGCTTCGATCCGCTCTGCGGCTGGTGCTACGTGTTCGGGCCAACGATGGACGCGCTGCGCGAGACCTTCGGCGCGAGGCTCGACTTCGAGCTGCTGTGCGGCGGCCTGGTCGTGGGCGATCGCGTAAAGCCGATGAGCGCGATGCGCTCGTACCTTCGGCGCGCGTACCCAGAGGCCGAGGCCCGGAGCGGCGTTCGCTTCGGCCGCGCGTTCACCGAAGGTCTCCTCGAGCGAGACGATGTCACGCTCGCGTCCGAACCGGCGTGCAGAGCGATCTTCGTAGCGAGAGAAATCGCCGGCGAATCGAAGGCGTTCTCTCTCGCGAGGCGGCTGACGACCGCGCTCTACCACGACGGATCGGACCCGACGCAGCCGGCGGTGCTCGACGCCCTCGCGCACGAACTCGATCTGCCCGATCTGGTCTCTCGTTGGAATACTCCCGCCGCCCGAGCGCTCACTCAACAGGGCTTCGCCGTCGCGCGCGCGCTGTCGGTCTCGATGTATCCAACGTTGATGCTCCAGCAGGGCGAGCAGCGCTCGCTCGTCGTGCGCGGCTACGTGTCCCCATCCGAAGCGATCGCCCGCGTGCACCAGGCCCTGGCATAGTGAGGCCACGATGAGCGATCCACTCAGCGATGCGGTCGACGAGCTCGGTCTGCGACGGGCATCGTTTCGTCGGATCGCGCTCGGGCGGACGCGCGTGCAGGGACCGGCTTTGTTGCTGTGCGACGCCGAACCGATCCGCTGCGGGGACACGACCGTGGCCCCTGGCGACGCCGCGATCGTGCTCCAGGGAGAGAGCGCGGTGCAGTCGCTGCGCGGGGACACGGAGGCGACCGTCGGAGCGCTGTCGTTCGACGCGCCCGATCACCCGATGCTCTTGTCGTTGCCCGCCGTGCTGGTGTGTCCCGCCGCGCACGAGCCGCGGCTCCGTTCGTACATCGACGCGCTTCGCTTCGAGCTGTCGTCGAAGAACGACGGGCGCTCAGCGATCGCCTGGCGGCTCTCGGAGATCTTGTTGCTCGAGGCGATTCGATTCCACGCGGAGCGCAGCGAGGAGTGCCCGGCAGGCGGGTGGTTTCGAGGGCTGCGCGACCCTTCGTTGGCTCGATCGCTCTCGGCGTTTCACGCGAACGTCGCGGGGCCTTGGACGGTCGCCTCTCTGGCGCAGGTCGCGGGGCAGTCGCGAACGCGCTTCGCCGCCCGCTTCTCGGCGGTGATGGGCGAGCCTCCGCTCTCGTTCGTCACGCGATGGAGGATGTTTCACGTCCGCAGGCTCTTGCGCGGAACGGATGCCTCGATCGAAGAGATCGCCGCGCGCGTCGGCTACGCCAACGCAGCAGCGTTGTCCGTGGCGTTCGCGCGAGAGCACCAAGAGTCGCCCGGCTCGTATCGAAGCAAACGACGCCCTGCCGCCAGCGCGGAGCGGCGCGATTGACGATCGGGACGCAGCGCGTGCGCTTCACCGAGCGAGAGCGCGTCGTCGATGGTCAACTTCTGGTCGCGCTTCAATCAAGCGATGGGCGTCGGGAGCGCCGGGTTCTTCGACGCGCGCGCGTGTCGCGTTCGGTGAGCGCGCGTATCGGGCGCTCTGGATCTACCCGTTCGGATCGATCCACATCGGCGTGGAGCGAGAGAGCGCCTCGAGGTACGCCGCCATCGACGGCGCGAGCGTGCGGACCTTCCCGCGCTTCGGCTTCTTCACGCCCGGCAGCATCGGGCGCAGGTTTACCCGCGTGCCGTCGAAGAGCACGGTGGTGCCGTTGGCCCACGCGCCGAAGACGATCCCCCAGCCATCCGGGTCGGCGCGGAGCGTCGAGGCCGGCGCGATCGGCGCGTGGACCTCGCAGCCGTTCTCGACGCGCATCCCGTTGGTCTCGAGGTAGAGCACCTCGAGCGCCGCCGGGAGCATCCGGCGCAGGTCCGCCTCGCTGGCCCTTCGCTCCGGCTCGTCGGGCGGCGCGAGGAGCGCGCGACGCGGGCCGGAGGTCGACTCGATCGCGGCGCGGAGCGCGCCGAGCGCGCGCGTAACGGCCGGGTCCTTGGCGAGCGGTCGTTCGGGCAACCAGCTCGGGTAGTGCTCGTGCACGATCCACGGGATCTCTTCGAAGCCGCGTCGGCCCCGGGTCGCGAGTCGCGCGCACTCCTCGCGGCCCACGGCCTCGAGCTCAGGGAGCAGCACGGCGAGCGACGCGCGGTCGTGCGTGGTGATAAACGCGCCCTGGATCAGGCCTGCGCCGCGCTCGATCGTCCAGTGGAGCGTCGCCGCGCTGAACAGGTCCGGACGCCGTCGACCGGAGAACTCCGGGACGTTCGCGCGCAACCACTCGAGCTTCGAGATCATCGCCGGCGCTCCTCACACATGCGCGTCAGCGTACACGCGACCCGCGGCTGGGTCCGCGCCTCCCTTCGCTTCACCGGTCGCGCCGATCACCGAAGCACACGGCCACGCCCCTCGCGGTCGGCGCTGCGAGAGGACAGCCGTGACCGCAGATCGTACGCGGCTCAGCCCTCGAACAGCGCCGAAGCGCGCCGCTGCAGCTCGTCGGGCGTGACGCTCTCGATGCTGTGTCCGCGCTCGTGTCCGCCTTCGCAGTCGCGACGCCCGCGGCGAGCGCGATCGATCCGCCGCGAGCGCGCGATCAACGCAGGGGCGTCGCTTCGATGCGATGAACGACGAGCGGCCGCGTGCATTGAAAGAGAACGTTGCGTCCGGGCGTTGCGCGCTCGTAGTCCGCGGCGGCGCTCGCATCGAAGACGAACGTCGTGCGCATCCAGCGCGCGGCTCCGGTCTCGTCCACGGTCGCGGGAAGCGGCGCGCGGGCGCGGTACGCGCTTCCGTCGAACTGTTGAACCTCGCCGCTCTCGGACGCGCGCCACGTGATCGAGACGCTCACCGGGCCCGTCAACGCGTCGGGCAAATCGACGAGGAAGTTCGCGTTGGGCGCCGTCGAAGCGCGCGCGTCGAGCGCGAGGGACCCGGCGGTCGAGCGCGCGGGAGCTGCCCAGTCCACGCGATAGAAGCGGACGCCGCCGCGCGCTTCCGAGGGAATCGCGTCGTCGCCGGGCCCTGCCACCACGGACCAGCGGCTGTCGGGCGCGAACGCCGCGGGGCGATGCAGCAGCAGCGTGGCGAGCGCGTCGAGGCCGACCGCGTCGACGGTTCCGCTCGACAGGGCCACGTCGAAGCGCGCGAGGCGCGAGCTCATCAGCGCGCTGCGCGCGAGGTCGAACAGCAGCGGGTTGCCGCCAGGCGCGTCGGCGTTGGCGGCGAAGCCGAGGACCGCCGCGCGGGTGTAGGTCCAGTCCGAGGCGCCTGCGCTCGTTCCATCGACGCGACCGTTCATGCGCGCAGGGTGCCCGCTCCAGATCGCGTCGGTAAACGTCCTTGCGAGCGCGGTCATGTGCCCGTCGGAAAACCAACGGCGATCGCGCGCGAACCGCATGAACTGCGTCGTGAGCAGCGCGTGCGAGATGTCCTCGGCGTTGCGCTGCGCTGCGGGGTAGCCGTCGTCGACGTAGTTCCACTCGTAGCGACCGCCGGTGCTGCGGAGGCGAACGCGAAGCGCCTCGCTCGACTGCTGCGCGCGCGTGCGCAGCGCATCGTCGCCCTCGAGCTCGCCGAGCATCCACGTCGCCGTCGCGATGAGCGCGTTGGTGTTGTGGGTGTTCTTCGCGTCCGCGCTCGCGAAGGAGTACCAGTAGTACGCCGCGGCCGGGCTCGCGCCAGCGACCGCGCTCGACCGCGACTGGTACGGCCGCACCATCGACGAGAGAAATCCCACCATCCGACGCGCGTCCGTCGCCCGGTCCGCGTGGCGCGCGCCCGCGTCGCGCAGGTACAAGAGCAGCTCGCCCACGCCCGTGGCGACCATCCCCGTCTGCCACGCGTAGTTGGTAAACGCTGGGTTTGTCGATCCGTCCCCGAAAGCGTCCCACGGCTCGTCGAGCCCGTAGCCCGGCGCGCCTCCGAGCACGCGCGTCGAGCCCGCGATCAGCTCGTCGACCTCGGCGATCGCCTGCGTCACGAGCGCGTCGCGCTCCGCCTCT
The DNA here is from genome assembly GCA_001465015.1 of Deltaproteobacteria bacterium Ga0077539. GTDB lineage: Bacteria > Myxococcota_A > Polyangia > Polyangiales. The sequence continues at coordinate 1,267 of LNEO01000429.1, read as the reverse complement.
CCGCCGGGAAACGCTCTGCCCTCTGCAGCCCTCAGAAAGCGCGCCATCGCTTGCAGCAGATACCCTTGCGCCGCCGACTCGGCGAAGGTCGCGGACGCGTCGAGCGCCCGCGCGTTGCTGCGGATCGACCGCTGGACGAGCGCGATCGCGCTGGGATACGGGCCGATCGTGAAGTCCTGCAGGGGAGGCAGCGCAGGGGGCACATCGACGCCCGCGTCGAGCGCGCTGGCGTCGGGCGAGCTCGACGCGTCACGGGCGATGGGCTCGTCGATCACGTCCGTTTCCGACGCCGCGTCGCGGGGCGGGGCGACGTCCCCGACGGTTCCAACGTCGAGCGTGTCCGCGCGCGACGCGGCGTCCTCGAGCGCGGACGACGTCGAACATGCGCAGAGCGCGGCGAGCAGCGGCGCGAGCGAAGCGCGAGCGAGCGGAGCGTGCACGGACGAAGTGTCGCACGGACACCCGAGCGAACCCACAGAGCGTTCGTGCACAGAGCAGCGCGAAGACACCGCGAGGAGCGCTCTTCGAAGCCGCGCGTCGGCTCGCCCCGAGCGATGAATTTCAAGATTCGCAGGGAAATTCGAGGCCGGTCAATTTGACCGACCGGCGGTCGAAGTCGCCGCGTGGTGGGTTGCCACGCAGACGCGGCGCGAGTGCGCGCCCCTCCCTCACGTCACCTTGGCCCGCCGAATCAGCCGCGAGAACACCGGCGGCGCGAGGCGCTTCAGGTACACAGCGAGCCGCTCTCGACCCCCGACGAGCACCTCTGCGCGCGCGCGCGGTCGTGTCGAGAACGCCCTCGGCGCACTCATGCGCCGAGATCCCGCGCTCGATCGCTTCGTCCATCGTCGCGTGCGGAGAGCCGTCGCCCGTGAGCGCGCTGCGCGAGACCTCCGTGCGCACGAAGCCGGGGCACACGATCGTCACGCGGAGGCCGTCCTGGTGGTGCTCGGCGAGCAGCGAGTCGAAGAACCCGTGGAGCGCGTGCTTCGACGCGCTGTAGCTCGAACGCCAACACAGTATCGCCCGAGAAAGCAGCGGCGAACGCACGGAGCGGCGCGGTGGGACGGGCGCGTCCTTGCACCATCGGGCAGAGGATGAGGAGAGGCAACGGGCAATCGGGTCGCCGTCGGCTCACGCGTGCCAGACCGACCTCCGTTGGATGGTAACCCATCCGTGACCTGGGGTAGTTGGGCGTCAGCCGCGGCGATACGCGTACGAGCAGGAGAGACCCCAGGGCTCGACGCACGATTCACGCGGCACGATG
>LNEO01000428.1 GCA_001465015.1 Deltaproteobacteria bacterium Ga0077539 | reverse complement strand
CAGTGGGCGCAGTGCTGAAGCCCCCACCCGCGCTGCCGCGCGCCCCGCCCCCGCCTGGAACGGCAGGGGCGGCGGCTTCGCATTGCGAATGCGTAGGATTCAACCACGCAAGTTGATTGTGTGGCCATTGCTCTGCAATGGCTGCACTTCGCTCGCTTCGTGTGTGTCGATCCTCGACTGAGGATCGCGTAGCCCTTGCAGAGCAAGGGCCATCACGATACACGTACGCTGTTTTCGCCAGCATTTTCTCAATGCGAAGCCGCCGCCCCTGCCGTTCCAGGCGGGGGCGGGGCGCGCGGCAGCGCGGGTGGGGGCTTCAGCACTGCGCCCACTGGCGTTGCACTCGCTCGCGCGCGGCAGCGCGGGTGGGGGCTTCAGCACTGCGCCCACTGTCGTTGCACTCGCTCGCGCGGCAGCGCGGGTGGGGGCTTCAGCACTGCGCCCACTGTCGTTCTGCTCACTTGGGGCGCGCGGCAGCGCGGGTGGGGGCTTCAGCACTGCGCCTACCGGCGTTCTGCTCGCTCGGGGGCCGCCTCGCAGGTCGCGCCGTCCGCGGAGCGCTCAGCGCTTCTTCGCGGGCGCCTTCTTCTTCGTCGTCGCGCTGGTGGGCAACGAGCAGTCGCTCCAATCGAGGCTCTCGAGCGGCAACGACCAGAGGTTGCGTCCGTCACACAGAATCAACTCGTCGCGCTTCGAGTCGATCCCGAGCTCGGCGTCGCCCGAGCCCATCGTGCGCAGGCGCGACCCTTCGGGGAGCGTCGTGGCCAATCGCCACGCGCCGTTCGCGAGCACGTACACCGCGGCGTGCGTCGCAGCGACGAGCGCGCGCCGCTTGGGTTCGAAGCGAAGCACGTAGCTCTGCGGTTCGGTTGCGGGCGCGACCTTCGTCCACGCGCTGTCGCGCTCGAGAAAGAGGCCGTTGCGCGCCAGGACGTAGAAGCCCTCGGGCGTTCCTGCGCCGGCGGCGATGCCCGCGACGGGAGGATCGCTCGCCTCGATGGGCTCCCACTTCGCGGCTCGCAAGCGAAACGTGCGCCGCGCGCGGTCCCCCATGAAGAGCGCGAGCTCGCCGGCGCGCCCGTCGAACCCCATCGCGACGCGGTGCGAGTAGAACGTCCCGGGAACCTTGTTGGGCAGGACGCACACGGTGCTCTCGTCGCTCTTTGCGTCCCATCGAACGACGCGACCCTCGTGATCGACGATCCACACAGCGCCGTCGCCCCACGTGGCGTTGATCCCGCGATCATCGATGTGCTCTGCGCCGGGGATCTGCGCCTGCCCGACGGTCTCCCACGCTTCGCCGACGCGCCTGTGCACGCGAAGCGTCCCGTGATCGAGCGCGAGCAACCCGTCTTCGGTCGCGAGCAACGAGTCGTAGCGGCCCCAGCTCGGCGGGACGGATTCGTCTCTCGTCTGGCGCATCGCGCCTTCGCGACCGAAGAGCGTCTCGTGCGAGGGAGCGCCGGCCTTGTCGAAATCCTGTCCTCCGTACGCGAGCAAGGTGTCGCTCTCGTGATCGACCACGAGCGTCGTCTGGTTGCGATAGGTCTCTGCCCAGAGCGCAGGCGACGCGAGCTTCCACCGCTGGCCGTCGCGTACGACGACGTCCATGCGATGGTCCGAGGCCACGCGAAGCGCGACGACGGCGCGGCGCACGGGATCCCAGCAGAGCGCGTCGAGCTTGTCTGCGGGGGTGGGGTCCTTCACCCACGCGCGCCTTTCGCTGTCGAAGCGAAACGACTCGTCCATCACCGACTGCGCGACGAGCGTCGCCGCGCTCTCGTCGAGAGCGCAGCGAACGAAGTACGGCCCCGTCGCCGCGAGCTCGAGCGCGTCTTCGGTCCATCGAAAGAGCGACGAGCGATCGCCGTCGCTCGCGACGATCCACACGTGCCCCGCGCGAACGTCCTCGAACGCCCACGCGTGCGTCGCGAACGACGGAATCGACTGGTGCGTATAGCGCTTCTCGTCGAGCGGGCGGTCCGGGTCGAGCACGCGAAGCACGCCGCCGTCGCAGCCGAGCGCGACGCGCAGCGACCTCGATTCGCTCTGCGAAAACAAAAGCAGAGTGCCGCCAAAGGGCGCGCCGTCACGCGTAGGAAAGAGCCCCTCGTGCGTCTTGGTCCAGCGATCGTCGGCCCACTGCCAGAGCTCGATTCGACCGCGGTCGTCGTCCTCCGCGGGCGCGGGCGAGTCGTTCGCGATGGCGAGTCGCGCTCGGCGAGTGCGCGGGTCGACGCACGCGGCCACGAGGTTGGTAGCGCTGATCGCGGCCCGAGAGACGGTCTTCCACGATGGGTTCGCGGCGTTGATCGCGGTCATGGTGGCGGCGGTATCTCACGACTCGCTCGCGCTCGCGATTTCGCTTCACGTCTCGACGGTCGCTTCAGGATAGAGAGCGTCGTGTTTGCGACATACACGATCCGCGGCGATCAACGCTCGTCCGTTCGGCGCGGGTCGACGGGACCGGTCATGACGCACCACGCAGCCTGGTCGCGGGAGCATCGACGAAGCGCGCAGCGATGCACGCACTGTCCTTGCTGTTCGGCGCGCTCGCACCGCGCGGTGCAGCGTTGGCACGCGGGCAAGCAAGCGCGCACAAAGTCTGCGCCGAAGCGCGCGTAGCACGCCTGATAGCGGCGCGCGCACTCGCCAGAGACGCATCGGTCTTTGGTCGTTCGACAAGAGTCCAGGCAGCGGCCGCACGTGCTCGCGCAGCGCGCTCGGCACGCGTCGTCGGCGCACGCGCGGTGACAGCTCGCGCAGTCTACGCGACAGCGCGCGTCGCAGGTGGTGCAAGCCCGCGCGCAGCCCGCGCGACAGGGCTCGCCGACGCCCTCGTGGCACGGCTCGGACACACAGGACTGATACGACGTTCCTCCCTGACAAAAGAGAGGGTCTTCGAGGCCCTCGATGAGCTCTGGCGCGTCGCTCTCGGGGTGCCATGCGGGGTTGCGCGCGAGCTGCTCGAGCGCGCGCGGATCGGAGAACGACTCGATCGGCTCGTCGCGCAACGAAGAGCCCTCGGATGCCGTCGGGCGCGCGAGCGCCGCGTCCGCGATCGACGAGGCTGCATCCCCAAGCGTCGCGTCGAGCGTCGAGCTCGCGTCGACGAGCGTCGAGCTCGCGTCGACGAGCGTCGAGCTCGCGTCGACGAGCGGCGCGCGTTGCAGGCCGCTGTTCGAATGAACCCGAGCGCCGGACTGCGCCGAAGGCATGGGCGCGCACCCAATCGCGAGCAACGCAGGGATCAGGAGCGCGCGGCGTAGCCGCTTGAACGGGCGGTGTGAGGCCGTGTCGATCACCGGGAAGATCACCGAGTTGTGGTGTAGCTCAGCGGGGGGCGCGATGGGCCTTGCAATCGCTGCGGTGTGAGGGCGTCGTGGGAGGCAGCCGTGAACGCTGGCGCCTGTCGTTGATGTTTCGAGGGCAGCGTGCGACCGTCCAACGATGAGCCCTCGGTGGGAGTCGCTGCGGCTTGTAGCGCTCGGGTTGATTGTATGGGCGAGCCTTGGCGCCTGTGTCGCGCCGCCGCGAACGCAGGGGCAGCAGTGCGTGTTCAACGACGACTGCGCGTCGCCGCTCGTGTGCGCGGCGAATCGTTGCCGCGCGCAGTGCCGGACCAACCGTGACTGTATGGCGACCTTGATTTGTGGTGCGTCGGACGACCCCGGCAAGCGCGTGTGCGTCCTTCCGTCCGAGCGCTCGATCTGCGCGTCGGACCGAGATTGTCCTGTCGGCAGCGTGTGCGCCGCGCGCGGGTGCTGGTGGACGTGTCGAGACGACAGCGAGTGCGGCGCGCGCATGGCGGGCACGTGTGATCCCCAGTCGCGCCTCTGCTCGACGCCGGTCAGCGCGCAAGAGCAGCAGGATCTCCCGCGATTCGCGCCGGAGGATGGCGGGCCTCCTCCCATCGACGCCGCGGACGTGACCGTTCCACCGTCGGACGGAGCGCTGCCCGACGCGCTCGACGTTGCCGATGCGCAAGTGGCTCGCGACGTCGTGGTGGACGGTCAGCGATGCGTCGGGACGATGCCCGAGGTGTGCAACGGTCGTTGCGCGGACCTCGGCGCGGATCCCGCGCACTGCGGGCGGTGCAACAACCCGTGCGCCACGACGTGCAGCGCGGGTCGCTGCGTCACGGCGGCGGCGGTGAGCGTCGGTCACGAGCACACGTGCGTCCTGGCCAGCGACGGAACGGTCTACAGCGCAGGAAGGGCCTCGGCGCTCGGCGCGGCGTCCAATGTCGATCGCACGATCTTGACGCGCGTCGTCGGCGTCACAGGAGCGACCGCGGTGCGGTGCTCGTTCAACAACGGCTGTGCGTTTCGCGACGGAATGCCGCCGCAGTGCTGGGGCACCAACGGTCGGGCTCAAGCAGGCGTCCGCAGCGCGGCGCCGAGCGTGGATCCGGCGGTGACTCTCGCCATTCGGTCACCCGTGGGCGCGACGCCTGCGTTCGACCCGCTCGATGTGCGCGGCTACGTGTCGACGTACACAGGCGCGTGCATGTCCAACGCTGCCGAGGTGTATTGCTGGGGCCGCCAATTGGGGTGGCTACGCAGCCCGTTCTCGGGCAACCCGCCGGCGGTCGAGGACGCGTACGCCACGCTCGTCGGCCCGGTGCTGCAGCTCACGGCGATCGACGAGGGATCCAACGAGACCTCGACCGCGTGCGCGCTTCGATCCAACGGCCAGGTCGGTTGCTGGGGCGACGGGTTGCTGTCGTACGCGGGCGGCACCGGCACTCCGGCCCCGCCGGTCGCGATCCTCGCGGGCGCTCCTGCGCTTCGATCGATCGCGGACACGCCCACGCGCATCGCGGGCGCGCGGCACATCGCGACGTGCGGAATCGATGCCGCGGGCGGCGTGTGGTGCGGCAGCATCGTCTCGGGAAGCGGGCTGCGGCCTCCGGTGGGACCGATGGGCGCGCAGGTCGTCGAGGGATCCGTGCGGATCGCGCTTCCTGTCGCGGGAGCTGCGCTCGGAGTCGCGCTGACGGTCGACGCCGCGTGCGCGATCCAGAGCGACGGCGCCGTGGTCTGCTGGGGCCAACACATGGCCGTGCGCGGCACGCTCGGTCGACGGACGCTCAGCGAGGGGATGCGGTACGGTCCCCAGCCGGTCGAAGTGTGCGACCCGGACGGAAGCGGGTGCGCTCCGCTCACAGGCGTGACGCAGATCTCCGGCAGCTTGAACCATTTCTGCGCGCGGACGAGCGCGGGCGCCGCCGTGTGCTGGGGTGAAAACGCCTCCGGCCAATTGGGCTCTGGCGATCGCCTCACCCGCCAACACGCGGTGCGCATGCAGTGGTAGGCGCGCTCGTTCGGTGGACGGCTACGCACGACGGATCGCGCGCTCGCCCCCCCGGGGTGCTGGGCTCGGTTGCTGCCTGCAGATGTCCCGTGATCGACCTTCGTACTTGACTTAGTTGTAAATAGTTACGAAGTATCGCGCTCGGTCAGAGACATGCTTCTCGAGCGGTACACAGAGCAACGCGCGCGATGGCCTTCGAGCGGTCGGCATATCCTCGCGCGATACACAGAGCGAACGGTGTTCGTCTATCAGGCATACTGCCCATCGATCGCCGAGAGCGCGGCGCGCGAGCAGAAGTTGGGCGGCGGTGGCTTCAGCTTCGAGCGCATGAGCTGGGTGAAGCCCAACTTTCTCTGGATGATGTACCGCTGCGGCTGGGCCACCAAAGAATCCCAAGAGCGGGTGCTCTCTCTCGAAGTGACCCGCGAGGCCTTCGACCATTGGCTCTCGCTCGCGGTTCACTCGAGCTACGTCTCCGAGGTCTACGGCGATAGCTCCTCGTGGAGCGCAGCGTCGAAGCGCTCGACGGTGCGCTTGCAGTGGGACCCCGACCACGGTCCGCACGGAGAGCCGCAGCGGCGTCGCGCGATTCAGCTCGGCCTCCGCGGCCCCGCCCTGCGCTCGCTCGCCGAAGACGCGCTGGTCTCGGTCGAGGACGTGACCGAGTTTGTCCGCGCGCAACACGAGCGCGTTCGGGCGCACGAGCTCGAGCGGCTCGAGACTCCATTCGAGCGCGTGTATCCCGTCGCGGACGCGCTCGTAGCCCAACGGCTCGGCCTCGACAGCGCCCCCTGAAATCACGCGGCGCAATCCAGCGGAGCCGATCGCCGCTGCGCTCTACTACCAGTGCGCGTCGGCGAAGGTTCTGGCGTACAACGGAAAGCTCGTTGAATGGCGGGCGCTAGGCCTCGCGCCCCCGGTGATCGCCGTCGCCGGATCCGCCGCGAAAAGAGCTGAGATTCGCGACGAGGTCGTGACGAAGATACGCGCGTTGTTCGCGAAGTCGGGGTTCGATCCCGACGACGCGCCGGTCGTAGCTCAGGCGACGCTCGTCGAGCGCATGGTCGTCTTTGCGAAGCGAGCGCCCATCGAGGCCGCTCCCATGCTGCGCGGCGTCGAGCGCTACGCCGTGGTTCTCGAGCGCGAGGCGCTTTCGCCGCTCGTCGAAGGGCTCTTGTCGGATCCCGAGATGATCCCCGCGCAGACCAGGGGTGGCTCTTGTATTGGCAACGGCATCGATCCCCGCGTGATGAGCTGTCGCGCCTCGTGCAAGCAGCGATCGATCGAGGACCGAAGAAGAAGGCAGCGAAGCTCGACGCGCTCGCGCACAACCTCGAAATCGCGGTGAGCGCGCCCACGTGAGCCCGCCGATGCACCGCTCGCGAGTCACTCTGTCGACCCGCGCCCCTCGCGCGCGTACACGCTCGGCGCGGCGCCTTCCCAGCGCTTGAACGCCCGGCGAAAGTTCGCGAAGTCCGTGTATCCCAGCCGATAGGCGACCTCTTGCAGCGAGAAGCGCTTGGAGTCGATGAGCTCTCTCGCGAGCTGGCTTCGAACCGCCTCGATGATCGCGCGAAAGCTCGTCCCCTCCGCGGCGAGCCGTCGATGCAGGGTGCGAGGCGTGACTCCGAGCATCCGCGCGCAGAGCTCGAGCGAAGGAACTCCGTTGTGGTGCTCGATCACCGCGCGCCGCACGCGACCTTCGAACGTGTCCGTGGTCGCGATGCGCTCGAGCTCTCGCTCGCAAATGCGCACTGCCTCGCGAAACGCCAGCGGATCCGCCGCGCGCAGCGGCGCGTCGAGCCCCTTGCGCGCCAGCGCGATGCCCGACCACGACGAGCGATACCGCAGCTCGCAGCCGAGCGTCTGCCGAGCAAACGTTGCGTACTCCGGCTCCTCGAAGGAGAACGCGAAGTACCGCGCCGGACACGCGCCCATCGAGATCGTGTCGAGGATGTCCTTGGTGGCCATGCTCACCGCCTCGAGCACGGGACGGATCGCGTCGCCGAGCGAAGGCTCTGCGACGACCCGCACGCGCACCTCGTCGCGGCGCTCGATGACGCTCACGTCGACCAGCGAGAAGCGCGTTCGCGTGAAGGCAGCGAAGAGATCGAGCGCCTGACGGATCGTTCCGCTGCTGAGCGCAGCGTAGCCGAGCGATCCGTGCGTCTGCATGGGCAGCCGTTGACCGATGAGCAACCCGAGCGCGGGCTCGCCGGTGACCTTCATCGCGTCGATGATCAGCGCGCGAAACACCGCGAGCTCGATCCCTTTGTCGAGCTCGTCGAGCGCCCTTACGCCGAGGCCCGCCCGCTCGAGCCACCGCTCGACGTCGGCGCCGAGCGCCTCCACCTGCGCCGCGATCTGCCGCAAATACACCGCTGGAACGAACAGCGACGCGCTCTCTCGTCCTCGATCGACCACCGAGGGAGTGTCTACAAATGACCCCTGGATGTCCAGAAATGACCCGTGTCCGATCGCTAGCCTCTTCGAGGACGGAGCCGCCATGGACAAAGCCAACGCATCGGATCGCACCGCGAAGATCAACGATCAGCTCGTCACGCTTCGACCGAGAGAGACGCTGCTCGACGCAGCGCTTCGGAGCGGCGTGAACTTTCCGAACAGCTGCCGCGTCGGCGGCTGCGGGAGCTGCAAGTGCAAGCTCGCCGAGGGCACCGTGAAGGAGCTCACCGAGACGGGCTACCTGCTCACCGCCAAGGAGATCGAAGAGGGCTACATCCTCGCGTGCCAGAGCGTCGCAGAGAGCGACGTGCGGGTGGAGGTCGAGCTCGGACCCTCCTCGGCGACGCAGCGCGCCCGCGGCCGAGTGATCGCGCAAGAGAAGCTCGCGCACGACATCACCAGGCTGACCGTGAAGCTCGATCGAGCGATGACCTTTCGCGCAGGGCAGTGCGCGGACTTGTGCTTCGACGCGCTCGGCGACGTGCGACGGTCGTACTCCTTCGCCGCGCCGCCAAACGACCAGGGCGTCATCGAGTTCTTCGTCCGCAAGGTGCCCGGAGGCGCGCTCTCGTCCTTCATCAACGACCGCGATCTGCTCGGAGAAGCGCTCACCGTCGAAGGCCCGAACGGAGACTTCTGGCTTCGCGACGGCGACGGTCCTGTGCTCATGGTCGCCGGAGGGAGCGGTCTCGCGCCGATCCTCGCGATGCTCGAGGACGCCCTCGCGAAGGGCGCGGCGCGCCCGGTCACGCTCGTGTTCGGCGCCCGCGAAGAGAGAGACCTCTACGCGCTCGATCGCATCGAAGCGCTTACGAAGGCCTGGCGCGGCGAGCTTCGATTCGTTGCGGTGTTGTCCCACGAGCGCGCGGGCTCGCGATGGAGGGGCGCGCGGGGAATGGTGACCGACGTGCTCCCGTCGCTGATCGAGCCCGACGCCACCGCGTACCTCTGCGGGCCGCCGGCGATGATCGACGCGGCCATTCCAGTGCTCGAGTCCAAGGGCGTCTCGCGGGACCGCGCGCGCTTCGATCGCTTCACGACGCGCGCGGACGTCGCGCCCAAAGCGAGCGCAGGGCCCGGTCCCTCGACGAGCAGCGAGAGCGATGCGCCCGCGGGCGCGCTGCACTACCTCAAGTACTTTCTCTTTCACGCCGTGGGGCTCAGCGTCGCGGCGGCGCTGTTCGCTGGGGGAAAGTTTCTGACGATCGGGCTCGTCGCGCTGCTCGCGTTCTATGTGCTCGGCGACGCGGTGAGCGGCGACGACACGAGCACGCCTCGCTTTCGTCACCCCTGGATCCTGACGGTGCAGCTCTGGTTGGCGCTGCCGCTGTTGTCGTTGATCGTGTTCGCCTCCGTCTGGAGCGTGAGCGCCAGCGACCCGTTCGGGATCGGAGCGTGGCTCTCGTCGCTCACGGGCGTCGACCTGTTGGCCGCGCGCGCTGCGACGACGACCGGCCAGCACGTCGCGGGATGGGGACTCACGGGTCTGATGATCGGCATGATCGGAACGATCCCCGCGCACGAGCTCACCCACCGCACCTGGGACCCGCTCTCGATGCTCGTCGGTCGGTGGTTGCTCTCGTTTAGCTTCGACGCTTCGTTCGCGATCGAGCACGTGTACGGACATCACCGCTACGTCTCGACGACGGAGGACCCCGCGACCGCTCCGCGCGGACGCAACGTGTACTTTCACGTGATCGCCTCGACGATCAAGGGCAACGCGAGCGCGTGGAAGATCGAGGCCGCGCGGCTCGCTAAGCGCAAGCTGCCTGTGTTTTCTCTGCGCAACGCGGTGCTGCGCGGCTACGCGATGAGCGCTGTGTTGGTGGCGATCGCCGCCGCCATCGGAGGGATCACCGGCGCGGGATACTTCATCGCGTGCGCGCTGTGGGGCAAGGCGCTGCTCGAGATCGTCAACTACATGGAGCACTACGGAATGGTGCGAAACCCCGCGCTCCCCGTGCAGCCCCGCCACTCGTGGAACACCAATCGTCGCCTCAGCTCGTGGACGATGTTCAACCTCACGCGCCACTCGCACCATCACGCGCAAGGCGAGGTGGCGTATCAAGACCTTCGCCCGTACCCCGACGCGCCGATGATGATCGGCGGCTACCTCACCACGCTCGTCGTCGCGATGATTCCGCCGCTCTGGCACGCGCTCATGACTCCGAAGGTGCTCGCGTGGGACCGCGACTACGCCTCGGACGAGGAGCGCGCCCTGGCACGCGCGGCCAACGAAAAGAGCGGGATCGCCACGTTCGTAGATCGGTCTACGGCGCTGCCAACGCGCGCTGCGAGCGCGTCGGGTTGAAGGACGTCGCTCGCCTGAGACGCAGCTCGCGCTGAAGTTCAGCGATCCGCGCGGTTCAAGGCGCCAGGGTGATGGACACGTTGTCGAAGTCGACTCGCCCCGGATGGTGCGCGGTCAGCCAGAGAAGCACGCGCCTCGCCTCCGGCGGAGCGATGAGCTCCCACGAGAGCACGCGCCAATCGAAGTCGTTGCCCGCCGCGGTGGCGGGGCGAGGGTTCTTCTCGTCGCCGAAGAACCGATCCGATCCGTCGACTCACTGCGCGTGGTCCGCGCGCGGCCCAGCGTCGACGAGCGCCCTCTCTTCGCAGGCGGACACGACGCTGAGCAACAGCAGCAGTCCACGCACGCGCATCGGGCGATGTTGCCCGATCTCGCGTCGAAGCGCCTCGAATCACCAGAGAAAACCGTGTCGATCCAGCGGGGGCGCCGCGCTCGAGGCTCACTTCGCGACGAGCGCGTCGAGCGCCGCCGCGAGCTGCGGGCCATCGTCCGGCGTCGCGAAGGTGCCGAGCCACTGGGCGGCCTCGCGCGTCGTCGAAAACGCGCGCATCGGCGTGCGGCTCCGCGCCAGGGTCATCAGCCCCGAGACCACCGAGGTCACGAGCGCCGCGCGAAATCCAGTGGCGAGCGTCACGCTTGCAAGCGCTCGCTGCAGCGAGGGGTCGAAGTTGGCGATGCGCTTTCGCACCGCGTCTTCTGGTGGCGGCGCGCCTGGATCGACGATGACCATCATCCGCAGCCCCGCGGGATAGCTCTTGCGCAGCCGTGCATGGCCGAAGTCGTATTCGGCAGCGGCGATCGAGTAGACGCCCTTTTGCCAGATCGCGATGACGTCGCCCCGCTGCCAGAACTCGACGTCGCCCGCAGAGCCAAGTTTTTCAAACGCCGCGCTCGTCATCGGATGCGTCGAGTATGCACCAGCGGTTTCGATCTGTGGTTACGCGACGAAGTCGCGCGAGCGATCAAGCGTCGACGCCTCGGAAGCGGAGCAGCCACTGCGCTGTCACTCTTCCGGTCGTCGGACGCGTCCACGGTAGCCTCCCGAGGGCGCCCTCGAGACACGTTCGCATCCCGGCCGGCAGCCTCGGCGCGCGCACCACGACCCTCGGCGTCGTCCGAGCGTTCGCCGCAGGAACAGTGACCGTGATCGTGACCGTTGCGTCCGGGGACACCGGCTCGGTCCGCGCCGTCGAGCGCGCGCACGACTGACCGTAGAGCCGCGAGCGCTCGATGATCGCGCGATAGACCGCCATCGAGCCGCCCGAGACCCTGACGTTTTCGACGGTCACTCCGCCGGACGACGGCGGCGGGACGCGCGGCGGCGCGAGCCCATACGCCGGGGCCGGAGCGCCGTACGCTTGAACGTCCATCGCCTGCGCCCCGCGCTGAGCCCCGGCGCCGCCAGCGCGCAACTCGGCCGTGGACTGCGCGGGCGCGAGGGCGACGATCGCCGCGATCACGATGGCGGCCGGCCTGATCGCCGGCGAGGAGTCCCGCGCGTCGCGGGCGCAAAACGGACAGCCGCCGTCACGAGCACGCACGTGTCGCGCGCACGTCGCGCACTGAATCCACTGGGTTTGATCGCTGTTCGAGGGCATGCGTGACGGCTCTTTCTCGGCCCGATCCGTAGGCCGCGGTGGGGTTCGCAGGCAGTGTCGACGGTCCGTAGCCCCGGATTGTTCAACGGTTGGACGAGCGATGGCGAGTCACTTCGCCGCGCGATCGAAGAACGGAAAATCGCAGTCGTGTCGACGCCGCTCTCGGGCACGGGCGCAGCGCGTATCGTCGCGACCATGCGCGCCGCAAAGCCCTGGTGGGCCTCGACTTCGATCTATCAGGTCTATCCGCGGAGCTTCGCTGACTCCAACGGCGACGGCATCGGAGACCTGCCGGGCGTCGTGTCGCGCCTCGATCACCTCGTCGAGCTCGGCGTAGAGACGGTGTGGCTCTCGCCCTTCTTCTGCTCGCCGCAGCGTGATTTCGGCTACGACGTCTCGGGCTACCGCGACGTGGCGCCGGAGTACGGCACGCTCGAGGACGCGCAGCGTCTGATCGACGAGGCGCATCGGCGCGGGCTCGCGATCGTCTTCGACCTCGTCCTCAACCACACCAGCGACGAGCACCCGTGGTTCATCGAGTCGCGGTCTTCTCGGACGAATCCGAAGGCCGACTGGTACGTGTGGGCCGACGCAAAGCGCGACCGACTCGGTCGCCCAGCGCCCCCGAACAACTGGCGATCGGAGCTTCAACTGCCCCGCGCCTGGCAGTGGTGCGAGGAGCGACAGCAGTGGTACCTCGCGTCGTTTCTGTCGTTTCAACCGGACCTCAACTGGCGCAACGCCGAGGTGCGGGCCGAGATGTTCGACATGGTGCGGATGTGGCTGCGACGCGGGGTCGACGGCTTTCGTCTCGACATCTTCGGCTCGTGCATGCAAGACGCCGCGCTCCGCGACAACGACCGGTGGCCCAGGATTTACGGCGGCATTCCGAGGCTCCAGACGCCGAACCGCACGCTCAACACCGAGGACTGCTTCGCCCTCGCGGGCGACCTTCGCGCGATCTGCGACGAATTCGCGCCCGACCGCGTGCTGCTCGGGGAGGTCTTCGGACCCTCGTCGGTGCTGCGTCGCTACGTCTCCGACGGCGACCGCGCGGGACTGCACCTGGTGTTTCTCTTCGACTTCCTCGCGGCGCGCTATTCGGCGAGCGTGTACCGAGCGTTGATCGAGCGCTTCGAGCGAGATTTTCCTGCTCCCATGGCGCCGACGTACGTGCTCGAGAACCACGATCGCACGCGGAGCCTCTCTCGCTTGGGCGGTGACCAGCGAAAGGCGAGGGTGCTCGCCGCGCTGCTCTGCACGCTGCGCGGCGTTCCCGTGCTCTACCAGGGGCAAGAGATCGCGATGGAGAACCGATACATCCCCCTCGCCGACGCGAAGGACCCCGTGGCCAACGTGGTCGGCAAGCGCCTGCCCGAGTGGCTCAATCGAGCGCTCCCAGAGCGGCTCAACCGCGACGAGGTCCGTACACCGATGCAATGGACCGCCGGTCCCAACGGCGGCTTCTGCCCCGAAGGGGTCACTCCCTGGCTCCCGCTTCACGACAACTGGCGCGAGCGCAACGTCGAGACAGAAGCGCGCGATCCAGACTCGCTCTTCGCGTGGTACCGAACGCTGCTCGCGCTTCGCACCGAGCGAGCGGCGCTGCGCGAAGGCGCGCTCGAGCTCGCTCCCGAAGAAGCGCGCGACGTGATCCGCTTCGATCGCATCGCCGCAGGCGAGCGCCTCACGATCGCCGCCAACCTCGGAGACTCCCCAGCCAGGGTGCGCCTCGACGACGGCGCGACGCTGCTCGCTACGAGCGATCGGGGCTGCGCGCTCGATCACCGCGAAGTGACGCTCGCACCCCACGCCGCGATCGTCGCGCTACGCGCGCGGTAGCTTCGAAGAGCGCGAGACGTTCGAGACAGGCGTCGGACTCGCGACGATGCGCGCTGTGTTCGGCGCGATCGTCAGGCACGAGGACGCGAGGCCGCGCAAGACGCGTCGATCGACCGCGCCAGAAACGGCGACCTCCAGTCGATCATGTCACTCGGGCTGCCGGGGGGAGCCGAGCGATCCCGACGTCGAGCGCCCTTCAGCAAGCGCCTTGCGCGGTGCGCGTCGCTGCCGCGCGAGCGCCAACGCAGCGCACACACCAGCGAGCGCGAGCACGCTTCGCGAAGGAGCGCGCGTCGAGCCGGGCGTCGCGCAGCGGCACCCAGGGTCGAGCCGCGCGAGAGCGGGCTGAGTCTGACCCAGCGTGGGACACACCCTGCTGGTGTCGACGGCGCTCGACGGGTAGCGTTCGACAGCAACCTCGTCGAGCGACGGCTCGAGTCGAAGGTCTCGTGCGAACGCGCTCGCGCCGATGCGGATGTGAAGCCTCGTGACGATGCGCGAGCTTCTCATCAGCGCCGCGATCGTCGGCAGATCCGGTTGCGGCGCGGGTGCCGATGGACTCACGGCCAGGCTCGACGGGCGAGGCGCACATCGCGGATCACCGCCGTCACCCGTCGGTGCGCTTGCGTCGTCATCGCTCGCCGCTCCATCCGCGGAGCCATCGAGGTCGGGACCGCGGATCGGCGCTGCGGACTCGTCGGGAAACGGGCAGTCCGCATGAAGAATCCCGATGTCCGGAAGTCGCGATGCCGTCATCGTGCGTCCGGTGGCGCGCAGACTCAGGTCCGAGAAGGTCGCGCGCGAGGCCGACTCGAGAATCCACGGAGGTT
This sequence comes from Deltaproteobacteria bacterium Ga0077539, assembly GCA_001465015.1. Taxonomy (GTDB): domain Bacteria; phylum Myxococcota_A; class Polyangia; order Polyangiales. The sequence goes on along the minus strand of LNEO01000428.1, from coordinate 1,144 downwards.
CGCTGCCTCGAAACGAGCTGGCGAGCAGCGCTCGATAGTTGCTGGCGTTTCCGGCGACGCTCCACACAATGTCTCGAGAGTCGATCGTGCGCGTCTGCCACGACGCCGGGACCATCGCGCTCTCGGCGACCACCATGAGCGTCAAGCCGACGTTGTCTCCTGCGCCGATCGCGGCGAATCGAAGAGGCAGCACAGGGTTGTACCCGCGCGTGCTGATGCGGATCGGCTCCATCTGCGTGACATCGGCGCCTGGACGAAACTGCACGACGACGAAGTCGAAGCGCATGGTCTCGTAGTGGCGAATGATCGATTCGCTCTCGGTGCCGACCGCGAATCCTCGATCGCGCAGCCACGTCGCGAGCGATCCGTCTCGCGCGCGAACGAGCTCCGCCGCGTAGGGACCGACGGCCGCGCGTCGCGTCGAGCCGAGCGCTGTCTGTTCGGAGGACTGTGACGCGATCGCGCCTGGCGCCGATGCGTCGGCTCTCGACCACGGCGAGACGGCGACGCCGCCATCGGAGCAACGGACTTCGGGCGCGTAAATCGCAGGCGCAGAGTACTCGTCGATGGCGTCGATGAATGCGCTGCTGCCGACGGCGATTTCGACGGACGACGAGGTCGCGTCGGCCACCGGCAAGATCCACAAGAACTGCCGTGGGTCTCCGGAGAACCGAATCTGATCCCACAGCACGGTTTGCTCGGAGGTGAGCGAGAGCACCATGCGGTGATCCATCACCGCAGTGGCGCGGCTGATTGTGGGCGTGGGTGGATAAGTGCAGGCCCCGCAGGCGAGAGCGTCGCTCGTGCGCAGCGCGAGCGACGCGAGGACGGAGACGACCAACACAAAAGAGGAAGAACCGCTGGAATGACTCAAGGCAAACCGCCCCTTTCCTCTCCAACGATCGGCGCGATTGCCGATCGTGGAGACCCCACCGATCCCAACATCTCGCCAATCGTGATGCAACAGCCCTGGAGGAAAATACTGCTTTTGCTGTACCGAATTTCGAGCGCGTTGCTCGGCCCGGTCGCGGGGCATAGGCGCCGAACACTCTGTGGCGACAGTAGAGAGTTTGAGCTGTGAATCGAGAGACAGAACGACGTTTTACATCGAGCCGCGGCGCGCGGCCCCCACCCGCGCTGCCGC
>LNEO01000427.1 GCA_001465015.1 Deltaproteobacteria bacterium Ga0077539 | reverse complement strand
CGCCTGCAGAATGCTCTCGCCCGTGTGGTCCGTCTCGGGAAGGGCGACCCCCGGTGCACGCGACGCCTTGTGTGCAGCGGCCTTCATCGCGAGCGAGAGGCTCGCACGCGAGCACCCCGCGCACCATCGCTGCCTGCGATGCGCCGAGGGGGCGAGGAGCCGCAGCGCATCGCGCGCAAGTTGGGCGTGACCTCGCAATACCGGATATTCCACGGTCCCTCGAACGGCAGACGCAGCGAGAATCTGCCACCGAGCGAACGCCCACGTCGCGCCAGACCTCCGCACCCGAGTCCCCCTCGTCGAGCGCGCCGACGAGCCATCGCATCGAACTCGCGCTTCGACGTTCACTCGGCGGCGCTCGCGCGCGACAATGCGCTCATGCACGGCTCGAAGATCGCTCGTTGCTTCGCGTTGTCCGCGATCGCCGCCTCCTGCGCCGAGCCGTCTCCCTTCATCGACGCCGCGTCGCGCGACGCAGCGCTCGACACGAGCAGCCCACGAGACGTCGCTCTCGACGCGCCCGCGAGCGACACGCGCGTGCCTCCCGCGGACGTTCAGCAGCAGCCCGACGCGCCCTCTGCGGATCCCTACGCAGCCGCCCGCGTGGCGTGCGTCGCCGAGATCAATCGGTACCGCGCGATGCTCTCGCTTCCTCCATACGAGCGATGGACCGACGGCGAAGCGTGCGCCGATCGCCAGGCGGCCTTCGACGCGATGACCAACGTTGCGCACAACGGCTTCTCGATGAGCATCTGCTCTCCGCGCGGCAACGCGCAAAACGAGTGCCCGCGCTACGGCGGACCCGAGGCCCTCAACGGCTGCCTCGCGCAAATGTGGGCCGAAGGCCCCTCGCCCGACGGCATGTGGAGCATCCCCCACGGCCACTACCTCAACATGGTCGGCGACTACATCTACATGGGCAATCGCGTGCGGCTCTCTCGCGTCGCGTGCGGCTTCTCGGCGGGCGGCTGGATGGTTCAGAACTTTCAGTGACCGCGGGTCACACTGCGATTACAAAGGCAGAACGAGTATGTCCCACGAGGACGAAGACGGCTCCGACTCAAACGACTCCAACGCACGCGACGAACGCGACGAGATCGATCGGCGCGCGATCCTCCGTCGACGCGCGGTGCTCGTGTCCGCGGCGCTCGCAGGCGTGTCGCTCAGCGTCGCAGCGCCTGCGGTCAACCCTGTGTGCGTTCGCGACGCGCATGCCCAACGCGCGCCGCGCGCTGCGCGAAGAGACGCCGCGACCGCCGATGCGCCCAGCCCTGACAGCGGAGCGACCGCCGAAGACGCCAGCGCCGAGCCCTCGCTCGACGAGATGCTCGACGTCGAGAACCTCCCTCACGAGGTGATCGACGCGACCGTGATCGCGCCCGTTCGTCCACACGTCTGCTTGAGCCCGATCATCCGAGACGAACCCCCGAGCTGCGGCTGCCGAAGGACTGGATGAGCCATGACGGCCCGCTCGCTCGCGACGATCACGGCGTTCGCGGTGACCATGATTTCAGCGACGACGCGGGCGGACGCTCCGTCGGTCTCGCCCGAGGCGCGCGAGCGTTTTCGTCTCTTCACCTCCTGCGGACACTCGAGCGACGCGAGCACCATGCGTGGCGCCGAGCAGCTCGCGCAGTGTTTGCGATTGCTCGACGCGAGCGATCACCTCTCGCTCGCCGTGGCCGAGAGCTTCGTGGCGCAGACGTTCGCGACGCTCGGCGCAGAGCGCGGCGCGCCGCTGCTCGCGCTCCAACATGGAATCGCGTGCGTTCGCAACGCGGATCGCGCGCCGAGGACCCCCGCGCGGGCGCGGGCACGATCACGCTGCGCGGCGATCCTTCGCACAAGTATTCAACTCGTCCCCTGGATCCGCGTCGAGGGGCCTTGCGTCGCAGAGATCATCGTCGGCGGCGACCAGCAACTCATCACCCCCTCGCCCTCCAACCCGTGGACGCCGACGACGCCCGGTCCAGTCACCCTGCAGCTGCGCTGCCCCAACGCCGACGTGAACTCCACGCGAGTCACCCTCGTGGCCGGGCGGCGCTACACGATCGCAACGACGATCCAGCGGGTCGAGTGAATCACGATCGCGCCATGGGCGGAGGATCGCTGTGGGTCTGCGCCGCCGCGAGCTCGATGAGCGGCGCGAAGCGCGCTTCGACCGCGTCGAGGCACAGCCCGTTGAAGAAGCTCGTAAACGCGAAGTACGGCAAGAGCCCCCTCCAGTTGGCGAACCACGCCGGAACAAACCTCGGCGGGTCGAGCACGCCCTCGCGCCGCAACACCACCAGCGCGTCGAGGTCGTCGATCGCGCACCGTCCTGCCAGCAGCATCGCCAGCTCGTCGCGATGGCCGCCGCGCGCAAACGTGCTCAAGAACGTGTAGACCTCGACCATTCCCGCGAGATAGCAAGCGTCCTTGGTGAAGGGAGCGCCGCCGGTGACCTTTCCTCCGCGGCATACGCGTTGGGCGTCGAGGTAGGCGTCGCGCGCGTTGGACCCCTGCGCCGTGAGCATGCGGAAGAGGTCGATGAACGTCGCCCCGTCCTCTGCCGCTGCGACCAGGCGCACACGCGTGGCGAGGCGCTGCATTCGCGCGGGGCTCAACCGTCGCGCCTCGAGCTCGGCAAACACCGCCAGCCCCTCTTGCGTGCGCGTCGTGCGAGGCCCTCCGCCGGCGAGAAACGGCGCGTTTCGCTGTAGCGCGCCGTTCTGCGCGGTGAGGGCGTGGGTCTCGATTTCATGGGCCCATAATCCCTCCGCCTCCCACGCCGAGAACGTCGTGTCGGCCCGCACGCGAACGCGCTCTCGACCCGCGATCACCTTCGCCGACAGGGCCGGATCGACGGTGACCTCGATCTTCATCTTGGGCCGTCTCGCGTTGGCGCGGTCCGTCAACCACTCGGCGAACGCCTCGGCCGTCCACTGCTCGGGCTCTTCTTCGTCGTCACGCGGGTGCTCGCTGTCGTACCCGTGCACCCGCAGACGGTCGATCAAGTGCTCGGCGAGATCGATGTTGCGCATGTTGGTGCCGACGAAGCGCGTCCGCGCGCCCCCGTACAGCTCCCGCGAGCGCTTGTAGAACTCCACGGTCCCGGCGGCCAACAACAGTCGATTGGCGTCCGCGAACGACGTCAGCGTGTCCCGCAAGAACTCGTGCACGTGCCCGTCGCCGTCGATCGACTTCGCCACGCTGTCGAACGCCGCCGCGCGACCCTCGAGCGCGTCGTTGTCGAACTCGTACGAAACCTCCGGAAGCTTCTCGCAGCCGTCCGCGAAGAACTGGTCCTCGACGGACCTCGGCCACGCAATGTCGCTGAGCAGCTTCGTGCGGCGTCCGATCGCCGTCACCGCGGTGGAGACTCGCTCGACGAGCTCGGCGTGCGTCGCAGTTGCCATCAACCCGCGCGATTGTGCCTGACTCCACTGGGTGCATCTACTTGTTGCATGCGGATGCTGCGTCGAGCCCGAAGAGGGCGAGAAGCTCCGCGCGGGCTGCGCAAAGGAGAGACTCGACTGCAGGCACGACCGAGTCGAGGCGCTCCGCGCGCGCGGTGCGCATGCAACGAGTGCATGCGCATGAGCGCCGTGCACGGCGGGGCGTCACGATCGAAGCGACCGGACGCCGAAGAGACAGCTCATTTCGGAACGTCGTTCCGAGCGCGGTTCTGCGAATACCTGCACCGAGAATCGCGCGCCTTCCGATTGACGCTTGGAGGGAGACGCCTCGAGCCAGCTTTCTCGGCGTCCGGTCGCCTCGACCGTGACGCCCCGCCGTACTCGGCGCTCATGCGCATGCACTTGTTGCATGCGCCCCCATGCGCCCCCCATGCGCCCATAGGCGCCGAAAACTTCACGGCGGAAACAGAGAGATAGAGTAGCAAATCGAGCGACGAAACGACGTTCTACATCGAGCCGCGGAGCGCGGCCCCCACCCGCGCTGCCGCGCGCCCCAAGTG
>LNEO01000426.1 GCA_001465015.1 Deltaproteobacteria bacterium Ga0077539 | reverse complement strand
GCGCGAGCCCGCTGCGCTCCGCACCGCAGGTGCGTTGTTGCCCGGCCCCTTGGCTCCGGGCCGAAGCTGCGCTGCTCGTTTCCCTCACAGAACTGGGGCACAATGAGGACTCGGCCTCTGGCCGTGAGGCGAGCGTGGTGCCGCCTGGGTGTTGACGCCGCTACTGATTTTCCTGCGGATGTGCATTTTTGAACCGAAATCCGGTTCCCTGCTCAGTCGGTCAGCCATGCATCGCTCCGATGCTGATGGGCGGCCCCGTGCTCTTCCGCGACGGCGTGATGAACATCGTCGGCGCACACAACTCACCAAAGGCGCTCTACGGAGCCTCGAACGGCGCACTGACCGAGGATTGGCACACCCAACAGTCCTCGGACTCCGGGGTCTGGCAGCTCGGCCAGGTCGGCTCCGGCTGGAACCTCCGCGACGTGACCAACGACGGCCCGGCGCTCTACGCTGTCGACGCCGCGGGCGTGATTCGCTGGTATCGCCACAACGCGACGAACATCGGTCCGTTCGACACGATCAACGCCGGACAGCCTGCGTGGACCTACGGCGCTCCGAGCGGAATCGGCACTGGCATGAACGGATACAGATCGCCAGGGACTCCGCGCTGCGACGACAGCGAACGCTTGCGCTCAGTGCGTCCCGAGGAGGTAGCCGCCGACGGTCGCGAACACCGATCCGATCGCGCCGACGAGCATCGCGACGAAGTACTTTTCGCCCACCGTGTCGATGGTCGCGGACTCGGGGTTGTTGGGGTCGTAGAGCAACGCGACGGACGAGCCTTCTTCGAAGCGCTTCTCGCTCGTGCTGAGAGAGCTCTCGTACAGCCACTCACGGCCTCCCGCGTGAAAGCGAGCGATCGGGTGATAAAACGTGTGCGTACGGCCGTCTCGTCTCGAGTGCCTCACACGATGGCTCACGATAACGCCCTGGGTTGGCGTCCACTTCGCGAACTTCGATCGCTGACGAACAAAGCCCACGAGCGCGCCGAGGGTGAGCAACGCGCCGACGCCCGCGAAGATCGACGCTCCGGTGGTGGAGACTGGCATGTCACGAAGATACCGACTGGACGCGCAAACGAAAGCCGACACAGGTGTCCAGCATGACCGACCATCACGGTCCACTGAGCGGGTGACGCACACCTCGACCCTCGCCCGATCGACACGGCAACGGTCCCGAACGCGACGGTGATTTCCGAGAGAGCAAGACCGGCGGGCCCCGATGTGCTCCGCGCTCTCACCCCGCGCCCGGTCGCCGCACGATGAACGGAGAGGAGTGTCGAACAAACCGTTCTCGATTCGGCGCGCGACCGATGGGCGACGAAGGCGTCTCGAACGGCGGCGAGGCGACGAACGTCGCGCGTACGGATGGTAGAGTTCTTCCAGAAGGAGATCTGCGACGACGATGCTTCACTTTCATCGGGCCGCCATCGCAGCCGGAGCGCTCGCAGCGCTCACGGCGTGCGCCGCTCCGCCCGTGAATCCGCCACCTACCGACGTTCCAATCATGGACGCCGTCTCGATGGACGCCACGACACCGTGCCCCATGGGACAGAGCTTTTGCTCGGGACGCTGCCTCGATACCGCGTCCGACCGACGCAACTGCGGCGCCTGCGGCAACGTCTGTCGTGGAGCTTCCATCTGTTCGATGGGCCGCTGCGAGGCCTCGTGCCCGCCGGACCAAACGCTCTGCAACGGCGTTTGCGTCACGGTCACCTCCGACCCCCTCCACTGCGGGATGTGCGGCAACGCGTGCCCCGCCGGTCAGGTCTGTTCCCGCGGTGCCTGCTCGCTCGTCTGTGACACCGCGCTCACCCGCTGCAGCGCGAGCGCTCCGGCCGACGCGGGCGCGTCCGAGGCCGGCGCTCCTGCGGACGGCGGCGCGTCCTCGGGCGAGCTCTGCGTCGACACGCAGACGGATCGTCGTCACTGCGGCATGTGTGGCCGCGCGTGCGCCTTGGGGCAAGCATGCGTTTCGGGCACCTGCCAGGTCGTCTGCGGTGCAGGTCAGACCATGTGCATGGGCGCCTGCGCGGACCTGCGATCCGACGCGCTCAACTGCGGTGCGTGCGGAACAGCGTGCACCTCGTCGCAGAGCTGCATCATGGGCACGTGCCGCGCGGGCTGCCCCTCGGGGCAGAACCTCTGCAGCGGCGCGTGCGTCGATCTGCAGAACGACCCGCGCAACTGCGGCGGTTGCACGCGCGCGTGCACGGCATCGCAAGTGTGCCAGGCGGGCACGTGCGTCACGCGATGCCCCATGGGACAGAGCGCGTGCGGCGATCGCTGCGTCGACACCAGCACCGACGCGACCAACTGCGGCATGTGCGGCACGCGCTGCGCCGCCGGCCAGGTGTGCGAGATGGGCGCGTGCGCGACCCGCTGCCCGATGGGCAACGTGTTGTGCGGCGGCCGTTGCATCGACACCTCCGCGGATCCGGCCAACTGCGGGGCGTGCGGGACCGCGTGCGCCGCGGGCTCGTTCTGCTCCGGCGGCGCGTGCATGCGAACGTGCACGATGGGCTCGACCATGTGCGGCGCGACCTGCGCGGACTTGAACTCGGACAACTCGAATTGTGGTGCGTGTGGCCGGGTGTGCGGGGCGATGACGAGCTGCGTCGCCGGGACGTGCCGCACGCTCGCGATGGTGGACGGAGGCTGCACGCCTCCGAGCTTGCAGTGCGGCTCTGTCTGCACGGACCCGCGCTCTTCGAACACGCACTGCGGTCGCTGCGGCAACGCGTGCGCCGCGGATCGCACGTGCGTCAACGGCGCGTGCACGACGTTCTGCGCTGCCGGGGAGATCCGTTGCGGCGCGATGGGAACGTGCACGGACATCAACCGCGACAGCGCGAACTGCGGGATGTGCGGGCGCGCGTGCGCCTCGGGCGAGTCGTGCGCAGGCGGAACGTGCTCTCCAGACCCGAGCTTCCGCATCGCGACGATGTCCAGCATGGGCTGCACGCTCTCTGCGGACGTGCAGAGCGCGCCGATGCCCGCGGGCGATCAGCGAGGGCTGCTCGTCGCGACGAACAACCTCGTTTACTACACCGGTGACACTTCGACCGTGGTGCTTCCCGCGAGCGACTTGTCGACCATCACCGCGGTGGGCGCTGTGCACGACACGCTCGTCGCGGACCTGCGCGGAAGCGCCGCGTACATCATGCTCGACGCGATGGGAATGTCGCCTTCGAGCGGGACGTCCGCCTCGATCGTCGCGCTCGGGCAGCTGACGGCGACGGGCTCGCTCGGAGCCGGTCGCGTCATGCTCTCGCGCGCGTTGCGGCTGGATTCCGCTGGGTTCAACAACGGGTTCTACTCGGGCTTCGGCAGAATCATCCTGTACATCTCGGGCGGCGCGGACATGGGCTGGTGGCAGATCGCGATGCCCACGGGCCTGGTCACGCGGCTCACCGGAACGATGCCTCCAAACGGCCCCGTGAGCTGCGAGAGCTGGGCGCACTCAGGAATCGCCGAGTTCTTCGGCGGCGAACAGTACGTGGTCTTCATGCGCGGCTCGACTGGCGTCGTCCGGCAGCGGGTCCGAGACGGACTGCAGACGACCATCATGGCCAACACGAGCACCGGCGACGTGTGCACCGTGGGCTTCTCGATCGCGCGCAATCGCTGGTACTTCCAGTACGAAGCCGCGCCTGCTTGGGCTCCGCCGCCGGGGGGATCCTTCGGTGAGTTCGTCGGGACCTGCACCGCCACCTGGGAGACGCCGTAAGCGATCGATCGTCGACCGGTCGTGGCGACCTGCGACAGAGTGTCGTTCGTGCATGTCTCCAACGCGACGACGCTCTGCTTGTTGGTGTTCGTCGGAGGCTGCAGCGCACAGTCGTCCTCTTCGGGTGCGGCTCAACCCACCGCCACCGTGTCCGCGCCGGCGGGATGCGTCGAGCGCAGCGGACGCGACTGGCGCGTGATCTGGGCTTCTCGTGGTATTTTCCAGTGAAGCGCAGTGAAGCGAACGCGCACGGCTACGTCATGAAGGAGCTCATCCGCGCCGCCCGCTCGGCCTTCGCTCCGATCCTCGCGCCGCGAAGCGTCGAGAAGGGCGAACGCGTCCTCGAGCCCGGTGAGCGCTCGACGCGCTTGTACCTGGTGACGTCTGGCCTCCTCCGCTCGTTTCACGTGGTCGAGTCGAGGGAGATCGACGCGCACTACGCGCTCGAAGACGGCGTCGTCGGGGCGATCGACAGCATCGTCCACGGCAGAGAGTCGCGGTACGGCATCGACGCCCTCGAAGACACCGAGTGCCTCGTGCTCGACAGCGTCGAGATGGAAGCCTTTCTCGCGGACCACCCCGAACACGAGCGACTGGTTCGAAAGATCAGCCAGCACCTGTACGCAGAGCTCGTCGAGCGCTTCGAAGGGATGCTCTTCTTGTCTGCAAACGATCGCTACGAGCACCTGCTCATGCGATTTCCCGGCATCACCCAGCGAGTCGGACTGGGCCACATCGCTTCGTACCTGGGCATGACCCAGGAGACCCTCAGCCGCGTGCGTAGTCGTCGCTGATTTTGACGCGCGTCAAGGCGCCGTCGTCGGCCAGCACCTACGGTGGCGGGACCTCCGATGAAGTCGATCCGATCGATCCTCGCACCGCTGACCGTCGAGCGACTGTTCTTGCTCGACGGGCTCGGTGCTCTCGTCACCGCCGTCATGCTCGGCGCGGTCCTGACCACGTTCGAGCCCTGGTTCGGAATGCCGAAACACATTCTCCTTCCGCTCTCGGTCGTCGCAACGTGCTTCGCCGTGTACTCGCTGACGTGTCGTGTTCGCGCTGCAGGCGCACGATGGCTGCTCGGCATCGCGGGCGCAAACGCGTTGTACTGCGTGTGCACGTTGAGCCTGATTCTTTGGCTCCGCAGCTCGTTGACCTGGCTCGGCGTGGCCTACTTTCTCGGCGAGATCGCGTTGATCTCGACGCTGGTGATTGTCGAGTGGAGCGTCGCGCGCAGGGAGCAATCGTGACGCGCAGGCATGGGCCCCTGCGATAGAGCGACGCACGAGCACGCGGACTCGCGGGCGACACGCAACGGAAGGTGGACTCCGCCCTGTGGAGCATTCGGGCCGTTGCCAGCGCCCTCACGCCGACGCAGGTAGCGCTTCGCCTTCCTCGCTTTCGCGTGGCGACGAACTCCATGTCGCTGCGCGGCGCGCTCATGGCGCTCGGCATGAAGAGGTGGTGGAGTCATCGAGAGCGCGCCGCCGACGCCGTTCATCGTCGACCGGCCCTTTGTGTTCATGATCTGCGATGTGCGCACCGGGGCGGTGCTCTTCATGGGCCGCGTGCTCGACCCTCGCCCCGCCCGCTGAGCGCTCGGGCGACCCGGCCGCGACGCTCAGAATCCGCCCGGACCGGGCTCGTGTGCGACGCGAACGGACTGTCCGATCGCAGGAGGAACGAAGGACTCGAGCCTCCCGTTGCGCCAACGAACGAGGCACGTCGCGCCGCCTTCGAACGACGACTCGAAGCTGAACTCGACGCGCTGCGGACGACCGTCACGAACGGTGATCACCCGCGCGGTCATCGTGCCGAGACGAAGCGTCTGACCTGCGGTGAAGCGCTCTCGTGGGGTGCGAAACACGTCGGCGAAGATAAAGTCGGTGAGCGTTCCGCCATGCTCGGGAGCGAGGGTGATCGAGCGCTCTGCCGTGCGCTCGAGGACGAGCGTGTCGGTCTGCATCGAGAGCACTCGAAACGATCCGCCGATGGACGGACGCACGTAGGCGAGCGCCGGGGCGGCGTACATTCCGAGGGTGGGGTCTGCTCCGTCGATCAGCGCGTACGTGGTGCGCTCTGGACACTGAAAGCGGCTCTCGGTCGCGATGCGCCGCTGCGCCGCGCCGGTCGTCACGATCGCCATCGTCATGCCCAGACGAAACAGCGTCGCGAAGAGCGCGCGCACGACGAACACCGCGACGAGCACCGCCCACGAGCCCAGCCGATGCTCTCGCCGCCGAGCGAGCGCGCGATCGACGAGCGCTGCGATCGCCGCAGAAAAACCAACGATCGCGATCGAGAGAAGACGACCGCCGGGGATTCCGAAGAGACCCGGCGCCGCGGCGAAGAGCGAGCCCACGAGCAGCGCCATCACCGCTCGATGATCCGTGTCGGCGCGGTCCGAACGGGTGCGATGAAGCCACACCACCAACGCGAGCAGCGACGAGAGCGAGACCGCCGCGATCCCGACGCGCGCCGTTGGGACGAGCAAGTAGAGCTCGGAGGGCACCGTGAACAGACCGTCGAACACGAGGATTCCCAAGCGAAGCGGGAGCTCGCCGAGCGCGACGCCGAGCTCTTTCGCAGGGTCGAGGTAGAGCGCCGAGCCCCCCGCTCCGTAGCCGAGCAACACGTACAAGAGCAGGTACACGTGGCCGATCACGAGCACCGGCGCGGTCGCTGCGAGGCGCTGCTTCCACGACCCTCGATCGTTGAGCGCCCACTCGAGCGCGAGCGCCAGCGGAACGAGTCCGATCGTGATCTCTCCGAACCCGAGCCCCAGCAGAAACAGCGCCGAGATCCACAGCCGCGGGACGGGGCGGTCCTGCGTTCGAGCGCGCGCGTGCAGGATCAGCGCGGCGAGCGCGGCTGCGGATCCGCACAGGCCGTTGCGCGCGGACGGCCACAGCGCTCCGTTCACAGCGTGCGGCGACAGCGCGGCGATCCACGTCGCAACCAGCGCCATCCTCCGCGTGAGGACCGTGCGAAACAGCTGCGAGCAGAGCCAGAGGACCAGCGCGAACCACGCGACGCTGTGAATGTGTGCGACGCGCGGTCCTTCGCCGAAGACGTGCGCCTCCGCAGAGAACAGCAGCGAGCTCAACGGCCGAAAGAACCGCAGGCGAAGCGACGGCGAGGACCACCACGGCATGAACCCGCCCTCGATCAGTCGCCCGGCGTGCTCACGCGACCGCGTAAACTCGAAGAGCTGCCACGGGTTCGCGTCGTCCGGCGACAAGCGTCCCGCGTTGATGAGCCGCAGCGTCCAATCGTCGTTGTAGTGATCGGCCCACAGCGCGGGCAGACAGAACAGCAACGAGACGAACAAAGGCAGCGCCCAGAGAAGCCTCTCGCGCCGCGCGTCGTTGGGAGTCGAGCTCATCGCGCCAACGGTAGGTCCACTCGCGCGCTGGGACATCGGGCTGCGGACGCGGGACGGGTCACGCTGCCATGGCGCGAGCCACTATGACGCGTCGCGGCGCAAAATCCTTCAAGCGCTTGAAGAGATCTACCGCATTGCTGCTGCGGTCTGTCGGAGCCCGCGTCATGACATTTTCGGGGTTCGAGGCGGCTTTGGCGGCGCGCCGGAGACGGTCACTCGACGTCCAGTCGACGAAGGATGGCGTCGAGCGCGTCGCGCGTCGCGTTGATCGATGAGACAAGGGCCTCGCGCTTGTCGTCGCTGAGCT
>LNEO01000425.1 GCA_001465015.1 Deltaproteobacteria bacterium Ga0077539 | reverse complement strand
CAAGACGAGGCCCGTGACCAAGACCGACAGCGCGAGGGAGAGCGCACGAGCGAAATCCTACATGATTTGCTGCCTTCGAGCACGGGCCTCGACCCTCGTAGGCACTCGGGAGCCAAAAAGTGCGGAAATTTCGACCAACAGTCCTGTTGGTTGAAAAGATGCTGTGAATTTGCTGGCCGAATCGCGTGGCGTCGTCGAAAATTGCTTCGGCATCACGCGCGCAGCACCATCGGAAGCGCTCGGGGTCGGGCCCGCAGCGCGGGGGCCTGAGCGTGATGTACGGCGAGCCGAACACCAGCGATCGTTCGGGCCGCACAGGTCCGTCGCCGAGGTCGATCGTCTGCTCGACGCGAGATGAACCAACGCAGGCGGGCACAAGCCGACGGCGAACCGGTCGCCCGCTGCCTCGCCGCCCGTGGCTGCGGCGCCACGAGCTTTTCGCCGCGCCGCACGACGCGATCTCCGCTGTTTTCAACGGCGATGCTTCGTTGGCTCGGACGCAAGACGGGCCATGGGATCTACCGCTACGATCGAGGACAGAAGGCGGGCGGAGCGTCGCAGCCAAGGGGGGTTGCGAGCGAGCGAGCGCGAACGCAAAGAGCGCGTCGGTGTCGACGGGCGAAGAGCGGGAGCGCATGCGCGCGTGGGTGGAGCGTCAGCGCGCGCGATACGCGCGGTGCGTCGCCTGGGACGAGCGCATCGAGCGAGCGGAGCGCGCGTTGAGAGCGTCGAGCGAGCACGAGCGCGAAGAGAGAATCGTGGCGCTCGTGAAGGCGCAGATCGAGGCGGATCTCTGCGGACCAGACGACGAGTTCGACGGCCGAGCGTGGGAGCGCGCCATCGAGCTTGCGTTGATCGAGCAGGGCGAAGCGCGATCGATCGTGGAGAGAGTCGACTGGCAGAGCGCGAGCGATGGGTGGAGCAGCGAGCCGGCTCGCGACGGGGCGACGTGGGACGCAGACGACGCCGAGCGCACTCGAACGCTGTTGCACTGGAACGGATCGGATGTGCTTCGCGTCCTGCCGTCGATGCGCGCCGCGGGGCGCATCGATGATGCAGTCCGAGCGATCGATGCGGCCGAGCGATGGGACACAGAGACGAGCTCGTTGGCAAGCTGGGCGATCGCGATGCTGCGCGGAGATTCACGATCCCTGCAAGCGGCGGACACGGCGCTGCACGAGCTCGGTTCGGCGTGGCTGTGCGCGCCGGACGAGGAGGACGGACGAGAGTTCGACCGGCGTGTGTTGCTCGTCGAGCGGCTGATCGAAGCGGGCGAACTCGAGATGGCGCTGCGTTGGGGTGCACGGCTGTGGTCCGAGCCTGTGCGCTTCGCGGTCGGTCGAAACAACGTGGGAAAAGGGCCTCCGATCGCGCTCTCTCGAAAGCTGCAGCGGGCGTTGTCGCCGGAGAGATTCGACGCGTTCGAACAGCGGGCGTACGAGCTGTTGAGCGACGGTGATCCGTCGACGTTCGTGTGGCTCGATTTTGCGCAGTGGGCGAGCGCGGACCGCGCCGCGCACGCCGTCGAGCGCGCGGTGCAGCTCGTCGAGACGACAGGCGCGTTGATCGACGCGAACAGGCTGGATCGCGCGATGCAGCGCCGAGTGTCGATCGCGATGGCTCAGTGGTTCGGCGTCTGGATCGAGACCGTGGACTGCGTGCAGGCAGACGACCAGGTGAGGGGCAGCACGACGTTGTACGCGCGACTGCGCGGGATTCCGCTGGTGGATCGCGAGTGCGCCGAACGTGCTTGGCCCGCGTTGAAGGAGCTCGTGAAGCGGGCTCGAAACGGGACGTACTTCAACGACAAGGCTGCGATCGCTGGTGCTGTCGCGACGTGCGCGAAGTGCGGGGTCGCGGAGGCACGTGCGCTCCTCGATCGATGGAGAGCGACAGGCGAGCACGGTTGGGGCCAGACGGCCCCTCCACGCGACGGGTGGCTCGCGCCCGAGTCGCTGTCGACGCTCGTGATGGGCGTTCCGTTCGACGAGCGCGTTGCGCTGATCGAGCGCTTCGAGCGCGAGGCGGGGCTCGTGTTCGACGATGGTGTTGCGACCAGGGGACTCCCAACGACCGCCGAAGGACTGCGCTGGTTGCTGGCGCAGCCGGGCTCGGTCATCAATCGATGGCTGAACGAGAACCCGAGCGCCGAAGTGCTCGACGCAGAGGCGTACTGGAGGCTCCTCGACGCGAGCGCGACGCGAGGGATCGCCGCGACACAGAACTCTGTGTTCGCGATGAACGGTGACCATCGCGAGCTGAGCGAGTGGCTTCAGCGCGAGCGCCGCTGGGAGGGGTCGCGTTGGTCCTGGACGCGAGAGCAGCTGCTCGAGTGGATCGCGAGCGGAGAGCCTCGCATCGATCGCCACTGGGTGTTCGAGCCCGGCGCGCGCGCGATCGTTCTGCGGCTGCGTGGCGACGCGGCGGGGCGAGATGCGTTGGCCTCGTTGGCCGCGCAAATCGTCGAGCGAATCGCGAGCGACGACAGCAATTCGACTCACGAGCGCTGCGCCGCGATGCAGCTGGTCGACTTCGCAAGTGAAGCGACGTTTCTCGAATACGTGCAATTTCTCGAGCGAGCGCGGGGCTGGTCGGCGCCTGACGCCGTGCTGCGCGCAGCGCGCTTCGGCGCGGCGTTCGTGAGCGAAGTCCAGCGACGCCTCGACGTCTCGGACAGCCAGCTCGAGAACGCGAGAGCGTTCCGCGACGATCGGCTCGAAGGGGTCTGCCAACGCACCTTCGACGATCGATGGAGCGCGTGGATCGAGAGCCCGACAAACTCTCCGCGCGCTCCGTGGTGGCTCGTGCAGCGCGTGTCCGCGTCGAGCCAGCGCGAGCTGATCGAATGGGCGCTCGGTGTCGCGACCGAGGTGGCGCGATGCACTGCAGCGACGAACGCGTGAATCTCGTTCACTGCGCTGGCTCGCCCTGCGCGTGGCTGGGGTGTCCGGCGCTGCAGGCGAAGCGCATTCGACGTGAGCGGTTGCTGCCCACGATGACCGCGCACGAGACGGGCGCGAGCCTCCCTCGCGCCTCCGCAGGCCTCGCCTCGCCGGTGAGCACGTTGGTGAACATGACCGTGGCGCGCGTAGGGCCATCGCGCGGGCGCATCACCAGCTCGACGAGCGACGGGCCGACCGGCGGCCGCTGTCGCGCGCTCGTCGTGCGCGTCTCGATCCTCGGCGCCGAGCGCGGTCTCTGCGGTTTTCACGGGTGTGGGCGGTCGGGGACTGAGCGAGTCGCAGGCACACAGCGACCGAAGGCCATGCTACGACCGCGGTCATGGCGTCTCGCGAACAGCGAAACCAGGTAAAGGACCTGTGCAATCCGAAGAAGACGCTTCCCCCTTCGGACCTTCACGTCATCGACCTCGACGAAGTGGGACGCGGACAAGTTCGAGGATTTCGCTGGAGCGAGGAGCTCAACGAGCGGCTCGATCCGACGCTCGAAGCAACGGAGCCGCTGTTCTTCACGGGACTACGAGGCTCGGGCAAGACCACAGAGCTCTTGCGCGCGAGAGATCGTTTGCTTCGCGACGGGTGGTTCGCGGTCTGCGTCGACTTGGGCGAGTACTTGTCGCTCTCGGAGCCTGTCGCCCTCGCGGACGTCCTTACGATGCTGGTCTACGCAGTCGAGCGACAGGTCGTCGAGCTCGAAGGAGGCGATCCGGACGTCGTCTTGCCGCAGGGATTTCTCGGGCGCGTCTGGGGCGAATTGACGCAGACCACAGCCACGATCAAAGAGCTCGAAATTGGCCTCGGAATCCTCGGCACCAGCGGGAAGGTCAAGTACGAGCTCAAGACGAAGGCAGAGCCGCGACGTCGCCTCAGGGAGCTCGTCGAGCGCTCGCTCGCTCGCTACCTCGACCTCGTTCGGAAGGAGGTCCAGTCGCTCGACGCTCGTGTGGTCGCGAAGGGATACAACGGCCTCGTCGTGTTCGCGGACGGGCTCGAAAAGCTGTCCTCGTCGATGCACGAGACCTGGGGAGCGCTCGCGCAAAGCGCGGTTCACCTGTTCGTGCACCAGGTCGAGCAGCTCGAGCTGCCGGTGAGGACGCTGTACACCGTGCCCCCATGGGTAGCGCACAGGATGCGCGTCGACGGACTGTTGTATCTGCCGATGGTGAAGCTTCACGAAAAGAACGGCGCGCGCTTCGAGAAGGGCTACTCGACGATGCGGCAGCTGCTCGGCGCGCGCGTGTCCGAGGACCTGCTCGGCGCGCTGCTCGGGGAGGATGTCGAGCGACGCGTCGATCGAATGATCACCGAGAGCGGCGGCTACGTTCGCGAGCTGCTTCAGATCGTCAGCGAGGTCGCGAGCGAGCCGCGAGAGCTCGACGACGACGCGTTCGAGCATCGGCTCTCGAGCGTTCGAAACCGAATGAGGTCCGCGATCAAAGACAGCCGCAAGCATGCGCTGCTGGCTCGATTTCATGTGCGCAAGGACATCACTGTCGAGAGCGACGAAGAGCGGCTGCTCATGGAGCGCTTGATCGCGCAGAACGCGGTGCTCTTCTATTGCAACAAGGAGCAGTGGTTCGACATTCACCCTGCGCTGCTGGACTACGGCTGGGTCCGTGAGCAGATCACACGATTTCAAGAGCAGCAGTGATCGATCGCATCGAATGGCCCCGTGATTTCGAGGCGGACGCTGGCGTCGCCGAGCTGCGCGCGCGCTGGAGCGACGTCATCGGAGACGACCTGATCGTCGTGCGGGTTCCCTCGATTCGCGTCGGACGAGAGACGGTCGCTCGCGCGCTGCGAGGGGCTGCTCCCGCGTGGTTCACGCTCGTCTCGGAGCGGGCCGCCGCGACCTCGACGGACGCTGTGTTGGCGCGGATGAGCGCGACTCGCGACGCCGAGCACAACGTGCGCGTGATCGACCTCGTCGCGCACGACGACGCTCAGCAGCAGAGCGCGACCGACGCGTTGGTGGCGCTGAACTTCGCGCGCGATCAAGTGTTTCGCGACGGGCTTCCGACGTTCGTGCTCATCGAGAGCGCGGCGCTCCCGTGGTTCTCGACGACCGCGCCGGACCTCTGGTCGTTTTGCGCGAGCACCTGCGAAGTGACGGCGACGCCCGTGTTCAGACCGCCGTTTGTGCTGCCGATCAGCGTCGGGAAACCTGTCGTCCACGCGAAGATTTCTGGGCGCAACGTAGACCTCGATGCTCTCGCAGAACAAGTGCGCCACTTCGAGCGCGCGTCGAAGCGACAGAGAGCGGGCATCGCTCAGCTGATCATGGTCAACTTCGTGCAGCACCTCGCCCTCGCGGGCAGAGGCCATGATGCGCAGGCCGCCCTCGAAGTGCTGTACCAGGCGGCGCGCAGCCAGATCGACGAAGAAGCTCCGTCGTGGTCGCTCGTCGAATACGGCCTCTGGGCTGCGAGAGTGTGCGATCGGTTCGGCCCCTCCGATCCGAGAGTTCACGCGAT
This sequence comes from Deltaproteobacteria bacterium Ga0077539, assembly GCA_001465015.1. GTDB lineage: Bacteria > Myxococcota_A > Polyangia > Polyangiales. The sequence continues at coordinate 17,816 of LNEO01000425.1, read as the reverse complement.
CGGACGAGCGGCGACGCTCGGGCGGGCGAGCGTCGCGCGTGGCGCTCCCGCCAACATTGTCCACCGCCACGCGCTTCATCTTCGCGACGTGGCGCGTGCGGCGCTCTGCGGCGAAGAGTACGAGCTGGCGAGCGAGCTGCTCGACGAGGCGGCATCGTTGGTCGAAGCGACATCGTTTCCGTCGAGCGATGACATTGCTGAGCTCAGCGCGGCTGTCGCGCTGTTTCGTGGAGAGCCGGCGCTCGCCAGCTCCAAGATCCAATCCGTTCCGGTCTTCGTCCGTCGCGAGGCAGCCAGCGATGAAGAGGCGCTGCGATCCTTGTGGTGGAGTGCCGATCGCCAAATGATCGCGACCCAGGCGGCGATGTGTGCGGGGGCGTATCGAGCGGCATCGAACCGGTTGCGCCCGCTCGTGGCTCTCGTTCGGGAGGCCAGCACAGGTTCCGACGCGAGCGGCGATCTCGGAGAAGTTCGCGCGAAGTTGCTTCTGACCGAACAACTGCTGCGTTGGACGCTCGGCGATCCAGTGGAGCGTCCCGCGACGCTCATTGAGAGGGCCCGATTGCCAGCTTCAGACGTGACCGTCGCGTTTCGGGCTGCGTGCGAGGCGCTCGACGCCGTGTCTCTCGTCGAGCGCGGAGAGTCCGCGCGAGACGCTTGGTCGCGCGCGTTCGATCTCTTGTCGTCGCGACCGTGGTCTCGACGATCAGCACACGAACGTTGGTTCTTGGGACAGTGCGCGAACGAAATTGGAGCGGTGGTGCCGCCAGCTCCCGACGATGGATCGCTGTTCGACGAGGAGTTCGTGTTGCTTTCCTCGTAAGCGCTGCGTGAGTTCGCGTGGCTCCCCGTCGCGCGCCGCTGGCGGACGGTCACGCGCATGCGAACCCGCCATCCCGATCTCGGCCCGGGCCGAGCGTGAAGCGCGTCCGCGCGTGGAGGCCGAAGAGCAACATGGCGTGCGCGGTGCCCACCGCGGCGTAGGTCACGGCGTCGACGCCCGCGAGCGCGACGAGCGTGTGAAAGAGCATGGTCGAGATCGACGCGAAGATTCCCACGCGAAACGAGACCGACCAGCTGTAGTCCAAGGACTGGTGACGCACCGAGTGGATCGCCCACAAGAGCGGGACTTTGTGCTCCAAGCGGTGCTGCATGAAATAGACGGCGTCGAGCAGCAAGAACGCGATCACGAAGGTGATCGGGTGCGCGTGCGGGAGCTTCCACGGGACGTGGACGCTCACTGCGGTGAACACCGCGATGATCACGGCGCGAAAGAAGAGCTGCGACAGCAAGAACAGCGCGCCTACGGAGGCGTTCGAGAGCGTCTGGCGGATGCTCCCCGTGCCGCGGAGCCATCGACGAAGCTCGGGCGAGAGCCACAAGACGAGGCCCGTGACCAAGACCGACAGCGCGAGGGAGAGCGCACGAGCGAAATCCTACATGATTTGCTGCCTTCGAGCACGGGCCTCGACCCTCGGAGGCACTCGGGAGCCAAAAAGTGCGGAAATTTCGACCAACAGTCCTGTTGGCTAAAAAGACGCTGTGAATTTGCATGCCGAATTGCGATGCGTCGTCGAAAACTGCTTCGGCATCACGCGCGCGCAGCACCATCGGAAGCGCTCGGGGTCGGGCCCGCAGCGCGGCCGACGGGACCACGCACAGCGCTCACGATTCATGCACGTGCGGACCGAAGGTCGACGTCATTCGCGGCAGATCGTAGTCGAGCGCCCACGCGTGACGGCAGCGCCAGGTCGGCAACAGCGGCCCCGGCTCCGCGGCGACGACGTCGGCTCCGCGATCATCGTAGGGATGAAACACGAGTGCCCGAGCGAGGTCGACGAGGTACAGCTCGACCGATGCGCGGGGTTCGACGCCGTGGTCCGCGCCGCAAACGGCCCACAGCAGCGCCAGCATTTCGGGCCCACGCGGCGCCAGCGGGAGTGCGATCTCGAGGGCCAGCTGCGCCTCGGGATCGTCGGGTGTGATCCGCCGGGTTCGCCGCGGTGCGTCTCGCGGGACCTCGACGCCGAGCTTTCGCAATTGCGCGTACACCATCCCCTCGTCCTCCGCGCAAGCCATGAACGACCGCACGACTGCGGTGACAAGCGGACTGGCGGCGAAGAGGTCGTCGACGAGCACGCGCGCAGCAAAGAGCGAGCGAACCCACCGATCCTACTGCTCGTTGGTTGGAGGATCGCGCGCCGCGGTTGATCGAGCACGGGGCGGCCGACGGCGACCCGGTCGCTCTTTGCCTCGGCGCCGCCCTTCATCCAACACAGCATCGCCTGTGAAACCAGCGGCGAACGTACGGTGCGGGGCGGTGGGACGATCGCGGCGCGGTAGCAAAGGGCCTAAGGGCGCAGACGAGGCAACGTGCGATCGGGTCGCCAACAGCGGACGCGTGGGCGACCGACCGCCGTTGGATGTCCTATCCTCCCACGTGAACTGGGCGTCGCTCGTGCGCTTTCTCGCGCGCCCCAACGAGACGATCGAGCGCAAGATCGAGGTGACGCAGGCGTTTGTTCGCATCGCGCCGTCCGACATCGACGCGAGGCTGAAGCTCTTGTCTCTCTACGAGCAGGCGGGCCGTCGCGACGAAGCGCGGCACCTCGGCGAGCAGCTGCGCAAGGACCCGTGGGCGGACTCTCGCGTTCGAGCGGTGGTCGGCGAGTCGCTGATTCGAATGGGCGATCGTGAAGAGGGCCTTCGCGTGTTTTCAGAGATCGCGGAGCACGCGCCGTACGACACCAACGCGCGCGGCAGGCTCGGCGATCTGCTGCTCACGTACGGCGGCGCAGAGTACGCCGAAGAGGCGTATCGACAGTTTCGAACGCTCGTCGCGCTGCGGCCTGGAGACACGCTTCCGCGCGTTCGCATGGGCCTCGCGGCGCTCGACGCCGGTCGCGAGGACGAGGCGCTGCGCGTGTTTCGCTCGGCCAGCGAGGACGCGCGGCGACGAGTCCGCGCAGAGCATCGAGGCGCTGATCGTGCTCGAGGTGACGCGGCTGGCGAGCGCGCGGCCGACGGACAGCGCCGTGCAATCGTGGCTCCGCGTGGCGCAGCTCTTCGAGCTCTCGCGCGAGGGCGGGGTCGTCGTTCGATGGACGCACCCGGACGCGGCCGTCGAGCTGCGCGCGATGCGCGCGGGCGACAGCGAGTTCGACGGCGTGGGCGAGAGCTCGGCGCTCGAGGTGCGCGTGTTTCGCCCGGGAACAGCGCTCGAGGGCTCGCGGCTCATCGTGCGCGCCCCGCGCGGCGTCGCTGGGCGAAGGTCCGTGAGCGTGCGGGTGACCCTCGTTCGGCCTGGCGAGGGGAGGCCGACGCTGGTCGAGCGAACGCTCACGCTCGACGCGACGCGCCGGCTGATTCCGTTGATCGTGCGTCAGGGTCAGCTCGTGGACGACCCGACCGCGCTGCCCGCGAGCGAGGCGCTTGCGCCCGACGGCGCGATGTACTGAGCCATTCAGCGAGCGGGGGGATGGCTCGCGGCGAAGCGGTCGCCGCGCGAGCGCGCTGCGGCGTACGACGTTTGTCCGACCTCGAGTCCCGTTGGTCCATCGACGGCAGTTGCGTTACGGTCGGGTGATGCGATCGAGGCTCCAATGGCGGGTGATCTTGGCAGCTCTCGCGGTTGAATCGTGCGCGGCGCGCGGCGTCGTCGCGCGCGTGACCGACGCTGAACCAGACGCTGACGCGGTCGCCGACAGCGTCGCAGACACGACGCGAACCGACGTGATCGCGGCGCCCGACATCGTGGCGATCGACGCTTCGGACGCGAGCGCGTCGTCGCCGCTCGCGCTCGCGGGACTTTCGTTTCGCGGCATCGCGGTCACGTCGGATCGCACCGCAATCGATCGATCGCTGCGGCTGTACTACATCGACTCGAGAGGACAGCTCCGCTCCGAGCTGCGCTCGGCGACGCTCGCGCGCACCTGCTCGATCGACCTCGGTGCTCCGCCGGGCGTGACGCTGCTCGGAACTCCGTCCGCGGCGCACCATCGCGAAACTGTGGTGGCGGCCGGTCGAGCGAGCGGCGGTGCCATCGAGTACTGGGCGCGCTTCGCGGCCGCCGGCGTGACTTCGTGCGGCCAGCCTCTCGGGCCGTGGACGCTCGTCCCCTCGCTGCCTCGTGAGCGCTGGGCGACGGCGCCGAACGCGAGATTGCTCGCGCACTTCAACACGGTCCCACGCGTGGTCGTGTCGGGCGTCGCCGAGTCGGGGCGCGTGATGTTCGTCGATCGCAACGTCGACGACGACGGGCCAACTGGCAGCTTCACGGGTCCGCGTCTAGTTGACTCCGCAGATCCATCGGACGTCGTTCGGGCCGCTCCACACGCGCGGCAGCGAGGCGGCGACCTGGGCTACTTGTTCACGCTCGCTCGCGACGAGCGGGGCGGCTACAGCTACTTCGCCTCGACGCAGATTCTCTTGAGCCGCACGTGGTGGATGGAGTCTCTCGAGCAGAGATACTTCGGCGCTACGCTTCCGCCGTGGCGTCCGTCGTTGCACGAGTGGGAGCGGCCGGACGCGCCGAACCCGTACTGCGAGGCGATCGCTTGGACTCGCGGCAACGCGGTGTGGGCTTCCATGAACGGTGTTGCGAACTCGGGCGAGAATTTGACGTACGCGTCGCGGTCGATCGGAACGCCGTTTCCCGAGCTATCTGCGGACGTGCCCGTCGTGGTGCTCGCGAATGGTCCTGGGCGGCCCGAGCAGCTCGGGCGCGAGGGATCGCTGTACGCGATCGCGCAGTCGTCCACGGAGCCGACTCGCTTGCGGTTCGCGACGCAGCGATCGTTCGAGTGGTTCAACAGTCCCGCGCCGGTCGTGTGGACCGAAGCGCCCGATCGCCTCGAGTAGGGCGGGTGACCGTCAGAAATCGTGGTCTTCGCGGGCATTGATCAGCGCACCCCCGCGGCGATCACGGCTGCGATCACCCCCACGGAGCCTCGCTTGATGCATCGACCGACACTCGAAGCTCTCTGTCCTGCGCTCGCGTTGCGCCGGTGCTCGACCGGCGGCGTGCTCTCGTCGGACACGACCCCGAGGCCGACGCTCACCGCGCGAGAGCGAGCCGTCCTCGCGCTGCTCGCGGATGGGTATCGCTACGAGCAGATCGCGATGCGCCTGGAGATTTCGCTGGGCACCGTGCGCACGCACGTCGTTCGGATGTATCGCAAGCTCGGCGTGAGCACCAAGAGCGAGGCCGCCGCGCGCGGGCTGCGACTGGGGCTCCTCGCGTAGGATCGCGGTCGCGACGGTCAGCGCTGCTCGCTCTCGAGAAGGACGCTCAGCGTGCGGGCGTAGAGCGAGCGCGGAAAGCGCTGTCGAAACGCGCCCCACCGCGCGCGGGCCTCACGCTCGTCGCCCGAGCGAAACAGCGCTTCGATCGCGAGGCGCTCGCGGTCTTCGGCCATCGAGCCGCTGAGGCACTGGCGCCGATCGCGAGAGAGCTCCGCGAGGGCGCCGCGGTGATCTCCCGCTGCGACCAGGGCTTGCGCGCGGCTCACGCGCGAGCGGTGTTCGGCGTCGACGCACGGGCGCGCGCGAGGCGCCGCTGCGTCCGGTTCGGACAACGGTGAGAGCGCCTCGGATGGGGTCGCGCCAGCGTCGCTCGACGAAGAAGGCGCCCCGTCGGCGCGGGTGTTGTCGGACCCGGACGGTGCGGGCGTCGTCGCGATGGGCTGCGCGTCTTGCGTCGAGGCTGTCGGCTCGCTCGCGATCGAGGACGGCTCGCTCGGACGGCTCGCCTGCCCCAACCAGAACGCGACCGCGCACACCGGAATGATCACCGCGATCCAAAACTTCGCGCCGAGAAGCCAATACGCTTGCGTGGGCGGCGGCGCAGCGGGCGCGGAGGGCGCGGATGGTGCTGGTGGAAGTTCGGACGCCGCCGGTCCGCCCGCGGTTCGGACGCTCTGCGCGATCGCCTCGATCTGCGCGGGAGACGGCGCGGCTCTGCGCGCCGCACGCAAGTCCGCCGCGAGATCGCCTGGCGCTGAAGGGTCTGAGTTCCATCGCACGGGGTCGCGGGGATCGCTCGGTCCGCTGGGGGCGCTCATGGGGACGTTCCTCCGCGTGCGACGGGCTGCGCGCGTTCGGCCAAGAACTTACGCGCCGAAACCAGCCGAGAATATGCTGTTTGTAGCGGGCATCCGACGGTTTCTGAGATCTCCTTCAGGGTCATCTCGTGCAGCTCGAAGAGCACGAACACCGTGCGTCGATCGTCGTCGAGCTGCGCGACCGCGTCTCGAATCCGCGCGAGCGCGCGACGGACGTCCAACGCGTCGTCGAGTCGGTCCTCCGCGGGGTGATCGGCGGTTTCTGCGACGAGCGCTTCGCGTCGGTTGTGCGCGCGCCGTCGAAAGCTCGAGGCGACGCGCAGCGCGATCGCGTACAGCCAGGTCGTCACCTTGGCGCGCCCGTCGAACTCCGGCAATCGCCGCAGCACGATCACGAAGACCTCCTGACAGGCGTCGGCGAGGTCCGCTTCGCGCACGCCGAGCGCGAAGAGCATCCGCCACACATCCGCGATGTGCTCTCGGTAGATTCCGTCGAAGTTCAGGGTGTCAGGAGCGGTCATCGAGCGCGCTTCTCGACATGAATGCCGCTCGTCAGCGGCTTTCTGTCCCGATCAGCAACGAAATCGCGAGCCCCGTCGAGATCGCCAGAACGCTGCGCGGACCGGCCTCGGCGAGCACGCGATTGCTCCCGCCCTCGACCACAGCGAAGCGCGACGGCAGAAAGCTCACGCTCGCCTCGGTCCATGACCGCAGCGCCCAGCGCGCGCTCAACGGGAGCTCTGCGCGAACGCCCACATCCACCGCCGCCGTCGGCAACACCGCCGTGTCCGTCGCGGTGCCCGTGGCGAAACCGCCGCGCGCCCCAGGGCAAAACGACAGCCACTGCGCGGCGGGGCTCGCGACGCACAGCGCCGCGGCGAAGCCAGCGCCGAGCGTGGTGAGCGTCGCGCGCCCGGACTCCCACTGCAGCTCGGTCCACGAGGGCCCGTCGAAGTACAGCCCTGTTCGCAGGCGCAAGAGCGGCCATCGCAGCGACCACTCGACGGCGATCGTGGCGGCGGGCGCTGGGCTCGCCACCCGGTCGAGACCGACGCCGAGCCCCAGCTCGATCGATGCGCTTCGCGACGCGATGGGCTGAAGCACGACCCTGCGCTCGGGCGGCGGCGGCGCTGCGCGGAGGACCTCGCGCACGACGACGCGGGGCTCGGGGGTCGGACAGGGCGTCGTCTGCGGTTGTGGTTGAACGGCGTTTGCGTTGAGGAGCAGCGCGATAATCGTGATGATCTGCTCGTCGATCGCCGCGCAATCGGGCGCGACGCGCTCGATCGTGCGCGCGCCTGCCTCACCGGGCGCGCGCGCGGCAGAGAGCGTCGCGACCCACGCGCGGCCTCGGCGCTCGATGCGGCCTTCGATCGACCAGTCCGCGGCGTCGATCGGAACGAACACCGGTCCGCCCACGCGCGTCGCCACGCTTCTGCCGAGCGTCTGCGGCGCGATGCACGACTCGGCGCCGGGCATGCGAACCCAGTTGAGCGCGACGGAGTTGGCGCGCACCGCCGTGGGCTCTTGTTGTTGCCCGTGCGCGGTCGCGCTCGCGGCGCTGAGCGCCATGAGCGAGAGGCTCCAAAGCGTGCGAAGTGACCGCGCGCGCTCGAAAGAAGATCGAATCAACATTCGACGTCCATCGGAGGCTCGCACGCGCGACGAACACCGTGCAACGAGCGGGTGCGAAGCGAGCGCGCCGCGCGAGTGCGATGTTCATCCGACGGATCGCGCGATCACGGCGAGCGAAAACGAGCGCGACGCTCAGAAACGTCGAAGCGCTGCGGCATCCATCGCGCGGGTCGTTAGCCACACTGTTCGGCGGCGGCCCCAAGAGAGAGGAGCGTCTTCGATGCGAAGAGTATTGTGCGCGGCGTTGATCGTCGCTGCGTCGTCTGGGTGCTCGCCGCCCGTGTCCACACCTACGGACAGCCCGCAGACCGATGCGGCTAGAGACGTTCGAGAGTCGCTCGACGTCGGCGCGGACGTGGCGACGGAGGATGTCGTGACGGACGCCGTCGTCGGCGATCGGTCGATCGAGGATTCGGCGATCGAAGATTCAGCGGTCGACGATGCGCCCCCGCCCGACGTGGTGACGGTCGACGCGACGCCGTTGGATTCGGACATGGCTGACACAGGAGCGGACGTTCCTCCCGCGGACGTCAGCTCGTGCCCGGCGGGGCAGCTCTTTTGCAGCGGGGCGTGCGTGTCGACCGCGAGCAACCCGCTGCACTGCGGAGGCTGCGGAGTCCCGTGCGCCGTCGGACAAAGCTGCGTTTCGGGCCGGTGCGAGTGTCCCTCGGGGCAGACGCTGTGCGCGGGCCGCTGCGTCAACACGCAAGCCAACGCGAGCCACTGCGGCGCGTGCGGCAACGAGTGCACGGCCCCGCAGACGTGCGAGTCGGGGCGCTGCGCGCTGCCCTGCGGCGCGGGCGAGGTCGCGTGCGGAGCGGGCGCGGCGATGACGTGCACCAACCTGGCGACGGACCCGATGAATTGTGGTGCCTGTGGGACGGCGTGCCCCGCTGGGCGCGTGTGCGTGGCGCGCAGCTGCGTGTGCCCCGCGACGCAGACGCTCTGCGGCGGCGCGTGTCGCACGACGAGCAGCGACCCGATGCACTGCGGCGCCTGCGGAACCGTGTGTCCGACCGGCGCGACGTGCTCGTCGGGAGCCTGCGTTTGCCCCGCCGGATCGACGGCGTGTGGCGGCGCGTGCGTCGACACGAGCTCGAGCAACGCGCACTGCGGTGGCTGCGGTCGGCCGTGCACCGGCGGACAGGTCTGCGCTGCCGGCGTGTGCACGAGCACCTGCGCTGCGCCCCGGATCATGTGCAGTGGGAGCTGCATCGACCCGAGGACGAACAACAATCACTGCGACATTTGTGGTTCGCCGTGCGAGGGCAACACGACGTGCGTGGCGCGCGCGTGCACGCCGACGAACGGGACGCTCGCGACGGCGACGAGCGTTCCGTCGACCGCGGCGGGCATCTCGTTTCGAGCGAATTTTCAGCTCTCGGGGCCCGGCGTGGACGTGGGCGGATGCGTCAACGGCGCGGCGTTCTATCGCTTTACGATCGCGCGTCGATCCATCGTGAGCGCGCAGGTTCACCGCGCGGGGTTGGGTCCAGCCGCGGTCATGTTCGTCCCCGACGACGGAGGCGCCGCACCGATCGCGTGCGGAAACACGGACACCACCTGCGCCGCGAACACCGCTGCGTCGACGACGGTGCTCAACGCAGGGACGTACTACGTCGCGGTGGGGCGTCGCGCGCCGCAAGTCGGAGCGCTCAGCTTCGACCTGAGCATCACTGCGGTGCCAGCCGCGAGCGGGCAGAACCTACCGTACGCGAGCCTCGGCGCCGAGGTGCGCGGACGCACGCCCAGCTCTGGCAGTCTGGTCGTCGGCTCGTGCCGACCGTCCACCGATTCGGCCGGCGAAGACGCGTACTATTTCACCACGTGCGCGGCCGATCGCGCGTTCAGCCTCCAAGCAGAGACGCTCGGCTCGTGGTTCGACAGCGTGCTTCACGTCGCGCAGACTGACGCTCTCGTCGGACCTTGCAACAATGATGGGTTCGCGTCGCGGATTGATGCACGGGTGCTTGCGCCGCTTCCGATGAACGGCGGGCTCAACGTGGTGTTTGTCGACGGCGCGGGCCCGGTTGGCGGCGCGTATCGATTGACGATCGACTATGCGCCGGCGTGCACTGCTTCACCCTGGGCGGCGTGCGGCGGTCGATGCATCGCTCCATACGACCTGTTGACCGACCCGAACAACTGCGGAACGTGCGGCAATCGCTGCGCCTCGGGCCTCTGCAACGCGGGAGGGTGCATGCCGTTTGCGCCGACGACGCAGCTCTTCGGGACGATTTCTGCGAGCAGTTCGAGCACGCTCGGAACGCCGCCGACCTCGCCGTATGCATGCCAATTCGACGAATTGCTCGTGGGCTTCGGCGGCTCGATGTCGCCGGACCAGTCGCGGATCACGAGCTTGCGAACCCTGTGTCAGCGCGTCGACGCCGACGCGATCGCCGTGGATCGATTGCGTCTGGTCGAACCCGCGATGCAGTCCGCTGCGCTGGCAGGCACCGCTGGCGCTGTGCCCTTCGCCTTTCGTTGTCCCGCCCATCACGTCGTCACGGGCGTGCGCGCTCGCGTCACCGGGACGACGTTTGGTGAGCTTCGTTTCGACTGCTCTCCGCTCTCGACGAGCCGCACGACGCCGGTCGTCGTGAGCGCGATTCTCCCTCGCTTGACGGTGGCCGGGATCGGTGTCGGCACCGGAACGCTCGGGGTAAGTCTGTGCCCAGCGGGCTCGGTCGCGACTGGATTCGCAGCGGCGGCCGCGAGTCAGATCGATGGGCTCGCGTTGCGCTGCGGAACGCCGCGGGTTTCGATCCCCGCGCGTGGGGCGATCGCGTCGTCGTCGATCGCAGCGCCGAGCGGCGGCGTCGGCACAGAGACGACCTTCGAGTGTCCGGCGGGAACGATGGTCGACGGCCTCGAAGTGTATTCTCTGCCTCCATCGACGACGTTTACCGGCGTTCGCGCGCGATGCCGCACGATGAGCGCGCTCTATTCCGACGCTGGCGACTTCGTGATCGCTCAACGAGGCGCGGTCACCAACGGCACGATGCTCGGGACGCTGCCGATCGGAGCCCGAATCGACGTGCTCTCGTGCCCGCTCGACCAAGCGCTCACGTTGGTGACCGCTCGCGGCACGGCCGCGGGAATCAACGCGCTGCTCGGCACCTGCGTCGTTCCTCGGATTCCGCACAACGGAGGTGCTGGACGCACGACTGCGGGCAACCCGTCGAACACCGTGGGCGTCGTGATGGGAAACACCTCGGCCGCGCTTTGTCCGGCGAACCAGGTCGCTGTCGGCATCACGGCGCGCGTCAACGGCGGCTCGCTCACGGGCCTCGGCTTTCGCTGCGCCCCGCACAGCGGAACGTGATCGCAGCGTGAAGCAACGGGGGGCCAGGCGCGCACATCAACGACGCGCCTCGCGCTATCGCAACACGACCTCGCCCACCCGCGTGGCGCCTGGAGGCTGACCCATCAACGGTCGAAAGTCACGGTTGGTTGGCTGACGAAAGCCCGTCGCGCCGACAGGATGCGCAGCGCCGACAGCGCCGTTGGTGCCCACCGTCGGCGCGCCCAGGATCAGCACCGGCTCGCCGCTCGCGACGTGCAGAATCGACGCTGTCACGTCGTTGGTCATTGCGGGCATCGACAACGAGAGCGTTTCGACCGCGCCGAAGCGGCCCGATCGATCGTTGATGTACTGATTGACGGACACTCCGAGCGCGCCGGTCCCCAAGAACGCGAGGTCCAGATGGCCCAGGCCGCTCGGGTCTCGAGCGATGTCGTACGCGGGCAAGAATTGCCGCACGGGCTCGGGCCCGATCGGCAACAGCGAGGAGGTCCGCATCACCGACGACACGTCGCCCGGATCGTTGCTGCCGAGATAGACCGCCAACATGGGGCCCGATCGCAGCTCGGTCTCGGTCACCCACTCGTGATCGCCGTCGTTGTCGACGTCGCCGAGGCAGCCGATCGCCCCGCCGAAGCGCGTCTCGCCCATGGGTTGAAGACGGCGCTCGCTCGCAAACGTGCGGGTTCCTCCGCGGTAGATGTGAACGCGGGGCGTGCTCGAGCGCGGCGCGCCGACGAGCAGGTCGTGGATTCCGTCGCCGTCGACGTCGCACGCGCCGACGAGACCCGAGCCGAACCTGCCGCCGGGCGCGAAGCCCTCTGCCGCGGGAACCTGCGTTCGAACGGCGCGCGACGGCCCGCGCGGCCCGCCCCAGTACACGTAGACAGCGCCGATCGCGCCCGCGCCCGCGGATTCATCGGCGATCGCGAGGTCGCCATAACCGTCGCGATCGAGGTCGCCGGCCGCTGCGATGTTGGACCCGAATATGGCTGACGCGCCCACGACGTCGAGGACGATCGGCGCGGAGCTCACGAGGTTGGGGCCTCCCAAGAAGACCAGGACACGGTCCCGTGACTGCGCCCCGACCGCGAGATCCGAGTATCCGTCGCCGTTGACGTCTCCCGCGCGCGCGAGCACGAGCGACGCCGACGCGCCGCTCGGAAAGGCCAGCGGCGCCGAAAACGACAGGCTTCCGTCCATCGAGTTGGGCGTCACGACGTACAGGCGACGGATGCCTTCGAGCTCGCCCGTCACGATCGGGTCGTCGATCCCGTCGCCCGTGAAGTCCGCAGAGGCCCCGAACGCCGCGCGCGCTCTGCGCCCGGTGCCCATCGTCGCGCTCGGAGCTGGCGTCGGGTCCGGGATCAGCCGCAGCGACCACACGGGGGACTCGCCCTGGCCGTTGAGCAACTGCCAGAACACGTACCCCGTCGTGAACAGCGCTCGCTGCGCAGCAGTCAACGTGAAGCTCGCGATCCCGCTCCCGGGAGCGATGTTCTGCGTCGTGCCCGAGACCTCGCTCATGCACAACGGATCGGCGCAGAGTCTCACGCGATTGGGGCCAGCGTCGGCGGGAGCGTCTGCGTATCGAACCTCGAAGCTCGATCCTTGCAGAAACGAGCCCGACATCGGCGAGATGGGCCGCGGGGCGCGCACGCAGCGGCCGGCGGAGGCGTCGCCCACGAACGTTCCTGCGTCGCAGCCGCCGACGCAGCGACCGGAGACGCAGGCGAACCCCGCGCCCGAAGCGCCCGTGGGGCACGCGCTCGCGCACGCACCACAATTCAAGGGATCCGAGTCGAGGTTGACGCAGCGCGCGCCGCAGAGGGTCGCGCCGCTCGCGCATGGCGCGTCGATCGCAGGGCCCCCGTCCGAGTCCGAGCGCGCGTCGTCGCCGTCCGCGCTCGCTTCGGTCACCGCGTCGATCGCGGGTTGCTCGGGCGCGTCGACAGAGTCGATCACGCGATACCGCGCTTGCAGCGAGCAAGCAGGAACGAGCGCGCCGTACGCGATCGCGTGGAGCACAAACGAGTACTTCATCAGAAGCGTCCTCCGATTGCGAAGCCCGCCCCGCTCGCCGTCACCGATGGCGCGAGCGTGAGCGCCCGCTGCGTCGACCCTCGGCTTCGCGCGGCGACGGCCCAGATGATTCCGCCGCCGAGCGCCGCCGCACCCGCAGAGAGCGCGACGATCGTGAGGTTGCCGAGGAGCTCGGTCTCTCGGATGCGCGCGGCGAAGCGCTGTCCGCTGTCCACACACGTCGTTTGCGTGTTGCTCGCTGACGGCGCCAGACCGCGACTCGAAGCGGCGCAGTCGGCGTCCAGCCCTGCCAGGTTGGCGCCGTACACCGCGCCGAGCACGGCGCCACCCACGACGACCGTCGCGGCGCTCGCGACCAACACCCACGGGCCGGCTCCCGCCCCACGTTGGTCCGCGATCGGCGTGGGCGAGCGTGGGGGGAGAGTGATGGGCGCCACCTGCGCAGCGATCGGCGCGTTTGTCACCGGCGCCACAACGGCCGTCGTCGCGCGTGGGTCTTCGGGTGGCGCTCGATTCACGGCAGGCGTCTCGACGGCGGCCGTCACGGCGGTCACCGCGGGCTCGCGCACGATCGCGACCGCGACGGCTGTGTTGCGACCGGCCTCGACGTCGACTCGCATTCGCATGGCGCGAAGCCCGGGCCCCTCGGCGACGACCTCGATGGGCCCCGGATCGACCGGAAATTCCACGCCCCACAACGCCTGCGCGACCGGCTGTCCGCCGATCGTGATGCTCGTCGTCGCGGGGGCGTCTTGCGGAACCTGCAGCACGATTCGTCCCACGCGATCTCGCAACGACGTCGTGAGCTCCGTGCACGCCTGCTCGATGGCGGCGCGGTTGCGCAGCGTCGCGTCCGCCCGCGCCTCGCGCTGGCACGACGTCGCGGCGCTCAACGCCTCGACCACGCGACGGACCTGCACGTACTCGCGCGCGGCGAACAATCGGTGCGACGGCGTCCAACGAATGGCCCCGGCGCGCTCGAGCAGCTCGACGGCTCGCGCGTGTTCGCCGGCCGCGGCTGCGGCTTCTGCGCGGGTGAGCAGCTCGCGGCGGGCGAGCTCGCTCGCGCTCTGCGCGAGTCCGTCGTGGGCGGCGAGCACGAGGGCAGCCAACGTCGCGGGGGCAAACGCTCGACAGCGCATCGGTGATCTTCCTCGAGTCAAAGAGTGAATGGGGGACTGGTGGCCGACGGACCACGGCCTCTGCTCGAGAGAGCGAGCGTCGGCGCCATGAATGCGCGCAGGGCGCCGTTCTTCTCGACCCCTCGCGACGATTTCGTGCCGACCCGTCGGCTCGACCCGGGGTCAGCGCGACGAATCGCGCCGCGGACCGAGCGCAGCGTCGCCTTCGTCCGAGGAGCGCGCGCAGGTAAACAACCACGCGTCGCCGCTCTCTGTCGCGAAGTGCCGAACGCGCGTCTGCCAGCGGCCTTCGCCCATGCACTGCACGGTCGGAAGCGCGCGAAGGACCGTGGGATCGAGCGAGCCTGCCCCCGAGAACTCGTTGCCCGCCGCATCCGACGGGGTGTTGGTCATGCACACCGTGACGTCGCGCTCGAGCGCTCCGCTGTGGGCCACGACGCGGACGCCCATGGCCGTCGCGACGCACGCGACGAGGCTCGGAGCCAGCACCGCCGCGCGACGATCCGCGTCGGCGCTGACACGTAATTGCAGTCGCTGATCCAGTGACGCTGCAATTTCATCCCCCGGCAGGTGGCGCGTCTCGCGCCATCAGCGACTATCCTCCGCGAAGGGGGGGGCGAGACGCTCGCGTCGTCGACGTACGCTGAGGACGTCGCGTACCGCGAAGAGTTGAGCGCGGCGTTGAAGCACTGCGCGATTCCGCGACGACCGAAGTCGTGACCGCCGCGCGACGATCGGTGTCCGAAATCGCGACGTGACCGCGGCCGAGGAGCTCGTACACTCGAGGTTGTCCGCGACTTGTGCAAGCCGCGGGCGAATGCGTGAAACGTAGAATATCGGAGGGCTCTATGCATCGAACTTCAGTTCGAACCGCTGTGCTGCAGGCGGTCTTTGCGGCCGCTGCTCTGTCGAGCGCGCGCTGCGCGTCGCCGGTCGTTGCGCCGAGCGCGTCGGATGCGAGCGCCGCGACTGAGGCCGGCGCGGTAGAAGACGTCGCGAGCGAGAGCGCTGTAGACGCGACGCTCGCGCATGACGGAGCGGCGAGTGACGGCGAGGCTGGGTGGTCCGATGGCGCGCCGGGGCCTGCGTGGGATGGCTCGTTCGCGCCGGGCTGCGAGCCGGTGCGTACGCAACGGGGATCGACGTGCCCCCCAGCGTTGGTGGTGCTGTTTCCTTGCGGAATTCCGCAGGAATGGCTGTGGACGTCGTCGGATGGTGGCCACTATGTCGACCCGGCAGGAGGGTCGACGATGCCGCCGAATCCAGAGACACTGCAGCGTTGCCAGAGTATTTGCGCGGCTTTCGGCCGCGATGCGGCCGACGGCGCGGCGCAGACATGCGCGTTCTACAACAGCAGCGAGCGCGTCTACCGCGCAGCCGACGACGGGGGCGTCGTGGGGGGCATTCAGTGCGGGACCATTTGCGCCGGACGCGCCCTCGAGGGTGTCTCGGTCGCAGACTCACCTGCGGACGCGCTGCGCGAACGTGACTCGTTTGCGCACTTTCTTGCGGAATGCGCGCGGCTCGAAGCCATCGCGGTCGTGGCGTTCGAGCACCTCGCGGATGAGCTCGCTCGCCTGAACGCTCCAGCGGATCTCATCGAGCGCGCGAAGGTCGCCGCCGTCGACGAGCGGCGCCACACCGACGCGATGCGCTCGCTCGCGGCTGCGCAAAGCGCACCCGAGCTCCCCTTCAGCTTCGATCCGCCGCGCGATCGATCGCTCTTCGAGCTGGCGCTCGAGAACCGCGTCGAGGGCTGCGTTCGAGAGACGTTCGGCGCCGCGCTCGCTGCGTATCAAGCGGAGCACGCCGAGGACCAGGGCCTGCGCGCTGCGCTTCCTGCGATCGCGGTCGAAGAGCTCTCGCACGCGCAGTGGTCCTGGGATCTGGACGCCTGGCTACAGACGCAGCTCACGACCGCGCAGCGGGCGGCGCTCGACCGCGCGCAGGTCGAAGCGGTCGACGCGCTTCGGGCCGAGACGACGGACCCGACGCTGATCGCGCGAGCGGGCATGCCGGGGCCTGCCGCCGCGCACGCCATGGTCGCGCAGCTTCGCTCGTCGCTTTGGAGCGCGCCCGCGAGCGCGTGATCGCTCGTCGCAGTGGAGCGCACTCCGCGAAGGCCAGTGACACTTGACAGTATGTTGAGTCGACGTGGGTCGCACGGCGCGCTCCGGCGAACGGCTCGCTCAAGGCATCGTGCTGTTGTCATGCAGTGTCGCAGCGTGGCGTGATCGGCGCTGAACGCGTGACGGGAGCTCAACGCTTGCGCTTGCTCGCGGGCGGTTGCTGCGCGGCCGCGCGTCGCCCGCTTTGCCATGGGTCGAGGGTGGTGCCGAGCGCTTCGGCGAGCTGTGCCCACGAATCGCGGGCGCCCGGGACGCTCTCGAAGCGCGGCGCTGCGTCGTCGAGCGCCACGTCGAGCATCGCGCGCGGTGTTGCTCCCGCAGCGATCCTCGACTCGTTGGCGATCCACAGGGCCGCCGTCTTCGCGTCCATGTCCGCGCCGGCCGCGATCAGCACAAGCAGCATCGGAACGTCCGCCCAACACGCGGCCCGATGCGCCGCGGTCACTCCGTCGCGCCCGCACGCGCCCGGCTTCGCGCCCATCTTGCAGAGCGTCCTCGCGATCGACGCGGCCTCGTCGCTGCACGCTCCTTGCGCGCACATCGCGCGCAGCACTTCACCGCGATCGACGCCGCCTGCTCGAAGCAAGAGCGGTTGAACGACGGACCGCTCGCAGCGCTCGATGGCCTGCATCACGATCGACGGGCTCGACGGGGCGCGCGCATCGAGCAGCCGTCGCACCATCGTAGGCGTACCCCAGCGGACCGCCGCCATCAGCGGCGGGTACTCACTCGCGCCCTGCGTTCGTGAACGATTGAACGCGGTCCCCGCTCCGTCACGCTACGGCAGATGTCGCGCGAGCAAAGCGCGCAGCGCGGCAGACTCGCTCGCCGAGAGCGCCGACGTCCCTCGCTCGCGCACGCTCATCACGCCGACGTCGTCTGCTGACAGAAACACCACCGTCGCGATCGCGGCTCCCGCGTGATCGATGAACACAACCTCCGCAGCAGGCATGGTGCGCGCGACGGAAGCCGCTTGCGAGCGATCGTCGCCGACCGCGGCCACGAAGGGCGCGACGTCCTCCGCGGCTGTGATCGTTCGGCTCGAGTCTGGGCGATACCGGCGCAACTCGATCCGCGCAGGCTGCCCGAGGATTGCGTGCGACGCGGCCGCTGAATGTGTTGGTGTTGTCATGGTGGTTGTTTGCGTCGGAGCGGGAGGCGCGGCCTGTTGGCAGGCCGCCCACGCAGTCGCTGCGCCAGCGAAGCCGACACGAGCCAGGCGGATTGCTTTCACGGTCGCGAGCGTAGCACTCGAGCGCCGCGTTCTCGCGGTCGCGGCATCTCTCCCCCTCCGTTGCGTCCCGCCGCCGTTGATGCCAGAAGGCGCGCGGACGTGCTCTTGCTCGACGAGCCGATGAACCGCTCGGAGCTCGAGTCGTACCTGAGCGGTGACGCATCCCCGCGCGTAGCGCGCTACGGGTTGTATCCCGCGCTCGACGCGGCGTAGTCGTTGCGGTCCTGGACGGTGAAGTCTCCCGAGCCGTTGGCCTGCAGGTCGAAC
>LNEO01000424.1 GCA_001465015.1 Deltaproteobacteria bacterium Ga0077539 | reverse complement strand
TGCCGTTTCACTCGCGGGCGCGCGGCAGCGCGGGGGGGGGCTGCGTAGCAGCACTGCGTCCACCGTCGTTCTGCCCACTCGGGGCGCGCGGCAGCGCGGGTGGGGGCCGCCGCGCGGCTCTGTGAAAAACGTCGTTCTCCCTGGATTTTCCTTCGCACAACTTGGGTAGCGATGAGGGGCGAGCCTCGTGTCTCGTCGCTTCGCACAGTGCTCGTCGCGTATCGCGCAAGTGATAGGCTCTCGCGCCATGCCGGTCGAGCTCGACGACGATGGCGAAGAGCGCTCCGCACTCCACCCCACTCCGTCGCGCGCTGTCCCCGAGAACGTCGCTTTCGCAGACTCCCCCGGGACAGCGGCCGCGCTCGTCGAACGCACTGTCGCGCCGATCATCACCGCTTCGCTGCGCGCCATCGACGCGCCGACGGCTCTGTCCGTCAACCGCGCCGCCGCGCGCGCCCTCGCGATCGCACATCGATGGGAGCTCGTGCAGCATCGAAGCAATACGCCTCCGGCAGCGTCCGCGCCCCTGTCGCCCGAAGAGACGCTCTTGCGCGCGATCTTCGGCGAGAAGGCCTCGGGGCTCAACGTCGCCGAGCTCGACGACGATGGACTCCCTTCGGTGGGCGCGCGCTTCGAGCGCAACGCGGTGGTGCTGGGCGATCCGCTGACCCGCGAGAAGGTTCGCTTCGAACAGGACGCGTTTTGCACGGTGCTCGAGGTCCTGCGCGAGTCCGAGGGGCTGCCCGAAGGCGTCGACGTGCGCGTCACGCTGCGGCTCGGCGCCGAGAGCCCGCTGCTCGCGGGAGACATTCTCGAGTGCGCGGCGACAGGCGCGCGGCTCGGCGCTGTACGGTCGATCGTCGAGGACGACTCGGACGAAGCGATCGTCTGGCTCGGCGCCGACGAGCGGGCGAGGGCAGGGGGCGCCGTTCTGAGCGTGCGCAGGGCGCTTGCGACAGCGCGGCAGAAGGCGACGGGCCGCGCGTACGGGCCGAGAGACCCGCTGACGCGCGAGCCTCTGTCGGGCGAGGTGCTCTTCTCGTCGCAGCGCGAGGCGCTGTTCTCGCGCGGGTGCTTCGCGCTCTTCAACGAGCTCGGCGCGTACAAGTGTGACGACGCGACCGCGAGCAGTTTGCTCGTCGAAGATTTGCTTCGAGGGCAGCAGCCACGAGACCCGTGGGAGGACGTCGAGCTCGAGCCTCCCTCCGCACCGACCGCTGCGCCCAAGGACATCTTCGCGTTCTTCGATGCCCCCAAAGGGCGAGCTCGTCCGGCGCGCGCGCGGCTCGAGCGGGCGATCGCCTACGCCAGAGCGCTGGGCGTTGCGCTCTCCGTCGAGCGACGATCGCTCTCGCTCGCACGGCACGGCGACCCGATCGTCGAGTCGTGCGGCGCGTTGCAAGAAGACCTCGGCGACGAGCGGGTCTTCGGTCCGCGCAAGGACTACGAGTGCCGCTGCGGAGCGCTCCGACGCATGAAGAACCGCGGCGAAGTGTGCGCGACGTGCGGCGTCGAGGTGCTCTCTTCGAGCGTTCGAAGGACGCGCTTCGGTCACATCGAGCTTCGATCGCCGCTCGTGCATCCGCTGCTCGGCGAACCGGTGCGCTCGGTGGCCGTGCTCGGGCCGGGGCTTCGCGAGTCGCTCGACCCAGAGCTCGAGTTGGCCTACGCAGCGCTGCTCGAAGAGCGCTCGGCCGCAGCGTTTTCGGCGCTGTGCGATGCGCTCTTGCGACGGCTGCTCGACGCGCTCGTGGACGACCGCGGAGAGCGCGTGGACTTCAGCGCGGGCGCCACGGCGGTCGTGGACAGCTCCCTCGCGCCCGACGCGCTGGTGGCTCCGTACGAGGTCCTGCGCACGATCGCGATGCCGATGTTGCAGTCGAAGTTCGAAGAGCTCGGTCTGGCCACCACCATCAAGGGCGCGCGCGAGGCGATCGAGCGGGACGAGCCGAAGGCGAGGGCCGTGCTCGCGTGGGTGCTCTCGATCCGCCCGCTGCTCTTGCACGGCGCAGCCGAGGGCCGATCGATCGCGGCGGCCTTCGTGACGGCGCTCGAGCCCGAGCCCGCGTTTCGGCTGGGAACTGCGATCGCAGCGAAGCTCGGGATCGCCTCGGGCGATCGGCTGAGCGCGCATCTGCCGCTCACCGCTGGGGCGCTGCGCGAGGCGCGGTGGCTCGTGCACGCCCCAGAGAGCGATCGCCTGCGACGCGCGCCCTCCTCGGACGAACCTCAGTGGATCGACCGGTTGCTGAGCACCTCGAGCGCCGAACGACCGCTGTCGTACGGATCATCGGCGGCCGCGATCGGCGCGAGCATCGCAGCGTGGAGCGCAGAGGGCGCTTCGGACTCGGGCACGAGCTCGTGGTCCGCGTGGCTGCTCGGCGGCTATCCCTGCGAAGACGACGCGGGCCTCGAGGACGAAGAGCCTCCGCCGTTGTCTTTGCCCGAGGCGCGCGCCGACTCGCCGGGCGAAGGATCTCTCGCGGCGCATCCGTGGCTCGATCGTCCGATCGACGAGCTCGAGCTTTCGGTTCGGACGATGAACGCGCTGCAGAACATGGGGATCTCGACCGTTCGCGAGCTCGTCTCCAAGACCGAGGCGGATCTCCTGAAGACCAAAGGGGTGAGCCGCAAGACGTTGATCGAGCTCAAAGAGGTCCTGCAGGACGGAGGACTCTCGCTGGGGCTTCGGCTCAACGATTGAGCGCGACGCGCGCAGCGGCCTCGAGCGCGAAGACGTGCGGGTCGTGCGCTCCGAGCGAGCGCAGCGCATCGGCGAGGCGAAAGAGGTACTCGACGTTGGTTCCGCTCGGTCCTCGGGCGCGGACGATGGTCGCGACGATGGCGTCGTGGCTCTCGTGGCCGGCGTCCCAATCGTTGCCGCGATGGGCGATGTACACGGTCGCGGAAGTGATGGGTCCTCCCTCGAGCGTGACGTCGACGATCGTCCGCTCGTACCCTGCCTTCTCTCGGTGATCGAGCGCGAGCAGCGTGCTGGGCGCGCTCGCGGGGTCGAGTCGAAACGCGACGCCCTTCAGGTGCGAAGACGGCTCGGGGACGAGGGTGACAACCCGGCCGGGAAACTCCGGCGTTCCGCGGTGGTCATCGCTCTTTTGCGAGAAGCGCCGCGCCCATCCGCGCAGCGTGGCCGTGCGTCGCTCGACGAAGTCGAAGCCGGGGCGATAGATCACCGAGCCGTAGCCGAACAACCAGAGGCCGTCGCTCTTCATCGTGCGCAGGGGAGTATCGCAGCACGACGGCCACGAGGCGTAGCAACGAGGGAAGGTCGAGGTGCGCCCGATGGATATGCAGCTTCGATCCTCCCTCTCTCGCCCGGTCAGTCCTCGAGCTTCTTGCGCAGGCGCGTGAAGAACTCCAACAACTCGTCGATCTCTCCCTGCGTCTTGTCTCGCGCAGCTCCCTCGAGGTGCCCGATCTGCGACTCGAGTCGCTGCATGTACTTCGGTCGCTCGAGGGGAACCACCATGCGATGAACCACGCCGCTCGCCATCGAAGATAGGTGCATCTCCTACCATACAACGTCAGCCTCGGCGCGGCAGCGAGCGAGGCCAGCGGCGGCGCGGCAGCGAGCTCTCATCATTCATCACTTGCCTCGAATGCGCTGGATTTTCAGCGGCGAGGCAGCGGACCCAATGAAAAGAGGTGTGACTCGCACGGGGTTAACAAACCCCGTGCTGGGCGCCGCTCGAAGACTCCCGGCGAAAGGTGCGCTTCGCGCGACCACCGACAGAGAGCGCAGCAACGGGCAGCGAGCGACGGGCGACGGGCAGCGGGCAACGGGCGACGGGCAACGGGCAACGGGCAACGGGCT
>LNEO01000423.1 GCA_001465015.1 Deltaproteobacteria bacterium Ga0077539 | reverse complement strand
CTGACGGTGGTCGCGCGAAGCGCACCTTCCGCCGTGAGTCTTCGAACGGCGCCCAACACGGGGTTTGTTAACCCCGTGGAAGCAACACCTCTTTTCAAATGAGCCCGCTGCCCGCTGCCCGCTGCCCGTTGCCCGTTGCCCGCTGCCCGTCACCCGTTGCCCGCTACCGTCGCATGGAACCAGCCGCCCCCATCGCACACACCGTCGCCTACGGGGCCGTCCGCTCGCACGCGCGCAGCCTCGCGAACTGCGCGAGCGCCTGCCCCCCTCGCGCGCGAGCCCTCTCGGCGAGGGCGCGCGTCTCGTGCGCGCGATAGAGCCTCAGCGAGAGCGCGGCGCGCACGTCGAGCACCTCGGCTCGCGCTTCGAGGCGCTCGCGTTCGGCGGCGATGTTGGCGCGCTCGAGCGTGGCCGGGTGCCGGTCGAGGCGCTCGGGCAACGTCGCGCGCGCTGCTGCGAGTTGCGCAGAAAAATCCCGGTGCCACGGGTCATCGAGCACCGGGTACCTCGCGAGGATCACCGCGGCGAGCATGCGTTTGAGCTCGGCGTCTCGCGTCTCGAGCGCGTCGAGCCGCTCGATCAACGGCCTTCGCTCGCTGTCGATCACGGTCATCGCGGACTCGGCGCCCGCGAGGGTGGGCACGGTGCTCAGCGCCGTCGAGAGCGCAGAGATCACCGCGTCTTCTTCGAGCACGAGCGGGTCAGTGCCCCTCGCGTCGCGCGTGACCGGAGCGCGATCGACCACGCGCAGCCACCGCTCGGACGTGGTGGTCGGGACATCAATCGATCGCCCCGCGATGCGAGCGCGCGTGTGCGCGTCGAGCAGCGAGATCGTCCCGTCGTGATCGTAGTCGAGCGATCGGCGATCGACGGCGACCCCGTCGCGGTCTTCGCCGCGCAGCGCGTGGAGAAAGTGCAGCCCGAACCCGGCCTGCGCGCGGCGATCGGGGTTGGGATCACACCCGGCGGACTCGCGATCCCACGGCGCGGCGAAGAGCCCGCAGCGGTTGTTGGGGGTCGCGTCGCGTGGGCCCGGCGCAGCGTCACCGGCACGAAATGCGATTTCGCCGAAGCCGCCCGAGAAGCACGAGGTCATCACGACGCGCACCGGGCGCGCCGGCAGCGGGTCTCTGTCGAGCGCCGCAGCCAACGCAGAAACGGTGAGCTCGCTGTCCTCCCAGAGTCCGACGACCGAGTCTTTGGGGGCGTCGCCGCCCGTTCCGTGCGCGGCGATGTAGAGCAGCAGCGGAT
This sequence comes from Deltaproteobacteria bacterium Ga0077539, assembly GCA_001465015.1. Lineage (GTDB taxonomy): Bacteria > Myxococcota_A > Polyangia > Polyangiales. Next base: position 3,909 of record LNEO01000423.1, on the reverse strand, counting down.
CGGTCGAGCGCGCGAGGGTGTTGCTCACGTTGAGCAAGAGGTTTTCCGCAGTGGCGACCTGGTGGATGTTCAGCGGCGCAGGGACGTGCCGCGAGCCTCTTCCCGTGCGGTCATCGAGCAGCGAGGCGATGCGCGAGGCGAACGCGTCGCGCGCGGCCACGTCGGTCTCGACCTGGGCGAACGATCCGGGCCCCGATGCGTAGAGCACCAGCGCGGGCCCGGTGAGCGCGCGGCGCGCGAGGGCGACGTCCTGCGCGAGCGACACTTGATTGAGCGAAGGAACAGCGCCGCCCCCCGCGATGATCACCCGCGTCTGCGACGGCTCGGGCGCAGCCGTCGCGGGCGTCGGATCGGGAGCGATCGAAGGCAGGGGATCGAGCGCGACCGCTGGCGCCGAAGCGTCCTGGGCACCGACGTCCGCGACCCGAGGAGAGGCCACGCGGGCCGAGCCCGAGCGCGAAGGGGTGCACCGTGCGCGAGGGAGCGACGCGAGCGCGACGAGGGTGATGCACACGAGCGAGCGCACAGGGCTGCGCGCATTTGTACATCTTTGTACATCTTTGTACGTCGAGGACGCGACGGGTTCACGGCGGACCGGAGAGCGGAATGCTCGGCGCGGCGCGAGCAGAGCGCGGCCAGAGCGCGACGCGAGCCTCACTTCACCGCGAGAAACATCGAGTCGGTGTACGGCGTCGCGTCACCGAGATCGCCCAACGATCGGCCCACGATTTCAACACGAAAGCCCGCGTCCGAGAGGATCCGCCGCCACGTCTCGACGGAGAACAGCCCCTCGATGTGCCGATCGTGCACGGCGCGCACGCCGCTCGCGTCCTTGAGCAAGAACGCGTAGTCCACGGTGTAGGTCGTGTCGCTCGGATCGGGGTCCCACATCCACTCGATCATTCGAAGGCCGCGCGTCCCGTCGACCGCGTCCGCAGCGTGGTCATCGGTGTGCTCGAAGAACGACTCGCGCACGCAATCGGGGACGAACAGCGCCGCCCCGCCTGCTCGCAAGTGGGCGAACGCGGTGCGCGCCGCCGCGGCGAGGTCCTCTTCGGTGAGCATGTAGCAGATCGCGTCGTGGACGAGCACCGCGTCGAACGTGCGTCCGAGGCGAACCGTCCGAAGGTCGCCCACGACGTGCTCGCACGCTGGGTTGAGCGCGCGGCTGAGCGAGAGCATCGGTTCGGACAGGTCGACCAGCGTGCAGTCGAAGCGCTCTCTCGCGTAGAAGGCGTTGTTGCCCGCGCCCGCGCCGAGCTCGAGCAGCGATCGACGGGATTCGCTCGGGCCGAGCGCGCCGTCGAGCACAGCGACGAATTGGGCGACCTCGTCTTCGTGATCTTCAGTGGCGTCGAGCAGACGGTAGAAAGGGACGAGCTCGTCGTAGAGGGCGTGTCTCATGGGCGGCGAGGCAGAACCTTCACGGCGAAGAGAGTATTCCGCATCGGGAAATCGAGGGAAACAGAAGGGGGAAGGGAGTCCCGTATCGGCCCGACGAGCGAGGGCTCGAAGCGCGTGGCCAATGGGCGCCTGTGGAGGCATCGATCGCTGGCGCGCTGCTCGGCGAGTGGTTCAGACAGGCAGCGTGGAGGCTCAGGCGATGACCGATTGGGTTGCGAAGGCATGGCGGATGTTGCGAGCGCTCGAGACGCGGACTGCGCCGCGGAAGCGTGGCAAACTCGATCGAGCGATGGGCGCGCCGGCAACAAAGCCAACCATGAGCGAGGCTCGGCGCCGATATCTCGACGACCCGCGCCGGATGGAGATTCATCGGGGATTGGCACGAGCGGCGCCGTCTGCCTCGCCCGAACACAACATGACCGCCGTTCGCCTTGCGGCGCAGCTCGACGGCGAGGCCCGCACCGGCGCGCTCGCCGGGTGGGTGTTCGTGATGGACGTGGATATCGACTTTCAGCTTCCCACCGAAGAGATTCGAGCGCCGGATGTTGCGGGCTATCGGCGTGAACGTTGGCTGCCCGAATGGCGCCGCAGCGTGCCGATCCCACAGCCGCCGAATTGGTTGTGTGAAGTGTGGTCGCCCGGCAACTCGCCGGAAGATCGCGAAGACCTGATGCGAGTGTACTTCGACGCGAGCGCCGTTGAATCCGTGTGGACGATCGATCGCGCGCTCCCAGCGCTGAAGGTCTTTCGCTGCGGGCCCACGACCTGGCGCCGCGAGCCGGTGATCGACGATCTCGACGTCACGTTCGAGGCGAGCCCGTTTCTTGGCGTCGAGCTGACGCTCGGCATGCTGCTCGAGTAGGGGTTCGACAGATTCCTTCCGACTCGAGCCGCCTCGCCTATCGCTTCGACGTACTCGTCGAGCGCAGGGAGTCTCCTTGATGTTCGACGACACGGTGCGCATTCGCCCCCGCGCTCAGCGCCTGTCGGCATCGCCGCGTCGCCGAGGCTCGCCGGTTGCACGCTGAGCCGCCACTCACGCGATCGTCGTACTCTTCGCGAGAGATTCGCGGCGGTTCGACGCGAGTTCAACGTTCTCGTGCGCCGCCGACGCTCGCCTGTTTTGTACGACGTTCAAGTGTGCCGTGGTGTAGCGAGCGCACGTGCAGCTCGACGAGCCTCGCGTCTCTTTCATGCCGGTAGCGTCAGGGCGACAGTTCACCGGCCGTGGGCGGCGCCACAGGATCAGCGCGCGTCGTCTTCGAACACGACGTCCACCGTCGGCGCAGTCACGGCGCGGGCGATCCATCGTTCGAGCACAGCGCCGTTGTCGCACGTGTCGATTCGTTCGCGCGCCCGCGGATCGAGCGAAAATCCACGGGCTGCGAACACCGCGCGAAGCCCAGCGCGCTTGCCTTCGACGAGCCCGTGCTCCTCGCCTTCAGCTCGCCCTTTCGCCTCCCCTTCGGCGCGACCTCTGGCTTCGCCTTCCGCGCGGCCCTTGGCTTCGCTCTCTCGACGCCATTTTTCCTCGAAGATCTCGCGCATTCGGCGCTCGAAGTTGGTCTCGATGGGCAGCGTGTGTTCGGACATGGCGACCTCCAGTGCGCGTTGGGCGACGCGATCGAGCGTCTCCCAGATCGCGCTAGTGTAGACCCGAGCCTGTGCTTCTTCGAGCGTGTTGACCGCGCTCAGCGCCGCGAAGACGACGGCGAGGCCTCGCTCGCGGTCGTTGCCGTGAGCGATCGCCGAGAGCACCGCAAGCGCCGGCCGCTCACGAGCGCGCTCGCGATCGTCGATCGCAGGGATCTCCACGGGGCCCAGCACGATCGGCGAAAACGTGTGCGATGGTCCGATCTCGAGCTTCCCGCGCGCCCACTCGGCGACCGCGTGGCTCGGGCAGATCGCGAGCACCGCCGCAGGACACCGATGCTCTCGGCGCAACGCCGCCGCGTACATCGGCCACGACCAGTTCTTGTCGTCGTCGATCTCGAGCTGAACCTCGACGATCACCACAAATCTGGCCTCGTGCGCGCGCTGCAGGAGCACGACGACGTCGGCGCTCAGCGATGGCGAGACGTTCTGCCGCACCGTCGGATCCACGCACGTCGCCTCGTCGATCATCGCGCGATCGATGACGTTCAAGTGCGCGAGCAGCTCGACACACAGATTAGGATCGTCGCGAACCAGATCGCGCAGCGCTTCGTGAACCGTGCTCACCATCGAAGGCCTCGTGCACCAAGCGCGATCCACAGCGCGTGCCACAGGGCCCGATTCCCGTGACTCCTGCGATTTCACAGCGCGATCGCGTCGCGGTTCGTCGGGCGGGTGGCCGCCGCCATGGCGGTTTCGAGCAAACCACCATGGCGGTTCGTGCTCGAGCGCCAGGTGCACCCTCGACACCCATAGGCGCCGAAAACTCTGTGGCGACAGTAGAGAGTTTGCGCTGTGAATCGAGAGACAGAACGACGGTTTACATCGAGCCGCGGAGCGCGGCCCCCACCC
>LNEO01000422.1 GCA_001465015.1 Deltaproteobacteria bacterium Ga0077539 | reverse complement strand
GTTGGCGACCCGATCGCCCGTTGCCTCGTCTGCGCCCTTTGGCCCTTTGCTTCCGCGCCGCGATCGTCCCACCGCCCCGCACCGTGCGTTCGCCGCTGTTTTCACAGGCGATACTGTGTTGGACCAGAAACACGTGCAGAACCTCGCCGGAGGAAACTACGGCGCCTACGCCGCAGGTCAGGCCATGATCGGCGCAGGTCAGGGCATGGCGCAGGGCGGCGGCAACGCGGGTCCTGCCGCTGCAATGGCTCAGTTCGGCGTCGGCGTCGGCGTCGCGCAAGCGTACGCGCAGGGAGCGCAAGCGGCGTTCTCCGGCGTCGCGCCTGGACAAGCTGCGTACCCGCCCGGCAAGGCTCCTCCGCCTCCGCCCGTGATGGGCGCGCCACCACCGCCACCGCCGGGCGGCCCCACTTATCATGTTCAGTTCGGCGCCGAGGTCGTTCAGCTCGCCGGTCCCGACGCGGTGCGCGGCGAGATCGCGCGACGCGGCGCGGATCCCGCGAAGATCTTCCTCTGGACCGACGGCATGCCCTCGTGGAGCCCTGCGATCGTGCTCTACACCACGGCGCCCGGCGCTCCTCCGGGACCGCCTCCGCCTCCGCCCGCGACGTGATCCGAGCGGGCTTCGCGCTCGCGAGGTAGCGCTGCTCGGGGGGACGTAACCGACGCCGCACCCATGGACACTGCGCTCGTACTCAAGCTCGTCGGCGCAGCGCTCAGCGGGTGGTGGCACGTTCGCATCGAGCGCGACGGACAGAATCGCGAAGCGCGTTGGTCGAATCTGCGCCGCTACGACGCCAAAAAAACCGGCGTCTGGCGAAAGGGCCCCGTCGTGTTGCCCGTCACGATCGTGTCCGAATCTGGCGCGAAGGTGAACCTCGGGACGTCCTTCGAGACACCCGACGCGATGACGTCCAACGCCGAACTCGACAGCGAGTCGCTCGTCGTCGAGATCGTCAACGGACCACGCATCGCCCTCGCCCGTGGCGCAAAGCTCGTGATCGACGGCGTCGTAGGCGCGGACCGCAGGCTCCTGCGAGTCGTCACCACCGAAGATGGCGCCAAGCAGGAGTTCAGCTTCGAGCTCGGGCCGGGACACAAGGTCTGGATCATCGGCGAGCTCACCCACGATGTGACCAACGACACCGGTGGTCCATTTCGTGGGTACACAACGGGAGAGCTCGCGCCGCTCGACGGGACCGATCACGTCTCGGCCAGGGCACCGGACCGATGGATCAGCGGCTGCGGAACGCCCCTCGCCCTCGCGTGCGTCGCCATCGCCGCGATCCCCGCGTTGTACGGCGCGGAAGTCGCTTTCTGGGTCGCTGCAGGACTCGCGCTGCTCACGATCGCGATGCAGCACATCACGCTCCCGGGACCGCCGCCCGACAGCGTCTTGCTTCCTCCAACACCATCGAGCGTGCGTGCGGAGGTCGCTGAGACCGACGAACACGCCGAAGACCACGAAGTCGATCCGGATCACGACGCCGATCACGACGAGTCCGACCAGCAAAATCGCTGATCGTGTGCTGTCCCACGCACAACCCAACGGCTGTCCCTGAGCGTCGGACCCAACGGCCGCTACGATCTCGCTCGTGCAAAGGTCACCGTATCATTCGTTCTCTGTTCGCAGCGCGTTCGAGGGCCGACGCCCGACGGCCGCGGACCTCGTCGAATCGGTCCTCGCCGAGCATCGCGCGGGACACCTGCCGGACGGCGCCCGTTTGCCGCCCGTGCGCGCGATCGAGAAGCAGCTCGGGATCTCGAAGAACACCGTTCAGTCTGCGTACGACGAGCTCGTCGCCCGCGGCGTGTGCGTCACGCGAGAGCGCGATGGTGTGTTCATCGCGACGAGCGCTGCGACGATTTCGCGCACGCCGCTGGCACAAGCGTCCGCCCCTGCGTTGCGCCCGCTTCCGCCGCTGAAGTCCGCGGACAAGAGCGCGTCGATCCAACTGAGCTCGGTGTTCATCGACCCGGCGCTGCTGCCGCGCGAGAAGCTCTCGGAGTGCGCGCGATCCGTGCTGCGAACGCCGGGGCTCGAGTCGTTTTATGACGTTCAAGGGTACGCGCCGCTGCGCGCGCAGATCGCCGAGCGGCTGACTGCTCGCGCGATGCCGACGGACGCTTCGCAAGTGATCATCACGACGGGCTCACAACAAGCGCTCGACATCGTCGTACGCGCGCTCGCCGTGCGCTCGGTCGCCGTCGAAGATCCCGTGTACTCGCACGCGCGGCTGCTCTTCGAGAACCTCGGCGCCACGCTCACTTCGCTGAGGCTCGACCCATTTGCAGGCATCGACCTCGACCAGTGGACGAGCGCGCTCGTCGAGCACAAGCCATCGCTCCTGTACGCCATCACACGTTTTCAAAATCCCACAGGGTACTCGTACCAGACGCACGAGCTCGAGGCGCTCGTGCGGCTCAGCGCGACCACGGGCATGGGCGTGCTCGAAGACGACTGGGGCTCGGACATGCTGTCCGAGGGCGACTATCGACCGACGCTTCGATCGCTCGGCGGCGACAACGTGCTGTACGCCAACTCGTTTACGAAGAAGCTCTTGCCGTCGCTGCGCGTCGGTTACCTCGTCGCGCCGAACCCATTGATCCCGACGCTCGTCGCCATGAAGCGCCTCGCGACCTTGGGAAACCCCTGGTTCACCGAGGCGATCCTGTCGGAGTTCTTGGACCGCGGGTACTACGACACGCACTTGCGCGCAGTGCAGGCCGCGCTCGACGCGCGCTATGCGCACTGCGTGGACACCCTGCGTGAGCACATGCCCGAGGGTTGTCGTTGGACGCTGCCCGGCGGTGGTCCGACGTTGTGGCTCGAGGTTCCGCGCGCGGTGGACCTGGCGTCGCTCAGCGCGCGCATGCACGCGCACGACGTTCACATCCAGTCGACCGAGGAGCACTTCGCACGCGAGGGCAGCGAGGCGCCGCACCTGCACGGGTTTCGCGTGAGCTACGCGTTCTGCGACGAGGAAAAGCTCACCCGCGCGATCACAGCGCTCGGGCGCGAGCTGCGGGCATGATCCGTCGTTTCATCAGCGACGATGAATCCATTCATCAGCGCCCATGAATCCATTCATCAGCGCCCATGAACCTGTGAGGCGTCGCACACGTTTTCATCCTCCCAGCACTTCTGTTGCCTTCTCTCGATCGAGCGCGCCCTCCCAGCGCGCGACGACGACGGTGGCGACCGAGTTTCCGGCGAGGTTCGTCAGCGCTCGCGCTTCGGACATGAATCGATCGATCCCGAGCAGGAGCGAGAGGCCGGCGACGGGGATGTTTCCTGTCGCGGCGAGGGTCGCGGCGAGCGTGACGAAGCCACCACCGCTCACGGCCGCGGCGCCCTTGGACGTGAGCAACAGCACTCCCAGCAGCGAGAGCCTTTGGTGCAGCTCGAGGCGCGTGTCCGTGGCCTGCGCGACGAACATCGCAGCCATCGTGAGATAGATCGACGTCCCGTCCAAATTGAACGAGTACCCCGTCGGAACCACCAGCCCCACGACGGGCTTGGCGCACCCGAGCCGCTCGAGCTTGGTCATGAGCCCGGGCAGCGCGCTCTCGCTCGAAGACGTCCCGAGCACCAAGAGAAACTCGTCGCGGAGAGAGCGAAAGAAGCGCCACGGAGACAGTCCCCCGAACACGCGAAGAGAGGATAGGACATCCAACCGCGGTCGGTCGCCGTTGGCGACCCGATCGCCCGTTGCCTCGTCTGCGCCCTTTGGCCCTTTGCTTCCGCGCCGCGATCGTCCCACCGCCCCGCACCGTGCGTTCGCCGCTGGTTTCACAGGCGATACTGTGTTGGATGCGCACGCCCCTCGCGCGCATTCGGCTGCTCACCGAGTTCGCTCGCGACGGCGTGAGCGTGGGTGAGGGCCGCGACCCGCTCGACGAAATCGAGTCCGAAGTGGTCGAGATGGACTCGCTCGTCGGAGAGCTGCTCGCGAGCGCGCGCCTCGAGTTCTCTGCGCTGCAACGCAGGCCGCTCAGCCCTCGCGCGGTGATCGAGCGCGCCGCTGAGCGCGCGAGCCTCCCCGCTGGCTGCACCCGCGTCGAGCCCGGGACGCCCATGCTCGACGCAGACCCCACGCTCATCGCCCGCGCCATCGGCGCGCTGCTCGACAACGCCCGCAAGTACGGCGGTCCGCGCGTGTGCATCGTCGCTCGCGCTGAGCGCGACGGACGCGTCGCCGTGTGCATCGAAGACGACGGCGAGGGCTTCGCTCCCGGGTACGAAGAGCGCGTGTTCGAGCCCTTCAACCGCGGCAACCGCGAGGGCAAAGTCGAGGCGCGCGGCGTCGGGCTCGGCCTCGCGCTCGTCCGCCGCATCGCCGAAGCGCACGGCGGAAAGGCGTACGCCGAGAATCGCCCCGAAGGCGGCGCCTGCGTCACGCTCATCCTCCCGGCCGCGAGCATCAGCGCGCTCGACGTCAGCGATCGCAGCAAGGACAGCGCCTCGCTCGCCGCGCCGTCGGTCGCCGCCGCGGAGTGAATCCGGCCAGTGTGACCGCGCTCAGCGCGAGAGCGTGAGCTCGTACGGCCCGCGCTCGGCTCGATAGCCGTCGACCACGATCGAATACGTGTGCCCCACGCGCGCTTCGAACTCGACCCGCGGCTCGCCCACCGCGGCGCCGTCGTCGTCGCACGAAAGCTCGCGATCGCCATCGTACACGCTCACCGTCGCGTCGTGCAGCGCTCGCACCCGCGCCACGTGCCTGCCGTCGCTGGTGGCCACAATTCCCCACGCCTGATCAGAACCCGCGCGCTCTTCGTGCCCCGCGCACCGCGGCGAGCGCCGCTGGTCCGGCTGTCGCGTGTCTCCGCGCACGGGCTGATCGAGAAAGACCGCGCGCTGCGCGACCCGACCGCCAACACGAACACAGAACAATCCGCGCACGCAGCGCTCAACGCGAGGACGATCCACCGGGCTGCGATCACGTTGGGGGAGGGCAACGACGAAAATGTACACGAGCTCGAAACTTCTCGGGCCCGCCCGGTGTCCACGCGCGTCGAATGGCCAGCACGCCGCGCACACACAGCATCGTGATCGACGGACGAACGGACGAGCCCATTCGTCGGACGCTCTGTCGCGGAGAGGCGATCGAGCTCGACCTCGGCGCCCTACGATCGGACTCCGTCGTCGAGGTGCAGTGCGGGGTGAGCGTCGTCGCGCGCCGTGATTCGATCAGCGAAAACGCTGATCGATTGCGCATCGAGTGGGCCATGATCGAGCGGCTCGGCGTCGAGCCGTCGCTGCAGGTCTTTGTCTCGACGCCGACCGTCGAGCACGGGCGAATGCTCGCCGTCGCCGCGCTGCCCGAGCGGTACGCGCAGCTCGACCTGCGCCTGCACGACCCGCGCGCGATGGACTGGGCGAGCGCGGTCGCTCCGGCGCTGCTCGGCGCGGTCACCCTGCTCGAAGCGCTGCTCGCCGTCGGTCGAGCGAGCGCGGGACGGACGGCGTTTGCGCTCGGCTGCGGCCTCGCGTCGATCGCGCTGCTCGCGCGGTGGGGCGCGGTGCTCGTGGGCAAGGCTCCTGTGCGAACCGCGTGGCGATGGGCTGGGGTCGCCGCTGCGGTCATGGCGCTGCTTCCGTACTTCGTCGGCGTGCGCGAGCTGCGCATCGGGCCCGACGTGTTGCCGACGATCGAGGATCGGCTGGTGTTGTCCAGCGATCGGTCGGCGCTGGGTGCAGAACCCGACCAGCTCGACGAGTCAGAGTCGCTGCTCGCGCGACGACGCGCCCCGCGGTGGAGCGAGCGCTTGCTGTCACAGACCGTGCGACGCGCGCAGCGGCCGCGCTTCGTGCGCACCGACGCTCGGTCCGCCGCGCGTCTCGGAATCGAGCGCTACGTGCGCTGCGAGAGCCCCGAGCGCTGCGTGTTCGACGCGAGACAGGCCGCGGACGCCGCGGGGATTCGCCTCGCGCCGCCGAGGATCGACGAGCATTTCGAGGGCGTCGAGCCCGTCGAAGCGAGGCTCTCTCGCTTGGCGCTCGAGGGGCTGCGCGCGTTCGCTGCGCGCTCATCGGACGCGGCGCCGCTGATGGTCACCGCGTCCTTCGCGCCGCCAGGCGAGCTGCGATTCGACGGCAACGGGCTGTTCACGGTGAGCGTCTCGCTCGATGCGGGCGGCGCGCGTGCTGGCGCGGCCGTGCGCGGCTTCGAAGTGCCTTTCGTTGAGAGCGGCCGCTTCGTGTCGTTCAACGGGCAAGCCATCGAAAGGTGCGACGACCGGCGGAGGGTCACGATTCTGGGCCTCGCGCCAGCGTTGGCGAGGGTCGGCGCGCCCTTCGAGGCTGCCGCGAGAGAGCACAGCGTCGACTGCTGGGAGGTGGACAGGTTGGGGATGTATCCAAATCCAAACGGGGGGCCGTACCTCGATCCGCTGTTCATGGCTGGCGGGCAGGGGCCGATCGAGGTTCCGTCGAACGCGACGCTGCTGCCGCTGCGGCTGAGGGATTTCGGGGTTCCGATCGCTGCCGTCGTCCGCTGCCCCGAGTCTGCGGATGAGCAACACGAGATGCACGTGGTCTCGAGGGTGTTCGGCATGCCCGCAGAGCGGGGGCTCGCGCTCGCGTCGCTCGAAGAGAGCAAGCGCGACGTGGGCGGATGGACCCCGTTCGACCGGCCCGAGGCTGCGGAGTACGCGGCGGTCTGCCACGTTCTGCGTGGAGAAACGCTGCCTCGCGCGCATCGGGCGTTCGGCTCGATCCGCTCGGTCGGCCTCGTGGTGCGCCCCCTTCGCGTGGCTGTGGGCTCGCTCGTCCGCCCTGGCCCGCCGCGGATCGCGACGCTCGTTCCGAGCTATCGCTCGGCGCGCGTCGCTGTCGCCGCGATGGTCGGCAGGTTCACGGAGTTCGCGGGGTTCGACTTGCGCTTCGAGTGAGCGCGTGACCTGCGCGGCATCAATCGGGCGAGGTCGTGAGCTGCGCGCCATCAAGATGGCGCGCTTGCGCGTGGCGTGGCCAACGTGCGCCCAGGCATTCGCCTGGGCTTAGGCAATCGGGGGGGGAGCCCTCTGAAAACTCACCGCTTCGTCGAGCGGTAGCCAGCGTGCGCCTATGCTCACTTGCCTCAGCTCGGGCGCTTTGCCCGAGCGCTTGTCGGCAGTGCCTTACGCCAGCGCGCCGGCTCGACGGCGCGCTCACCTGCCAGCGCGCTCACCCTCTCAGCGCCGCGGTCGCCTCGCGCGTCGCGCGACGATCGCTGTCGCGAGCGAGGCTCGACACGCGCGCGTGGAGGATAGGACATCCAACCGCGGTCGCTCGCCCACGCGTCCTCGTCTGCGCCCTTAGGCCCTTTGCTACCGCGCCGCGATCGTCCCACCGCCCCGCACCGTGCGTTCGCCGCTGGTTTCACAGGCGATACTGTGTTGGGGCGGCGTTTCGCGCGGCGACGGCGCAGATCAAGCGCGTGCTCAAGGTCCCCGTCGTGGCGTCGAACCGCATCAACACGCCGGAGATCGCCGAGGACATCCTCGCGAAGGGCGACGCGGACCTCGTCTCCATGGCGCGCCCGCTCTTGGCCGACGCGGACTTCGTCAACAAAGCAGCCGCAGCGAAGCCCGAGTCGATCAACACGTGCATCGCGTGCAATCAAGCGTGCCTCGATCACGCGTTTTCGCTCGAGCGCGTCTCGTGCCTGGTCAACCCACGCGCGTGTCACGAGACCGAGCTCGTCTACCTTCGAACGCAGCGCAAGAAGCGCATCGCCGTCGTCGGCGCGGGGATGGCCGGGCTCTCGTGCGCCACTGTCGCTGCGGAGCGCGGGCACGACGTGACGCTCTTCGAAGCGTCGTCGCAGATCGGCGGTCAGTTCGTCATGGCCGCCGCTGTCCCTGGCAAAGAAGAGTCTCGCAAGACGATTCGATATTTTACCCACGAAATCAAACGCACCGGAGTCAAGATCGAGCTCTCGCACCGCGCCACGAAAGAAGAGCTCGACGCTGGCTTCGACGAAATCGTGATCGCGACCGGCGTGAAGCCGCGCGTGCCGAACATCGCCGGAGTGACTCACCCGAAGGTGCTCACGTACGCGCAGGTGCTCCAACACCGTGCACCAGTGGGACAGAAGGTCGCCATCATCGGAGCTGGAGGCATCGGCGTCGATATGTGCGAGTTCTTGCTGCACGAGCCCGACATCTCGCTCGACGCGTGGCTCGACGAGTGGGGCGTCGACTTGACGAGCAGCGTCGCCGGTGGTCTTCGCGAGCCCGAGCACCGAGCACCCCGCCGCGAACTGTGGCTCCTGCAGCGCAAACCCGCAGGAAAGCGCATGGGAACGGGCCCCGGTCGCACCACGGGCTGGGTTCACAAGCGCGTCCTCGAGCGATCCAACGTTCACATGATGGGCGACGTCGAGTACGTGCGCATCGACGACGAAGGGCTGCACATTCGCCACGAAGACGCGCCCCACGTGCTCGCTGTCGACAACGTGATCTTGTGCGCGGGACAAGAGTCCGTGCGCGACTTGTTCGCCGCGGACGAGCGAGGCCGCCCCACGGACCCACGTTTTCATGTGATCGGCGGCGCCGACGTCGCGACCGAGCTCGACGCCAAGCGCGCGATCAAGCAGGGCGCCGAGCTCGCCGCGCGGCTGTAGTCGTCGTCAGCCGAAGGCGCCTACTGCGTTCAGGGGCAGTTCCACGCGCAGGACGCGCCTGCGTTGATCATGTTGCAGCGATCGCGACCGAGGCCCTCGAGCGGATCGCAGACCGATTGCGGCGTTCCCGGGCGGGCTTGGCAGCAGCGCGAGGCGTCGACTGGGGGAGGCGGCGCCGCGTCCGTCGCGCACTCGCTGCCCGTGAGCCACACGCACGCTGCGCCGCCGCCGATCGCGCGGCAACGCTCCTGACCGAATGGCGCGGCCATGTCGCAGAGCGCTTGCTGCGAGCCCGGACGCGCCCGGCAGCAGCCAGCGCCCGAGTCCGACGCAGCGTCGGGTCGCTGCGCGTCTTGGACCGCGCTGTCCATGGTCGATGCGTCCGCTGGCGCCGCGGAGTCCGCCGCGTCGAGCGCGCTGTCCGCGCCCGCGTCCGATGGCGCGCCTCCGTCTCGGCATGCGGCGACGGGGTTCCACGAGCACGAGGTTCCGCCGTTGATCATGTTGCAGCGATCGGGGCCGAACGAAGCGACCGCATCGCACACAGACTGCATCGTGCCCGTCATCGCGACGCAGCACACAACAGGAGCGTCCGTCGCGACGTCGCTCGACGGCGAATCCGACGGGCTATCTGCCTGCGCGTCGACGCCCGAATCCGCAGGCGGTTGCGGCGGCGAGCACGCGGCGAAAAGCCCCACGAGAGAGAACGAAAGAACGGATCGAAACTTCATCGAAGCACCTCCAGAGAGAAGAAAAGGAACCCACACCATGCCCCGACGCGGCGGTCTTTGTCAGCGTGACAACGACGTCTCTGGAGCTCTACAAGTCCGCCACTTCTTGCGCTCTCCCCGCACACACCGCGATCGTGCGATAGGCCTCGATACAAACCCACGAATTCATGTGACGGCACCTGCGATGCTGTCGCAGCGGTGCGCACGAGTGCTCGTGAGTGCTCGCGAGTCATGCCGTCTCGGCGCATGACGCGGTGACACGCTGCGCTCGAACGCGCGATGATCAATCGCGGAAGCCCATGCGTTCCACACTCTTCGAGCGGATGAACATCGTCGTCGTCGACCCCGCGACGCGAGGGCCCACCGTGCGTCGCTTGCGCTCTTCTGTGTTCGACGGAGCGCTCGAGGTCGTCGGTGAATTCGACACCATTCCGACACACGAGTCGTGGTTTTCGCGGGCCACAGTGTCCGCGTGCGTCGACGTCGTGATCTTCGCGGTGCACGAGCAGCGCGGCGCCTCGTGGCGCACAGAGATCTTTCGCTCGGTCATCGTCGACGCGAATCGTCTCCAAGCGCTGTTCAACGACGCGGCGATCGTGCTCGTTCACCCGGCGTGGAGCGAGCTCGAGGACACGCTCGTTCCCTTTCGACGATTGATTCGCGGAGGGTGCGACACGCACGAGCTCGAGACGCCTTTGCTCGTGCTGAAGAACCTCGGCGCGCCCATCTCGGACAGCCAGATCCGCGCGAGCGCAGAGGTCACGCAGGTCACGCGCTCGAGCCGCCCGTGGCAGGCCAACGGCAACGCGAGCGGAACGCGCCCCGTCGGCACCACCGCCGAACGCCACGCCCTCGCTCGCGCTCGTCGTGGTTAGCGCGCGCTCACGGGAACTGGACCGCCACCATCGGCTCCATTCGCGAGCTGCCCCTCGCGATCGCTGCCCCAACACCAGATCCCTCGCGTCGCCGAGCGCGCGCACGAGTGCGAGATCCCGGTGGCGATTTGCACGATGTCCGAAGGGAGCCCCAGCACGCGCGAAGGCCGCGTCGTGAGCACGCTCGGCCCGCGATCGCCCGTCTGCCCCGAGTCGTTCGCGCCCCAGCAGTAGACCTCACCCGCGCTCGTGCGCGCGCACACGTGGCTCCACCTCGCGTTGCCGCCAGCGGACACCTCTGCGACGTTGGTCAGCTCGCTGATTGTTCGCGACGAACCGGTCGGCCGCACGCCTCCGTCGCCGAGCTCGCCGAAGTCGTTGCCGCCCCAGCAGAACAGCGCTCCCGCAGCGTTGGTCGCACACGAGACCGTTCCGCCAGCGCTGATCGATTGGATCGTCCCGCTCGTGCCGCGCACGACGACCGGCGAGTGCGAGTTCGTTCGCGTCCCGTCCCCGAGTTGTCCCTCGCGATTGAGCCCCCAACACACGACGATGCCGCCCGACGTCACCGCGCACGTGTGCTCGGAACCCGCGCTGAGCAGCGCGACATCCCCGAGCGCGCGCCGCGGATCGCGCAACGGAGCGGACGCTGACACGCCGAGCTGCCCCGCGTTGTTCGCGCCCCAACAAAGCACGGCCGACGCGCTGTCGATGATGCACGTGTGAAATCCCCCCGCGTCGATCGATCGCGCCGACGACACGCCGAACCTCGGTCCGGTCTGCGCGTAGTTGTCGAGCCCCGCGCACGTCACCCCCCCAAACGACCCGATCGAGCACCCGTGCCCGGCGCCCAACGTCAGCGTGCCGCTGTCCAGCGGCGCCCACCGAGCAATCGAGTCGAACTGCGGCAGCGCGATGCTGCTCCTGCTCGGAGCGCTCCCCGCGATCAACACGCGGCCCGCGTAGACTGCCGCGGTCGCGTTTCCGCCCGCGATCAACGCGCTGTACTGCGAGCACCGGCCGAACTCGCAGCGCCCGAGACACACGCTCCCGCACGCGCCGCAGTTGACTGGGTCGCTTTCTACTTCGACGCACCGAGAGCCGCATCGAACGCTCCCCGACGGACACCCACACACGCCAGACGCGCATCGCTCGGTCTCCGCGCAAGTCACCCCACAAGCGCCACAGTTGCTCGGGTCGTTCGCCACACGGGTGCACGTGCCGCGGCACTCTCGTTGTCCGTCAGCGCACCCGCACGCGCCCGCGTTGCAAATCGCCCCCGTCGCCGCACACACGGTCCCGCAGCTGCCGCAGTTGCGCAAGTCGCTTCGAGTATCGATGCATGCAGCCCCGCACTCCATCGAGCCCTCGGGGCACTCGCAGCGGCCCGCTGCGCAGATCGATCCCGCGAGCGAGCATGCTCGTCCGCATGCCCCGCAGTGTCGCGGGTCGAGTTGCGTCGCGACGCATTGGCCCGCGCACGACTCCAATCCCGCGGAGCAGCGGCACGTGCCCATGTCGCACGCGGCGTTGCTGTCGCAAACGCGCCCGCACGCGCCGCAGTGGAGCCCGTTGCTTCGCAGATCGACGCATGCGCTTCCGCAGCGCTCGAGCCCCGCGCCGCAACCAGGAGCATCGACGCGAGGGACGTCCATGCGCGACACGTCTGCGACGTCCGCCCCGCCATCGCTCGTTGGCTGCACCGCGCTGCACGACGCGACGATCACGCACGACGCGATCACCCGCGCGAGCGCGTCACGCGTCACGACGTCGCCTCGTCGCCAGAGCCAACGCAGCGCCCGCGGCGAGCACCGCGCACGCAACCCAATCGCTCTGATCGTTTGCAGGACCCACGCGCGCCCCGCACCCCGGCGGACGCGGTCCCTCCGAGCGCAGCGATCGTCCTCCGTCTTCCGTCGCGTCTCCGCTGCCGTCGAACGACACGACGTCGCGATCGACGATCGTCGACGCGCGTACGCAGCGCCCCTCGATGCACCGCGTACCCGCGCAAGATGATCCGCACTCGGTGTCGTTCGAGCACCGCGCAATGGGCGCTGCGCAGGCCGTGCACACGCGCGTCGGCGCGCAGTATTCGTGCGACAGGCACTCGTCGTTGCTCTCGCAGAGCGAACGACCCGGCGCGATTGAAATGTCCACCAGCGACGGCAACTCTGCGCTCGCGTTGGTCGTGCGCCCGAGCAGCGCACATAGAATCAACAGTGCGCTGCCGAGAGGCCGTTGATGCGCTCGCTTCTTCATCGCGATCCCGCCCTTCTTCTAGAAGTTTACAAACGAACCAAAGAGGCGGCGATGATCGCACCAACCCGAGCGAGCGAGCAACGCCACCCTGTTTGTCCCACGGTTCAACGCTCGTCTTGCCTGAACCACGCGATCGCCTGTTGCATTGCGGGTCGAACGGCGCGGTGGTGGTCGCCGGGCACTTCGATCGCGGCCGCATCGATTCCCGCGGATCGCGCGCTGTCTGCAGTGCGGCGACAGGCGCTCG
>LNEO01000421.1 GCA_001465015.1 Deltaproteobacteria bacterium Ga0077539 | reverse complement strand
CGCGTGAAGCTCGGGCGCGCCGAGACCGACCCGCAGAGGGCGGAGGCGTACATCGAAGAGTGCCACGCGCACGTCGATCGCGAGCGCTGGACGATCCATCGCGACCCCCCTTCGGTCCGCGCTGCGCGCGTCGCGCGCGGACTGCTGTCGCAAGAGAGCGCGCTGCGAGACGCGCTGGCCGTGTCCGCCGTGGACGAGGCCGCCCTGAGCGCTCTGATCCCCGAGATCTCCTGCGATCTCTTGCTGCGCGTCCCGCGCTCGAATTTTGTAAGCTTCGGGCTCGCCGAGCGACGCATGCTCGCGCGCCTCGTCGGCGACCGTCGCATCGCAGACGCGTTTCGCTTCGCGCGCGACGGCCGGCTCGACGAGGTCCCCTATCCGCTGCTCGTCGCTCACGTAGGCGAGCGAGAGCTCGACGGCGCGCGCCGCGCGCTCGATCAGCGAATCGCCAACGATCTGTACACGCCGCCGGTCGCAGGCGGCGACGCGGGCTACCAACGACTCTACGCGCTGCAAAGGCTCGTCACCCGCACGCGGCTCGCGCCGCTGCCCGAGAGAGCGCCCTGGTTCGAGCGATGCGAGCGAGCGCTCGACGCCAACGCAGCGCTGATCGCAGGGTTGGTGGTCGGCGGGGACGTCCGAGCGCAGCTGGTCCTTGCCCTGGTCGAAGCAGGCGAGAGCCAGCGCGCGCTCGAGCAGTTTTCTCGCGTCTCGATCAACGGCTACGGCTTCGCGGACAATGACGGGGCAGACGCGACCATTCCGTTGCGAGCAGCGTTGTCGAGCTCGAGGCTGCGCTCTTCGCGCGCTTCGATCAGCCCGCGACCACCGCGCGGACCTGGCTCGCGTTGAGCGCGCTGCTCTCGGGCTCGCGCGCGGACGAGTGTGCCGAGCGGGTGCTGCGCGCGTACGAGCCCGGCGGTGACCGACGCGGAACCTGGATCGACGACCTTCCTCGCAGCGCGTTCGTCGCCAGGATCGCGGAGTTCGTCGCGAAGTTCGACGCGGTCGCGCGGGGCTGCGCCCGTGGCGGCCGCGCCCCAACGGAGTTCGTTGAAGCGCTGCGCGCCGTGCCAGCAGACGGCCCGCACGTCGCCTCCGTCGTCGCTCGCGTTCGCGCCGTCGCCGAGAACCCAACCCGACCATTTTACGCCCATCCATTCATCGCGCGCTGGCTCGTCGAGGCCGCTGCGCGCGGCTCGCTCGAGGCGTTCGACGCGCTCCTCGCGCTCGCCAGGGCGGGACGCGCGTGGTGGTCCGAGCGCGAGTCTTGGTTTCGTGTGCTCGATCCGGCCAGGGTCGACGCGCTGCTCGACGCGTATCGCCCGCCGCTTGTCCCGTGGAAGATCCAGGGGTTGCTCGGGCAGTTGACGTCCGTTCGCGCGGACGACACGGCTTCGCTGCATCGCTTCTTCGCCCCGCGAGTGCTGCGCGCGGCGGCCAACCCTGTCGCGCTCGGCTTGCTTCAGCGCTTCGTGCGCCCAGAGGACGAGCACGCGCTCGTGTGTCGCGCGCTCGACGAGCACGCAAAGAGGATGGATCCCGCGTGGGGAGAGCGGCTGTTGTCGCTCGCAGCCACGCTCTCGAGCGAGCCCCTCGCGCACAAGTGCCTCCAGCGCTACCTCGTCCACACCAATCCCACGCGCTGGAGCGCCGAGGACGTCGCTCGCGCCACCGTCCGCCTCTCGGACGAGCCACGCGCTCTTCGCGCGCTCGCGCGCGGCGCTGCCAAAAGCGAGATCGACCCCTGGTTGCTCCCGCGACGAGCGCGCATTCAGTGGCTCGCGACGCTCGATCCCGCGACGGTCTCCGGCGCGACGCCTGGCCTCTGGGGGCGCGTTCGTGTCGCGAGCCTCGGGCTCGTTCGCCCCGGTCATCCCGAGGACCGCGACGCGCGCGCAGCGCTCACCCATGCCTTCTCGGCGTTGGTGCGACACAGGCTTTGGAGCAGCGAGCGTCGCGCGCTGCAAGAGCTCGAGCCCTTCGCCAACACCGAGGATCTCGAGGCGCTCGTGCCGTCGTTGCGGCGCTCGCCCGCCGAGGTGCTTCTTTGGTCCGAGCTCGCGGGGACCCTCGCCGAACGGCGCTCGCCCGCGCTCTCGCAGGCCATCGAGGGCTTCATGGCGTGCCTCGTCGACACGCGAGACCCGTCCGTCGAGTGGCCGCGCGCCCTGCTGGCTCGGCTCGCTGGGGATCGCTCAGCGATCGCCCGCGCGTTCTCTATCGCTGGCGCTCGAGGCGTCGACGCCAATTGGCTTCGCGTCGCGAAGGCCATGGGGTGGCTCGACGAGCTCGTCGACGCGTTCTCCATCGCGAATGACCGAGTCTCCGCAGGACGGACGCTGTTGTTTCTTCGCTGGGATCTCTTGGATTCCGCGCAACGCGCTCGCCTTCGCCCGCTGCTCGATGTGTTGCTCGCCACGCGGTTCAACGACAGCGAGCGCGAGCGACTCGCGACCATGCTCCCCGCGTACGACAGCGCCACGCTCGCGCGAGCCCTCTCGACGTACGCCGTGCGCGACGCGCCGGGCTCAGCGCCGCCGACGCTCAGCCCGGCGCTGCTACGAGTCATCGGCGGGGCTCGCGGCGTCGCAGCGATCGCCGAGCGGCTCGAACAAGAGCTCGATCGCGCGCTGTGAGCGCCAACTCGGTTGGCGAACTGCCAACTCGTCCGCTCCGAGGACCTTCGCGTCCGAGCCCCGCCGCCGGACTCCGTGTGTGGCGCGGTTCTTGTAGCTCCCCGCGCGTGATTCGGGCGCTGACGTTCGCTGTTTTGATTCTGTGTGCGGCGTGTGGCGCGCTGCCCGCGGGCTCGACGTGCTCGCCGAGGTACTCCGGCGTGAGCGAAGTCGTGCGCGAAGACCGCGTGACCGAGCTCGACCTCGTGATCGTGATCGACAGCGACCCCGCTTCGAGCGATCACCTCGAGTCGCTCTTCTCCGTGATCGACGGGTTGGTCGAGCCGCCGTGTTTGTCTCGATCCACGCCGGGCGGAGGTGCGCCGCACCGTTGCGACCCGAACAATCCGGACGATTTTCGCTCGTATCCGCCGCCTGCGTCGATGCGCGTCGGCGTCGTGAGCGCGGACCTCGGCGCCCGAGGGTCCGGCATCGCCGGCTGCGAGACCGAACGCGGACTCGACGGACGAATCGGCCCCCGCGTCACCTTGTCTCGACAGGACTCGCTCAACGGCGCGCACTTGGGTCACGGATCGCTGTCGCCTTCGGCCGACACCGCGTCGTGCGATGGACTCCCTGCGTTTCTATCGTTTTGCAGCACGATCGCTGGCTGTCGCAACGATGAAGAGCACCGCCCGAGCCGGGACCCTTCGCTGATCCGCGCGCAGTTCGCCTGTCACGCTCGAGCGGCCGCGCGCGGCTGTCCTCTCTCGCAGCCGCTCGAAGCGCTGTGGAGGGCGCTCGTCGAGCACGGCGCGAGCGAGCCGCCTGGATCGCCGGCGCCCAACGCAGGATTTCTTCGGCCCGACGCGCTGCTCTCGATCGTCGTGTTCACGGCGGGCGACGATCACTCGGTCCGCGATTGCTCTCGGGACTATGGGTTCAGCGCCTCGCGCGGAGAGCGGTCTTGCCGCGACGGGACGAGCGCCTTCCTGCCCTCGTCCACACAATGGTCGAGTCGCGATGTCGAGCAGCGCTTCTACCCGCAGCAGCTCGACAGCGCCCTCGACCCCACCTGGAACCTCGACCGATACCTCGACCCCACCGGTCGATGGACGCGCGACCTCGATTCGCTCAAGCCCGGCCGCCCGTGGGCGATCCAGTTCGCGGCGATCACCGGCGTTTCTCCGCTCGCCGCTGCGCAGCGGCTTGAATTCGACCGCATCGACTGGCGCTCGCTCGAGACCTCCCTCGTTCCTTCGCTCGACGCTCGCTGCGGTCACATCGCCCCTGTGTGCACTCGTCCCGCTGCGGATGGCACCGCGCCCACCTGTAGAACCGACGGCCCGATGGCGCTCCCTTCGCGCCGCATCGTCGCCCTGGCGCGACGCTTCGCCGAGAGTCCGCGCTGCAACGGAGCGCCGTGCAACGACGGGATCGTCGAGTCCGCGTGCTCCGCTCGAGCCGACGCCGTGATCCGGAACGTCTTGCGTCGCTATGTCCCTCGCGGAGGCCGCTGCCTCCCGCGCCTGCTGTTGCCAGAGCGAGGCACGGACGGACTCGAACGCGTGTCGTGTGTGGTGCGAGAAATCATGGCGGTTGGCCTCGGATGCGACACGACGCGCGGTCGTCGCGTGATCGACGGGGACGAAGGCGTGTTCGTCGACGAGCAGGGGCAGCGCCACATCGTGTGCGAGGTCGACCAGATCCCCGTGTATCCGGCGTCGCATCCCCAGAACCCGCTGTTGCCGGTGAGCGACGCGCCGGGCTGGTTCTACGATCGCACGCTCGATCCCGACAACCCCTCGTGCACGCAACGCATCTCGCAGACCCCCGCATCGCGCTGGCCGCTCGGCACGATCCAGCGTCTCGAATGCACGCTCGTCGAGTGGCCCGCAGCATGTCGCCCCGACAGCGGTGCCGGCTCCGAAGGGTGACCCGAAGTCGCGCTCGAGAGCGCTTCCCCGCTACGCTCTTCGCAGCCTGACTCCCGTCGCTGGGCCGAAGGTTCCGATGCGAAACACGTGTTCGACGGGCTTCGGTTCTGCCAGCGAAAACTCAGCTCGTCGCAGTAGCGTCGCGAGCACGACGCACAGCTCGAACCCCGCGAACGCTGCGCCCAGACACCGTCGGTGCCCGCCTCCGTACGGCAGATACTCGAACGGCGAAAACGTCTTGTTCACGAACCGCTCGGGCCGAAACGCGTACGGCTCGGGAAACGTCTCTTCGCGGCAGTGCGCGTTGTACGCCCCCGCAGCGACGTACGTCCCAGCCGGAAGCGAGTAGCCCTCGAGCTCGATGGGCGCGACGCACTTGCGCGTGATCATCGGAACAGGCGGGTGCATGCGCAGCGTCTCGTCGACGACCGCCCGCAAGTACGGCAGCTTCGATAGCGCCTCGGCCGAGGCTCCCTCTCGATCGGCCTGCGCGAGCTCAGCCCGCAGCCGGGCGAGGGTGTCCGGCGCGCGGTGCAGCTCGTACAGGGCCCACGCGAGAGACGTCGCGGTGGTCTCGTGTCCTGCGATCACGAAGGTCAGGAGCTGCTCGATGATCTCGCGATCGCTGAGCGCGCTGCCGTCTTCGTCGCGCGCCGCGACCAGCAGGCTCAGCACGTCGTCCCCGGGCTTCGAGCGCTTCTCCTCGATGAGCCCGAGCATCACCCCGTGCAGCTCCTTCGCCCTCGCTTGAAAACGCGCCCACGGACCGAGGCCCCCGAGCTCCCTCTGCAAGAGCTTGAACGTCGCGATCATCGGGTTGAACGCCGCCACCACCGCGAGGATCCGCTCGTGCAGCGCCGCGACCCGCGCCGGGTCTTGCTCGCCGAAGATCGCCTCGACGATCACGTCGAGCGTGATGCCCTGCGCGATCGGCAAGATGGGCGCCACCGTGTCGCGCGGGATCTTCTCGCTCCAGCGCTCAGCAGCGTTCAGCATGATCTCGGCGTACGCGCGCATGCGCTCGCCATGAAACGGCGGCGCCAGGAGCTTTCGCGTCCTTCGGTGCGCTGCGCCCGACTGCAAGAAGATCGATCCGGACCCGAGGATCACCGACAGCGCCTCGTTCGCCGCGCTCCCGAAGCTCATCGGGTCTGCGCCGAAGATCGTTCGGATGCCCTCTGGCGTCCACGTGAGCACGATCGGCGGCGCCCCCAGCAGCGGAACGGTGACGGGCGATCGGTACTTCGTCGCGAGCTCGCGCATGTACGGAAAAGGGTCCCGCATGTGCAACAGCTGGGGCAGGGCGGACCTGGGCCCGGGCGGGAGACCTTCGCGCGTCATGCCCGTCGAGCGTAAGGGCGAGCGAGCATCATCGTCGAGCCTCCCAGCGAACGATCGGCCAGCCGGCGCTCGTCCCGTCCCGGGGGTCGTCTTCGGCGCACGATGCAGTACCCTCGCGCCTCGTGATGACCCTCGACCGTGACAAACTGCTGGCGTTCGTCGCTCGCTCTCCGGCCTGCGTCGCCGCGCACGACCGCGAGGGATGGCTGTCGCTCTTCTCGGACGACGCTGCGATCGAGGACCCCGTCGGCGCGCCGCCCGCCCCCAAGCGCGACGGCACGCTCCAGCGCTTCTACGACGCCTTCATCGCGCCCAACTCGATCTATTTCGACGTCAGCGCGGATCACACGTTTTCAAACGCGACCCTCCGCGACGCGACCATTCACACGCGCACGCCGAGCGGCGTCACGGTGGCGGTCGAGGCCTACCTCGAGTATCGCGTCGTCGAGCGAGACGGCGCGCTCAGCGTCGAGCGGATGCGTGCCTTCTGGTCTCTGCGCAAGATGGTGCTCTTCGTGCTCACGAGCGGGCCGCGCGCGTGGTGGGCGATGAGCGCGCTGTTCGTCGGGATGTTTCGAACGCTGGGCACCCCTTGGGTGCTCTCGTACCTCGCGTCGCTGTGGCGCACTGTGGGCGCTCGCGGCGAGCGCGCCGCGCACGAGCTCGCCGCGGCCCTATCCAAGCGAGACGAGTCCGCGCTGCGATGGCTGTTCTCGCAGGACGCGAGCGCCGAGCGCGCCGGTGAAATCGGCAGGCCCGAAGACCTGCTGGCGTCTCTTCCCGAGGGCTCGAAGGTCACGATCGAAGCGCCGATCGTCGCGGGGTACTGCTGCGCGTTTCGCTATCGCGTCGAGGGCGACAAGCCCGTGCGCGGGATCGCGATCCTCGAGTTCTCGCCGGCCACGAGCGCGATCCGCTCTCTGGTCATGAGCTCTTGAATACCTGTGATTCCGTTGGTCACCACACGAACGGGACCAGCGCCTTGCGCTCTTTGGGGTAGTCCGAAAACTTCTGCTGGTACCAGCGGTGCGTCGCGATCGCGCGAGGCACGAGGTTCGCGGCGCTGATCACGAAGATAAACACCCCCGCCAGAGACCAGGTGCACAGCGCGAAGCCCGCCCAGGCCAAGAGCTCACACAGGTAGCTCGGCGACGACACCCAACGAAAGAGCCCGCCGTGAGGAACGCGGTACACGCGCTCCCCGCGCTCGACCTCCTCGCGCGATCGCAGGTTGCGAAGCACGTGATCTGCGTGGAGATTTCCTGCAAACGAGAGGTAGTAGAGCGCGAAGCCCGCGATGAACCGCCCGTCCGTCAGCCACGCGCGCGTGTAGTGCTCGCCGAGCCGCGCGAAGAACGAGCCGTGCAGATAGCCGTGCGTCGAGGTGACCAGCCACCCCGTCACGATCACGAGCAGGCTGAACGACCCCTTCTGTCCCTTCGGCACCCGCATCGCCCAGGGAAAGAAGAACCCTCGGTTCGCGTAGTGCAGGCACCACATCGCCGCGAGCACCATCGGCACGAGCTCGTGTCCGTTGGGCCCGCGCGAGAAGAAGTACAGAAAGCTCAGCGTCGCCGGCAGCTCCATGAGAAACCAACCGAGCCGCGGCGACACGTTGAGCCCGAATTTCTCGGACTCGAACCGCCCATAGGGCGACGGGAGAAACCAGCTCACCGCGAAGACAAACGCCGCGAAGCCCAGCGCGAACGTCAGGATCGTGTCGTACGTCGCATCGCCCGTGTACCAGCGAAACATCGCGCGATGGTACACCGCGGCCACGCAGCGATCAGCGTCAGCGGCGCTCAGCGCTTCTTCGCGATGATCTCCGTCACCGGCGGCGGCAGGATGTACCTCGTTCGATCGCGCGCGAGCTCGTCCAGCGTGCGAAAGAGCCCGTCGCAGTCCTCTCGGGACAGGTATCCCGTGTCCACGAGCTTCGGAGCCCAGGTCCTCCACCAGGTGTCCGGCCAGGCGAACATCGAGTCGCCCCCGCGCGCCGCGCGCTGGTGCACCGCCAGATGCTCGACCTCGAGGCCGTGCTTCGCGAAGAGCGCCGGCAGCCGCGAGGCGACGTCGGGGTCGCCGCCACGATCGCGCCACGATCGCGCCGTCGCCTGCACAGCGCGCTCGTGAAACTCGCACCGCGGCGCGGTCGTCATCGCCGTGTAGTTGAAGTAGTCGTGCACGGCGAACATCGCCCCTGTTTTCAAGTGAGCCGCGACGGCCTCGACGGCGCGCTCGGGCTCTGCGAGAAAACAAAACACCCACCGCGCCCAGGCAGCGTCGAGCGCGGGGCGCGCTGCGAGCCGCGCGCCGAGATCCACGGTGGCGTCCGACACGAACGCGTCGATCTGCGTGTGCCCTCGCCGGGCCGCCTCGCCCGTCACAAAATCCACGAACGACTCGGACAGGTCCGTGGCGAGCACCCGGCCTCGCTGCGTGACGATCTGCGCGAGCTCGAACGTCGCCCACCCCGGCCCGCATCCGAGATCGAGCACCACGGAGCCAGGGCCGATCCTCGCGCGCATCCACGCGTCGTGCGCCGCGTTGGACCACAATCGATGCTGCAGGCCCAGGCGCTCGTGCTCGTCTGAGCCTGTTCCCAATACGTACGGACGCTCGTCGCTCATGGGCGCGGACCATCGCGGACAACCCGCCCCTCGCGCAAGCGTTCATCCATGGGGGGAGCTGCGCCACGCATAGGCGCCGAACGCTCCGCGGCATAACAAGCGAGTTGAAGCTGAAAATCGAGGGACGAAACGTCGTTTGTCACCGAGCCGCGCGGCGGCCCCCCACACCCGCGCTGCCGCGCGCGAGCGAGTGAAACGGCAGTGGGCGCAGTGCTGAAGCCCCCACCCGCGCTGCCGCGCGCCCCGCCCCCGCCTGGAACGGCAGGGGCGGCGGCTTCGCATT
>LNEO01000420.1 GCA_001465015.1 Deltaproteobacteria bacterium Ga0077539 | reverse complement strand
CTTGGCTCCCGGCCGTGCGCCGATCGCGTTCTTCGATGCCCGTGCTCCCTTGGAATTCTTCTGCCGTTTCATCACCTTCCCTCGGGGCGTTGCGCATCTCGTGGGCGGCAGCGCGGGTGGGGGCCGCGCCGCGGCGCTGTGCAAAACGTCGTTTCGTCTCTTGATTCTCGCTCCAAACGCTCTGTTTCAGCCGCTGAGTTTTCGGCGCCTATACGCGCCCGGCTTACCCCTCGCGCCCTCTCAGCGCGCCCTCGCCAGCCAGGCGTCCCTCGCGGCGAGCAGCGCGTCGCTGACGGCGTCGGCGATCCGCGCGGCGCCTCCGTCGGTCAGGTGCGTATGGTCCGTCTCGGCCCAGCCCCAGCTGCGCCAGCGCAGGATCGCGTTGCGGCCGCCCATGAAAGCAAACGTGTCCCACACGGCGCAGCCCGCGCGCTCTGCGGCGCGACGCTGAGCCTCGATGATCACGGGAAGGGACGCGCGCGTGGCGAGCGGTCCGCCGCGCTCTTCAGCGCCGTCTGGAGGAAGCATCACCAGGCACGCGCCGGCCGCGCGCTTTACGAGGGAAAACAGGGCGAAATGCGACGCTTCGAGCGCGGGTCTGTGCACGAGCGGGATGGGGCCGTGGGTGCTGTCGTTGGTCCCGAGCGAGACGATCACGAGGTCCGGCGCGAGCGCGCCGAGCGCGGCCTCCCACTGGGTGCGGTCTTGCCGCGCGAGCGCGCGCGCCGAAGAGCTGACGAGGCCCATGTTGTCGACGATCACGCCGGGTGAGCCGCGCTCGACCGAGAGCCCATACAATCGAGATCCCTGTCGATCGATGCGAAATTCGACGCGGTGTCGCCCTTCGTTTGCGAGCGTGAGCGTCGGCGCGTTCCGCTGCCAGGGGCCCTCGTCGAGCCGCGTCGAGACGGCGCTCGGATCGCTGACGAAGAGCGCGAGCGATCCTGCGGCAGAGAGCTCGATCGACGCCGTGGCGCCTTCGGCCCGCGCGATGAAGGCGGCGCCCGCGGGGCCGAACGGAGGATCGACCGTGGGCTCGTCGACGACGCTCACCGCGAGCAGGCCGCGCCCTTCGTAGCGAACTCCGCGGGGGTGATACCAGCGCGTCGGTCGCTGCGCGTAGAGCCAGCCGAGGCCTCCGTCGCCGAACTCGCTCTGAAGCCGCGCTCGAATGCGCGCGGTGATCTTGTCATCGGCCACGATGGAGTCGCCGATGTGCGACACGCGAACGCGCCTCCGTCGACGGAGCTCGAGCTCGGCGAGCCTCGCGAAGAACGAGTCGAGCGCGCGCGAAGCGCACGTCGCTGCGTCGCTCGTCGGGGCAGGCGAAGCGCTCGTGCAGTTGTCGATCAAGGGCGTGATTCGACGGTCCGTCGGCGCGCGCGCGGTCCATCGCGGAGGCAGCGGCGGCGGTGCGACGGTCGGAGGCGTCTCGACGCGGGCGCGATTCGCGCCGGGCAGCGGACCGGAAGTCCGCGAAGCGACCGGCGCTCTCGATGGATAGAGCAGCTCGCGAAGAGACGCTCTCCACTGCGGCCGCGCCGCGCTGACCGCGAGGGAGCCTGCGGCGAAGAGCGCGAGGGTGACGCTGAGCGATCGTGGCGCAGAGGACGGCAACGGTCGCAAGGTAGCGGATACGCGGACCTCGCTCTACGGCGTCTCGCGCGAAGCGACTCGTAGACAGCCCGAGCGGCGATCCGTGAGGGCTACAGCGTCTCGAGATACGCCACGAGGTCGCTGAGCTCGTTCGCGACGAAGCTGCTGTTTCCCCCGTGGCGCGCGTCGCCGCAGCGCGTGAAGCGCTCTTCGAGCGTCTTGGCGCAGCCGTCGAAGCGGTAGGGAGCCCGCCACGCGACGCCGCGCAGCGACGGGACCTGAAGGCGCTCGTTGCGAAGCGAGACGGTCTCGTTGCTCGTGAACCGCTCGCCGCCGTGGCACTCGAGGCAGCCGCCGCGCGGGCTCATGAAGAGCGCGCGGCCGCGAGAAGCGGGCTCGTCCATCGTCGCGCGCGCCGGCGCCGGAAGCGGCAGACGATCGAGCCAGCGCTCGAGCGCGGCCACCTGCGGTTGCTCGAGGCGAGGTCCGCTCATGCGACCCAAGAAGACGCGGGCCGCGAGCGCGTTCATCGTCGGCAGGTCGCCGGCCCAGTGATAGGGGGCCGAGGCCGCGACGCCGCCCCGTAGATTTTGTGTGCGCCGAATCTCGGCGGCGCTGAAGTTCCACACGTGACCGTCGTCAGCGCCCTCGGGGTGGCACGAGGCGCACGCGACGAACGACCCGGAGTTGCTGTGAAATATCTCGTGTCCGGTGTCGTGCCTGCGCTCGGCCGAGAGCGCGACGGTCGCGCCGTCGTCCGCGAAGAAGAGCGCGGCGGGCTCGCGCGTCTGCGCGAGGAGCGTTCCTGTCGGCGAGAAGGCGACCGCGACGGTTTGTCCCGACGGCTGCGCGACGGTGATCCGCTCCGAAGCGCACTCGCGGCCGGGCGTCAGCGCGCTCGCCCGCAAGACCAGCAGCGATGGATAAAGCGCAACGGTGTGGTTCGCGGCGGACGCGAGAGCGATCCGCGTTCCGTCCGGCGAGTAGGCGGCGTCCACTGCCAACGTCGCCATGGGGACGAGCGGAGCGGCGCCCTCTCTGCCGAGCTGAGTCACCGTGCCGTGAACCACCGAGCACGAGCAGCTCGCGCACGCCGCGGTCGTCCCGTAGTAGCTCGCGGTCGTGGTGGTCATGGGCAGCGTGACCGGCGTCACCTGCGCGCGCTGGTGCAAGAGCGAGACGCCTCCGCCAGGCTTCGCCAAGAGTCGCCACGCGACGTTGGGCTCGAATCGCTGCTCGACCGTCGTGGGCGAAGACGCGCTCGACGAGGTGACTCGCTGTTGAGACTGCGTGAAGTGCGCTGGCGCGACGGGCGCGCTCACGAGGCCCGCGGAGCTGACCCTGCGTACCTCGGCGCTGCGAAAGGTGCTCACGACGAGCTCGTCTCCGTCGACGACGACGTCGCGCAGATCCCTCGCCACCGTGATCGATCGCAGCGTGCTCCCGGTACCTGCGTGGATCGATCGAAGCTCGCCTCCAGCGCAGGCGACGTGGAGCTGACCGCGCTGCGCTTCGTAGGCGACGCCGCGAGGGGCCGCGCACACAGCGCGCGTCGCGATCGCGCGACCGTCCCGCGCGTCCACGACCTGGATCGCGTCGACGCCGCGAAGGACCACGAACACGAGCCCCTGCTCCCCTTCGACCAGGCGACCGGGCTCGCTGCCAGCGTCGAGCGCGATGTCCGCGATCTTCGCGCGACTTCGAAGGTCGACCACGTAGATGCGATCGCGATCCGGGTCCGAGAGAACGGCGCGGGCTCCGTCTCGAGTGACGAGCAACGTCCCTCCGCTCACGGGCGGCGGCGGGATCGCCTGCGACTCCGTCGGGCCGAATCGAGGCACGTTGAGAGGCGTCGGAGCGCCGCATTGCGCGAGGATCACCAGCGAGAGGCTCGAGAGCGCGGCGCGGCGAGAGGGTGTGGCTTTCATGGAGGTCTGCCGGGAAACGGCGCTCGCGCGTGAAAGTTTCACCCCCCTGCGCCGTATTGTGCGCGGCTCCATTGAATTCGCGTCGAGCGCCATCGCCTGTGTTGTTCGCGGCGACCGTCCTTCTGGCGGGCATCTTTGTGACGTCGAGCGCGCTCGCCCAAGAGCGCGAGTGCTCGCCGTGGCTGACCGGCAATCGCGATTCGTGCAACGTTCGCCTGGGGATCGCCCTCGGAGGCGGGCTGCTCTCGATACGACAACAAGCGGCGACCTACAGCGCCGACGCGACGCGCAACGGAGCGCTCGACGCCCTCTCGCTCGACGGCGCCGCGCTCTCGAGCGAGTGGGCGCAGGTGTTCGTGTTCGAGCTTTGGGCGCCGATCGTCGGCGTCGGTCCGTTCTACACGGCGGTTCTCCAGCGATCGGTCGTCGAGGCGCTCGAGCGACCCGCGAGCGTTACGGTGCAGACCGACGCGCTGGTCGAGTTCAGACGAGCGCGACACATGTCGATCGCGGCGGTGGTCGGGCTCGGCGCGGAGTTTCATCGCTTCTCGATGCGCTCGGAGCTGGCGCTCGGCTATCGGTACTTCGGCTACGACACGGTCGCGTACCGAGGCGAACAAGTGGCGACGCGGGGGCTGCAAGCTTCGTCGCTGCAGAGCGAGTTTCGCGCGCTGCTCGAAGTGTGGCCGCACCAGCACTTCTCGGTCGTTCTCGCCGCGGGA
The DNA here is from genome assembly GCA_001465015.1 of Deltaproteobacteria bacterium Ga0077539. Classification (GTDB taxonomy): domain Bacteria; phylum Myxococcota_A; class Polyangia; order Polyangiales. The sequence goes on along the minus strand of LNEO01000420.1, from coordinate 393 downwards.
GTCGATCCGGCGCCGCCGTTGACCATCTCGACGTCGATCGTGTTGGCGTTTCACCTGTCGCGCTTCGGCGCGCTGTCCTCGCGCCCGCGACGTACGCCGTAGCGCTTCTCGCGGGTCGCGCTCGCCTCGGAGCGGCTCGTGATTCTCGCGATCGAGAGCGGCGCTCGCGACCTCTGCGCGGGTGTGATTCCCATCCTGCTCACGAGCGCAGGAGGTGCACGGATCTCCCAGAGGCACCGAAGAGTTGACGTCTGAGACAGAACGTATCGCCTGAGAATCAAGGGACGAAGCGACGTTTGGCATCGAGCCGCGAGGCAGCCCCCCACCCGCGCTAGCGCGCGCCAAGTGAGCAGAACGACGGTAGGCGCAGTGCTGAAGCCCCCACCCGCGCTG
>LNEO01000419.1 GCA_001465015.1 Deltaproteobacteria bacterium Ga0077539 | reverse complement strand
GCAGGAGCGTCGCGCGCTGCCCCCGAATTCATTCGGGGGCAGACCCGCACACCCCGAATTCATTCGGGCAGCCCCGCACACCCCGAATTCATTCGGGCAGACCCGCACACCCCGAATTCATTCGGGGGCAGACCCGCAGACCCCGAACGCACGCACGCACGCCCGCACGCTCGCTGAGCTCCTGGGCAGACCCGCACACCCCGAACGCACGATCCGCAATCACACCCGGAGGTCCCGCGGCGCGAGCGCCCGACAACGAGCGCGTCCTCGTGGTTCAGTCCTCACTCGTCACACGTCGAGAGGGATCTCCCCGATCAGCCTTCGTGCCTCGAGCACACGCCCGATGTCGCGTCGGGCGGGCCCCAGACGTGCAGTATCCTGCGCAGGGTAGCCTGTTCTTGGCTGGCTTCTGGTCAGGACGCCGAACCGGCAGTGAGCAACTGCTGCACGACCGTCCTGACCAGGCCAGCCTGTGAGGCTACCGATGCCCCTTGGGTGAGACTGGTGCTCGGTGAGATCCTTCTCGACGCGTGACGAACAGGGCGCCCGAGCGAAGCGCCGCGCCGCTCATCGAGGACACACGCAGGCGACGCCCTCGCCCGCCACGCTGCGATCGAGCACTGATTTCGCAGCGGTTACTCGCTTGGCGGCGACTCGCCGCCCTGCCTCATGAGCGCGCGGACCCGCACGACGTTGATCCCCGCGATGAGCGCGTTCATGAGCACCACAGGCCACGCTCGGATCAGCACGCCGTACGCCACGAACGTGAGCGCGCCCAGCGTGTTGATCAACCGCAGGCGCAACACGGACTTCATCACCATCGAGCCAGCGACGAGCGCAGAAGCAAGGTAGCCGGTCAGCTCGATCAACGTTCGTTCGGACACGAGGACCATTGGCTACTCGCAGAAGCGGGCGCCCGTCTACTGCGGACTTAGAGCGCGTCGGGAGCCGGTTTGTGACGGCTTACGTCCTCGCTCGCTCCCCAGCCTTGACGTCACCGTACGTAAGTACGGCTTGGTCGTTCGCCGCGGGCGCGCTCGTCACAAACCGGCTCCGGACGCGCTCTAGTCGCACGAACTCGAGACCCTCCCCGACAGACGCAGGACGATCGCCCCGACCCGCTGCTGATCTCTCGCGGCCAAGACGGCGTGCTCCGCTGCGCGTCATGGTCCGGCGGCCGCGCGCTTGTCCTCTTCGCGGGTCTTGCAAACGTGGTCCCAGATCGTGAAGGCCTCGCCGAAGTTCACCTCGGCGTTGGCGTGGTGCCGGTTGTGAAACACCGAACTATTGAGTCGCACCGGCGCGAGGAGCGCTTCGATCCAAGCGATCCGCACGCCGCAGTGAAGATAGAAGTTGAGCGAGATGAAGCCGCCGACGAGCGAGAAATACAGCGGCGCCCAGTGCGTCGCCTTCGGGTGAGCCACGAGCAAGAGCGGCCAGAACGTGAGCAGCGCCTCGACGGGACCGACCGAGAAGCCCGAGAGCGCGTTGGGGTCCCGATACTTGTGGTGCCCGCGATGAAACGCGAAGAGCGCGCGAGAGTGCAGCGCTCGATGCTTGAGATAGAGCCACCCGTCGAGCGCGAGCACGCCGAGCAGAGTCAGCGGGATCGCCGGCCAGCCACCCGCTTCGCGCAGCGACCACACGAGGCCGATGGGACGCCCCGTCCACGCGCGCCACAGCGGCCAGGCCAACAAGCTCGCCGCGACCCACATCGCGAGGCTCGTGTCCCAGAGCCCCTCGGGCACCTGCGCGCTGCCGCGGCGGACGCCCTGCAGTCGAACGGTCTGCCGCTCGCCCCACAGCGTGACGATCGCAGCGCCGCCAGTGACCGCGAACATCACGCCGCAGAAGCCCACGATCAGCGCCAGATACCACGTGCCTCGATGATCCGGCGCGAGCAGCCCGAGCAGCGGAAGCCCGACGATCACCGCTCCGTCTACCCACTGCGCAGCGCGCTTCGACAACCCGTTCGATGAAGACAAGCCGACCTCCCGTGCGTCCAGGGGATGCGTTTCGTTACTCCGTGTAACGCAGTTCGATACACGGTGTCCACGTGTACGCCCCGAGCCCGAAGCAACGGTACAGTGTCCTCGAGCGATGGTGACGCCACGACGACGAACGCGCACAACGGCGGAGCGCAGCGGATCGAGGCTCGCGCCCGAAGCCCGGCGAGCGCAGCTCGTTCAGCTCGCAGCCGAGCTGCTCACCGAGCACGGGCTCGAGCTGGTGCAGATCAAAGAGGTCGCCGAGCGCGCCGGGGTCTCGCGTCCGCTCGTGTATCGCCTGTTTCCCACGCGAAAGGCGCTGGTGCGCGCGGTGCTCGAGGACTTCGCCGCCGACCTCGGGGCGCGCTTTCGCGACGCGCTCGTGCGCGGCTGGCCTGGGACCCTCGACCAGGCGACGGACGCCTTCGTCTCAGCCTGCTGCGACGCGATCGAGGCGCGCGGCGCGGGCCCGTGGCTGCTGCTCGACGCGCACGCGATCGAACCAGAGCTCGCTCGCCTCGGACGCGCGACGCTCGACGAGCTGATCGATCCATGGAAGCGCCATCTGTCGGAGCTGGGCGCGCTGTCGCCGCGGCGCGCTTCGTCGGTGCTTCGCGTGGTGGTCGCCGCCGGACGCGCCGCGCTGGACCCCTGGCTCGAAGGCACCGCGTCGCGCGAACAGGCCACGCAGGACGCAGTACGGGCGGTGAGCGCGTTGTTGCAAGCGCTGGCGATCGCCCCAACGGCAGCCCCTCCCGAGAAGCGCCCCAGACGCCAGCGGTAGTCGAACATCCATCGCGGACTTCGCTTTCGAACTTGGGGGCGCGACGCTTCTTGCTGCGCGGGCGCAGGAGACTGCCGCATGCTCCGTCGCACCGTCGGCGCGAAGGCGCGCTGGCGCGAACAGGAGCACTCGATGGCAACGTGGCAAGAAAAGATCGCGCCGGGCGAAGAGGAGCTCTTCGAGCGACTCGCGCGCACGCTGGTCGATGGACGCAAGGGCGAAGGGCGCACGCTGCACCGCTACTCGCAGGTCGGGCTCGAGGGGCGATTCGTCGTCGGGTCCAGCGTTCCTGCCTCGCACGCGCAGGGGCTCTTCGCGAAGCCCGGGACGTACGAGTGCTACGTGCGCTTTTCATCGGGCGCAGGAAGAGCGCAGTCCGATCGCACGCCGGACGTCCGCGGGATCGCCGTCAAGGTCGTCGGCGTGTCGGGCGACAAAGTGATCGCGCCGCTGGCCGCCGCGCAGACGCAGGACTTTCTCGCGATCCTCAGCAACACATTCGCCATCCCCGACGCAGAGACCTTCGTCGGAATCGTCCGCGCCGCCCCTGGCGGACCGATCCAGATCCTGCGCTACCTCATCGGCCGCCTCGGATTCTTCAGCGCGTTGCGCCTCGCCGGCGCGCTCGGAAAAGCTCAGGACAAAGGCAAGGTGAGCCTCGCGGAGAGGACGTTCTTCGCTCCGCTGCCCATTCGGTGGGGTGAGCACGCGGCGAAGCTGCGATTTCGACCGGTGGATGCGCCCGCGACGCCCGCGGCCATTCCCGCAGGAGAGCACGGTCTCACCGAGGCGCTGCGCGCTCGTGTGCGATCGGCGCCGCTGACGTTCGCGGTCGAAGCGCAGCTCTTCGTCGACGAGCAGCGCACCCCCATCGAAGACGGCGCCGTCGAGTGGCTCGAGTCCGTATCGCCCTTCGTCGAGGTCGCGCGCCTCGAAATCTCCGCGCAGGACCCAGGCAGCGCGCGAGGAAAACTCCTGCAAAAGACCTGCGAAGCGATGAGCTTCGACCCGTGGCACGCGCTCGTCGAGCACCGCCCGCTCGGAGCCATCATGCGCGCGCGCAACGCCGCCTACCGCGTGAGCACGATGGCCCGCAACGCGACCTCCGAGCTCGAGGTCGTCGCCCCCTCCTCGCTCGCCGCAACGTTGGAGTAGCCCGCGTAGCGCCACGACAGCCCGAGCGCGACCGCGACGAGGGTTGCTCCAATCGTTGCCAGCGAGTGTAACGACAGGATCATGACCGAGGCGAACATTGTGATCGATGAGCGCACGCAGCGTCCATCGACGCGGTGGACGTGATCATCGAAGCGTGGGCCGTCGCTTCAGTCGTTTGTGGCATGATCCTCTGCGATGCGGCTCACGGTGATCGCGGCGGACCTGTTCGCGCAGCGCGCGGACGCGCTGATCGTCCCGATCGACGGCGCAGTGCACGCGAGCGAATCGATCGACCGCATCCTCGGAAACATCGGGCGTCAGCTCGTTCGTCGCTTTGCCGACGCCGCCGTGCTGGATCAGATCGAATCGCAGCTCGACCTTCCGCTGCCGCTCGGCAGAGCGACGGCGATCGACTGCGAGGACACGCCGTTTTCGACGTTGGTCCTGGTGTCGACGCTGCATCACACGGACGCGCACGACGACAGCGGCAAGCGCGCGTTGGTTCGTCGTTCGTTCTCGGCAGCGATCGAGTGCGCCGCGCGCGCGTCGGCTCGCAGCGTGCTCACCGCGGTGCTGCAAGGAGGGTGGCGCATGAGCGCGCCCGAGGCGTTCGCCGCGATGCTCTCGGCGCTCGACGAGCGCGCGCCGCTCGACGCCGTCACGGTGTGCTGCCTCGAAGAAGAGCTCAGTCTGACGCTGCGCGCCCACGCCTCGTCCGTCGGGTGGTGACGCGCTGCGATAGCGCGCCAGCCAGGCGCGACGCGCGTTTCGCGGGAGCGCTGCTGCCACGGCACCCTCGAAGTGGCAGAATGACGCTGTGCAACCAGCGGGCAGCGCATACCGAAGTGCAGATCGTGGCGGCATCGGCCTCACCATGCGACTCGACCCAGAGATCCGGTCCGAAGCGACCCTCGCGTTGGTCTTCGGGTTCGTCAGCTCGGGAGCGCCGCTCGCGCTCGCCTCGCGACTCGGAGCGCGCCCAGAACTCGGCGCTGCGGGCCCGGTGTTCGGCGCGTTCGGCTGCGGTGTCGCGGCGGTCTTCGCGATCGTGATCGCACGGCAGCCGCGGCACATCCTCCGCTTCGACAGCGACAACCGAGTGTTGGAAGTGTTCTCCGTTGGACTGCGGCGACGCTCGATCATGATCTCGCGGATCGAGCCTGGCTTGCGGGTGTTTCGGGAGCACGACGGCGACGGGGCCTACTTGATCGGCGTCGACGAGGCTGGAGTCGAACGACGACTCACTCCGCGGCTTTCTGCGACCCACTTCCGAGCGCTCGCGACGTTCAAGCAAGTGATCGACGGGACGTCGGTCGAGAGCGCGTCGCCGTTGCTGCGCGCGGAGCCTGCGCCGGAGTCAGGGACCCTCGCCACCGTCGCGCGCTCGGCGGCGTTCTGGTGGGTCGCGGCAGCAGCGTTGATTTCCTGTGCTGCGACGCAAGTCCTGAGCGTGCCGCTTCGCTGACCCCGCGCGGATGCGTCCTCGCTCAGCCCCACTGCACGTCGAGGATCGCACGGTCGATCGCGAGGATGTCCACGAGCACTTCTCCGCGCACGCCGCAGAGCTTCATGGCCCCCTCGACGACGCCGACCTGGTGAGTCTCGAGCATCGCGGGCATGTCCTCGAAGTGAAGGCGATAGTGTGCCGGCCCGATCCGCTCGGAGCGCACTTTGCCGAACGTGAGCCCGATCTCCCAGCCGCGCGGGGCGACGGACATCACCAAATCGAACTGGTCCGAGAACGCGCCGAACACCACGCGTCCCGCGTTGGTGTCGAGAAACGCGCTGTACGCGGCCTGCCCGAGCCTCCTGAGCCCCTCACCGACGGGCGTGCGTGGGGCCACCAACGGCGCGCTCTCGAACAGCAGACGCGTGTAGTCCGCGTAGGGGTAGTTCAAGAACGGGACGTACCGGCGCTCGGAGATCTCGGGCAGCGGTAGAGGGTGACCCGCCGCGCGAACCGCGCGCGTCAGCGCTGCGAAGTAGAGTCCCTTCACGCTCGCGCCCTTCGGCAGCGCCGAGAGAACAGTTCCGAGGTCCAGCGGATGATCGAAGCGCGGGGGGTGAAACGCCATGCAGCGAGCGGGGATACTACTGCGATGCGGCCTCTCGATGTCGCCGCGCGAGGAGCCTCGGCATCCATCGAGCGCACCCGTTCGAACGCGCGCGCGATTCGCCCTCTGCGATCGCTCGGCTCGGCGCCCTCTGGCGTGTTCGCATGGAGTCCGAACACCGATCCACTGCTGTATTTGCAGGACTCGCGCGATGAGCGCCCCTCAAGGCCGAGTCAACCGAGCGACAACGGGGTAGAAGTTTGCGGGCGGCGCAGCGACGACAGCCGCGCCCACGCTGACGCTGCCCATCGAGGACACCCCGCCGAGGACACATACGTGCCCTGCCCCGCACCCAGTCATGGGTATGGGAAGGAAGTTGAACCCTCCGCCGTCCAGCTGCCAGGCCGAGCGCGGCGCTCCGTCGGTCGCCTGCAAATCTCCGACGAACACCGGCGCGGGCGAGGTCGCCACGAGCGAAGTCGACCCAAACATCTCGCTGTTGTTGACCCATCCGGCCACGAACACCCGACCGCCAGGCTCGAGCGCGAGGCCGAGCACCGGGCCGACGCGCAGCGAGCGCGACCAGCGATGATCGCCGCCCAACGTGAGCTCCGCGACGAACCCCGATCGTGAGCCCGTCGACAACATCGTCCCGCCGAAGCTCAAGCTGGCGTTGTGCTCTCCTGCGAGCAGCAGCGCGCCATCGCTCGCGCGAATGGACATGGCGCGTAGATCTTCTGCGCCCACCGAGCCGAAGACCCTGGCCCAGTTGAGTCGCCCCGCCGGCGACCACGCCGAAACCAGGATGTCATTGATCCGGCCGGCGACGCCCATCGGGCCCGATCCCAGGTCGACGACGCCAGTGATCTGCGCGCCCCAGTAGAGGTTTCCGGAGCCGTCGATGACCACTCGTCGCGACGGACTGCTCGGCTCGATCATCCCGGGCGGGCTCACCTGGCGCAGCCACGAGAAGCCGCGCGCCGCAGTGAGCCGCAACAAGAACCCCCGACCCGCCGCAGGGTCGATGCGAAACCCAGCGCCGGTCGCGACCCCGCTCACGTCGCCGGTCACTGCAATTTCGCCGCTCGGCGCGAGCGCGACGTCCGTGATCGACATCGTCGTGACGCTCGAGAACGTGACCGCTGACACGAAGCGCCCAGCGCCCGTGAACTCCGCCACGAACCCGTTGTACGCCCCGTCGGCCCCGACCATCATGCCGTCGAATTGAAGCTGTCCGAGCGCGCTTCCGGCGAAGATGACCCGAGCCGTCGCGCCCGTGCCGCTCACCGCGAGCGCCGCCGAGAAGAGAAAATCTCGTACGCCGAAGCGGTACTCCCAGCGAGAGACCCCTGCTGGAGTCGCGCTCGACATGAAGAGCCCCGCCGAGCGGATCTCACCGGAGCCGTCGTCGAAGTTCGCCCCCGGCCTGTACGACCCGACGATAAACGTGTTGCCCGCGCTGTCAGCAGCGATCGCGCGCGCCGCTGCTCCGCCGCTCACCGTCGTGCTCGACACCGTCTGTCGAAGCCACTGCGAGCATCCCGCAGGAGAACACGCCCCGGTCACGCACGCAGTGCGGCACTGACCGCAATGGGCGTCGCTTGTGCTCAGGTTCGTCTCGCAGCCGTTGGCCGCGAGCCCGTCGCAGTCTCCGACCCCCGCCTCGCAGCGCAAGAAGCACGCAGAGCCCGAGCAAAACGGCGTCCCTCGCGGCCCCGTCGGGCACACGTTGCTGCACATCCCGCAGTGCTCCGTCGTGCTGCGGACGTCGGTGCACGTTCCTCCGCAGCGCAACGAGCCGAAATCGCACGCGCACGCGCCCATCACGCAGGACTCGGACGCAGGGCACGCGTTGCCGCACCGCCCGCAGTTGGCCGGATCGGACGCGAGGTCCGCGCACGCGGTTCCGCACGCGGTCTGCGTTGCGGGACAGACGCACCGCCCGGTGGAGCAAGTCTGCGTCGATCCGCACGCGTTGCCGCAGGCGCCGCAGTGTTGAGCGCTGCTCTGAGGGTTGACGCAGGTGCCCGAGCAAAGAAGCTGTCCCGCCGAGCAGCCGTTGGCGCAGCGCCGCGTGTCGCGGTCGCACAAGGGCGTCGCGCCAGCGCATCGCGTACCGCAGGCGCCGCACGTCGCCGCGCTCGTGAGGTTGGCCTCGCAGCCATTGGTTCCGTCGCCGTCGCAGTCGCTGAAGCCGTCGAAGCACGTCGTGGTGCACGAGCCAGCGTTGCACCACGGATTGGCGGCGCTCGCGCCAGGACAGCGGTTTCCGCAGCGCCCGCAGTGCCGAGCGTCGGAGCTCGGATCGACGCACATTCCGTCACACACAATCAACGTCGGACCGCACGTTCGGGCGCCGTCCCCGACATCGGTCACGACGTCTTCGGGCGTCGCGTCGGGCAACGGTGCGTCACTGCTCGCGTCGGTGCTCGCCTCGCCGTCCGCGGAGCCATCCATGGGCGAGTTGACTGTGGCATCGGGCGTGAACGGCGCGACCTCGGCGTCGCGCTCGAAGCCCGTGGGCGTGACCTCGGGCGAGACGCATCGGGCGTCGTCGCCGCACGTGAGCCCTCGGGCGGCGCAAGCGCGGGCGACGGTACAAGGCTGGCCGTCCATGGGGCACTGCGCAGCGAGCGCGGGATCCGTCGGAGCCGCGCCGCAGTCCGCCGCGAGAAACACGCGCGCTTGCATCGTACGGCCCGGAGTAAACGCGAAGCGCACACGGCGCTGGAGCCGGATGGCAGCGGCCCCCGGCGACTCGCCCACGATGGCCTCGAGGTCGACCTCGACCGGGCCCTCGCCGCCCGCGCGGGGGACGACCGCGAACGAGCCGATGACGCCCGGAGCGACATCGACGCCCCGACGAAAGCGCCTGCTCGCGATCGCCGCGCTCTCGCCCTGTCGTACGTCCACTCGCAGGTCGAACTGTCGCGCGGGCGAAACATTGGTACCGACGACGAGCACGACGGCGGTCGCTGGACTGCGGCAGCCAGCGGCGAGCGAGAGCGCAGCGACGATCGCGGCTGCGGAGGCGCGCTTCAAACACATCAACGGCATGGTACATCCGCCGCGCGACGCGCAGACATCGCGCGCGCTGCCCGCCGGAAGCTGCGCTGGTTGCGGTCTCTGCACGACGATCCACGACCTCGTCTCCAGAAGCGAGGAATTGCCCGCGAACGCTCGGGCGTTCGACACTGCGCTGGATATGCAGGCTCGTCTCGTCGTTCTCGGGTCGCTTGTGTGGTTGTTGTGCGCGTGTCGACAGCGCGAGTCCTCCGCCCCGCCGCTCGTGAGCGAGCCTCGCTCGATGGACGCGAGCGCGCCCGACGCACGCGTGGCGGTCGCGAGCCGAGCGCTCGACGTGCCGCACGCGAGCGGCGACGGGCGCGCGCTCCAGGACGCCAGCGCCGACAGCTTCGATCCGGGCCAATTCGGCATGCTTCGCGCGAGCGCCTTCGTGCGCTCGGCGCAATACGACCTTCCGATGCGCGATCCTCCGACGCCGACGCCGGCCTCCGCTCGCTCGGGAAGGGCCCCGACGCTCGCCGCAGCGACGGCGACGCTCAGGGCGCAGCGCGCGAGCGCAGCGCGGTTTATGCCAGAGGGAGCGTTCAACGCCCTCGGCGACGGGCGGTTCGTGTTGATCACGCGGAGATCGGACCGAGGATTTCGACACTCACCCGCGTTCGAGCTGCACGTGTTCAGCGAAAACGCTGGCGTGGCACAGCTCGAGGGCAGCGCGCAGGTGCCGACGGCGAACCTGTTCGTCGGCCAGAGCGGCGCGAACGGCTGTCCGCCGGCCATTCTCGCGCGCGAGGTGCGCGACGTAGACGCCGATGGTGAGCCCGAGCTGCTGTTCGTTTTGCGCTACTGCCTGATGGCGTCTTGCGTAAACGGCTACGTGGCGTTCGAGTATCTGCTGGTGTACGACCTGACTCCGGGCCCTCGCCTTTCGCTCATGGTCGAGCGGCGCAAGCGCGGCCAGGGGCACGAGCACGACGCTCGATCGCGCACCGTGCAGTGGCGCGACGTCAACGGCGACGGTCACCCTGACGTGATCGCGCGGGGTCGAGACTGCGTAAGTTCGTACGACCGAATTCAGAGCTACCTGCGCGGAGAAGGCGCGAGTCCGATCGATGACGTTGCGATGGGCGCGTGCGACGCGCCCGAGCGAACGTGCGCGGAGAACGGCTTCGGACTGCGCGACTGCGTCGAGCACAGCGAGACCGCGTTGTGGGATCCCGTGACAGACGCCTGGCATCCTGGGACAGACGGAGCCGAGCGCTTGCCCGACTCGGATTGCAGCGGAAATCCACCGACTGACGAGCCCGCGCCGAGCGACGAGTGAGGCAAACGGGGACGGTCCTCAATAACTCAAGTATTCACGGCGCATGGATTCCCGGTCCAATACTTGAGTTATTGAGGACCGTCCCCGATCGTTTCGGCAAATCGAGCGACGAAACGACGTTTGTCACCGAGCCGCGGAGCGGCCCCCACCCGCGCTGCCGCCCACGCGATGCGCAACGCCCCGACGGAAGGTATTGGAATCGCAAAGCAAAACGGGAAGAGCAGGGCGTCGACGAACGCGCTCTGCACACGGCCGGGAGGCGAGC
>LNEO01000418.1 GCA_001465015.1 Deltaproteobacteria bacterium Ga0077539 | reverse complement strand
GCTCGATGTAAAACGTCGTTCTGTCTCTCGATTCACAGCGCAAACTCTCTACTGTCGCCACAGAGTTTTCGGCGCCCATGGTGCATGGGGGTGAGCGCATGGGGGTGAGCGCATGGGGGGTGAGCGCATGGGGGTGAGCGCATGGGGGGTGAGCTCATGCAACAAGTGCATGCGCATGGGCGCCGAGCACGGCGGGGCGTCACGGTCGAAGCGACCGGACGCCGAAGAGGCCGCTCATTTCGCCGGGTCTTTTCGCAGGCCGTTCTGCGATCACTCGATACCGAGACTCGCGCGCCTTCAGACTCGCGTTTGGCGGGAGACGCGCCGTCTGCCGAGTTCCTCGGCGTCCGGGCGCTCTGGCCCGTGACGCCCCGCCGCATACGGCGCTCATGCGCATGCACTTGTTGCATGCGCTCCTCATGCACTTGTTGCACGCGCCGCGCCGCTCGCTATCGCGCGCGCAGCATCACGGCGGTCTGTCGCGAGAGCCACGCGCCGGTGGGCGTCAGATAGGCGCTCGCGTCGGCGCCGCGCACCGCGGCTTCGCTCGCGGCGACGAGCAGCACCTGCGAGATCTCGCGCACGATCGCGTCCGTCGTGCTGCCGGTCGGGCAGAAGAAGCACGCCGTTGTGCAGCTCGCGCGCGTGTCGATGAACTGCATGTGCCCGGTCTGCGCGAGGGTCACCTCGAGCGACGGCGCCGCGCTCCGCATGAAGAACGTCTGGTAGTTGGACGCCGTCGGAGCGCACGGCATGCCGAACATGCTGGTCCCGCCGAGCGCTGCGCCGAGGATCACAGAACGGCCCCGAAACATTCCGAGCGCCGCCGCGCCGCTCGGGTAGTCGGGGCCTGGCGGGGTCCCCGGCGGGAGGGCGTCCACGGGATCGAAGCCGACGTACGCCCGAGCGTTGCTGTTGCCGCTCGCGGCGAGCGCAGAGATCTTGCCGCCGCGCGAGTGTCCCGCGAACACCACGCGCGTCGTGTCCATCATCATCGACGGGGCCATCGGCGCCATCGCGGCGCTCTCTGGCAGCGCGCGAAGCATCCCCCCGAGCGCGCGATGCGACACTCCTCGCGGGATGATGCCGCCCATTTCGCTTGGAATATCCCAGCGCAAAACGACATAGCCCCACCGCGCGAGCCGCTGGGCATAGGAGGCGTACTGCGACGAGGGCAGCTGAAAGCCGTTCGACACGACGGCGACCGGAAAGGGCGCCTCGCGACCCGGCGCGCTCCCCGTCGGCGCGGTGATCGTCACGCTCACTCGGCAGTCCTGCCCCGAGCAACCCGTGCTCGACGGCATGTCGAACGCGATCGGACCGATCACCGTGGTCGCGAGCGGACCCATCGCAGCGAAGTCGCTGCTCGACCCCATTCCGCTGTCCGTCGGCGGCGAGGAAACATCGGTCGGCGCGACCCCTGTGTCCGCGGGCGCGATCCCCGAGTCTGCCGCGAGGCCGGTGTCCTCGACGGACCCGTCGACGGACCCGTCGACGGTGATTGCGACGTCGAACGCGCTCGCGTCGACCGGCGCGGTGTCCTCGGGGGCGACTCCCGTGTCGCCGGTAGGTTGCATCGAGCCTCCGCAGGCCGCGAGGGCGATCGAGGAGAACGCGAGGAGCCGCGCGGCCCAGTGAGCAGAACCCTTGCCGTGGTGGGACATGAATCGTTTCGTACGAGAAATATTTGTAAAGTGAAAGGTCTAGGGACGAAATAAATGGCGCCTGCCTCTGCGGCAACGAAACGGGACCTCGCGTCGGGGTGTCGTCGGTGTGGTCCGACGAGGCGGTCAGCAAGTCGCCATCGAACAGTGGTGCTGCGCTACACTCCCGGTGATCGTTGCGACTTCCGTTGTTTGCTTGTGCAGGAGAATCGTCGATGAGTTTCCTTCGAACCCGCACTGTTTCGCTGCTCGGCGCGCTGTCGATGGCGGGCTGTTCGCTGCTCGTTCAGCCCAACGAAGCGAGGTTGAGAGATGGCGGGTCGACCGCGGACACGGTCAATCGACCGGACGTGGTCGACCGCGACGAGCAGATCCCGCCGGACGGTGATCTCCCCGACGTCGTTTCGTTCGACACGCCGACGCCGGACGTGCCGACGCCAGACGTCGTGACCGATGTTGGCCGGGACGTCCCCAACGACACGCCGTCGGCGTGCCCGCTGGGGTGCAACGACGGTGTGGACTGCACCGACGATCGCTGCAACGAGGCCTTGGGTCGCTGCGAGTTCACGCCCAACCCGACGTCGTGCGCCATGGGGTTGATCTGCAACCCCGCGATGGGCGGCTGCGTCGCGGTCTCGTGCACGAGCAGCGCGATGTGCGACGACGGCAACATGTGCAACGGCGCAGAGACCTGCGACATGCGCACGGGCCGTTGCCAGGGCGGCATGGCGCCGACCTGCGACGACGGCGACGCGTGCAACGGCACAGAGACGTGCGATCCGCGCATGGGTTGCCAGCGTGCGACGCCGCTCCGCTGCGACGACGGTCTCTACTGCAACGGCACCGAGACCTGTGACCGGGCTCGGGGATGTGTTCCTGGGACGCCGGTCGCGTGTGACGACCGTGTCGCGTGCACCGTCGACACCTGCAACGAGATGCGTCGCGCGTGCGACAACGTCGCCAACGGAATGCTCTGCGCCCCCGGACAGGTGTGCAACCCGACGATGGGCTGCGTCACCATGGGCTGCACGAGCAACGCGATGTGCGACGACGGCAACCTGTGCAACGGCGCAGAGACGTGCTCGATGGGCGTGTGCAACGCGGGCACGCCGCTGCGCTGCGACGACGGCAATCGCTGCAACGGGACCGAGACGTGCGACGCGCGGATGGGATGCCGCCCCGGCACCGCGCTCGTGTGCGACGACGGTCGGTTCTGCAACGGCATGGAGACATGCAGCGCGACCATGGGCTGCGTGCCCGGAGCGGCGCCCAACTGCCGCGACGGAAACGTCTGCACCAACGACGCGTGCGATCCGACGGGGAACATGGGCCGCGGCGCTTGCGTCAACACGGCCATCGACGCGGACGGAGACGGCTTTCCCGCGGCCATGGTGGGCGGGACCACCTGCGCCGGCCGCGACTGCAACGACGGCGATCGCGCGGTCAACCCCGGCGCGATGGAGGTCTGCAACGCGCGCGACGACAACTGCAACATGATGATCGACGAGGGTCTCATGTGCACGATGGCGCCGCCGAACGACCTCTGCGCCAACGCGACTGCGATCACGCTGACCGCGACGATGGCGACCGCGACCGTGATGGGCACGACGCTCAACGCGACCCACCAGGTGGGCTCTCGGTGCGGCGGCGACGGACAGCCCGACGTGTACTATCGCTTGACCGTGCCCTCGCTCGCGGACGTTCGCATCGAGGCGACGCCGGCAGGAGGCACCTCGGTCGACCCGATCTTGCAGCTCGTCGGCGCCGCGTGTCCGACGAGCGGCGGCGGCGTTCTGGCCTGCAACGATGACTCGCGCAACGGCACGCGCGCCTCGCGCTTGTGGGTCCGCGCGCTCCCGATCGGCAGCGCAGCGACGCGCACGATCGTGGTCGCGGTCGACTCGTTCAACGCGATGACGGCCGGCGCGTTCACGCTCACCGCGACGCTCACCGCGCCGGTCCCCGCTGGAGGCTGCGGAACGCGCTTCGACCTGAGCCAGGGCGGCACGGTGTATCACGTCGTTGCTGCGCAGACCGGGACGCTCTCGGGCAGCTGCTCGCCGGGCGGATACATGCCGCTCGGAGAGCAGGGCTACGCGTTCACTGGCGCGAGCGCGGGCGCTCGGATCACCGGCTCTGCGACGGGCTTCCGTCCCATGATGACCGTGCGCGACGCGAGCAACTGCGCGACCGAGCGCCAGTGCTCGTACAACGGGATGTTCAGCACGCAGTTCAACACGACGCAGACGCAGGGCAACCTCGTGATCGACGGCATTCCGCAGCCGCCGACGCCGCCGATGACCCTGCCGCAATTCCAGTACGCCATCGAGTTCGTCCCGCAGTGACGGCTTGAGGTACAACCGCGGCCCGCGATGAAGACCGAGAAACTTGGGCCGCTGAACGTTCGTTTGTGTGGGGGGACCGACGGGGACGGAGGCGGCGACGGGCCGCTGGTCGTGTTGCTTCATGGGTTTGGCGCGCCGGGCGACGACCTCGTCCCGCTGTGGCGCGTGTTGTCTGCGCCCAAGCGAGCGCGGTTCGCTTTTCCCGCGGCGCCGATCGCGCTGACCGACCCTGGGTTCATGGGCGACGCCCGCGCGTGGTGGGAGATCGACATCATGCGCCTGCAGATGGAGCTGATGCGCGGGTCCGTCGATCGGCTCGTGCGCGAGGTGCCCGAGGGGCTCACCGAAGCGCGCGAGGCCCTCGTCGCCACCCTCGACGCGCTCGGAGAGAGGCTCGGCGTCGCGCCAGAGAGCGTGTATCTCGGAGGCTTTTCGCAGGGCGCGATGCTGAGCTGCGACGCGGTGCTGCGCACAGAGCGCCCGTTTGCAGGGCTGATCCTGATGTCGGGAACCCTCATCGCCGAGGACGAGTGGCGGTCGCTCATGCCCAAGCGCGCGGGTCTGAAGGTCTTTCAGAGCCACGGAACGCACGATCCCATCCTGCCCTACGCCAACGCCGAGCGCCTGCGCGACGCGCTCTCGAGCGCGGGTCTCTCTGTGTCTTTTCACGGATTTCGCGGGCAACACGAGATCCCGGCGACCGCGCTCGCCGCGCTGGCCGCCTGGTGGTGAGCGGCGCCGCTCGTGAAAGTGCGCGCCACGAGCCCTGAAAGAGCCCGTCGCCAACGATGCGCCGTGTTGCTATCAACGACGGCTATGGGTTCGTCTGGCTCGATCGCGTCGCGTTGGTGTGCTGTGTCCTGTGTGTCGCTCTCGTTGGCGGCGTTTGTGTCGCTCGCGGCGTCGACCGTGAATGCTCAGGGAGTTCCCCGCGCGTGCACAGGAACGCAGCCGGCGACCGTGGCCACGGGCGGCGCGATCACGGGCGTCTCGGTCGTGGCTGGCTCCGCCGACGCGCTGTACGTCGCGTACGACGCCGCCGCGGGGACGCGACGGGTGGTCGGGCTGCTCTTGATTACCGGTGCGAGCTCGGGGCAGATGC
The DNA here is from genome assembly GCA_001465015.1 of Deltaproteobacteria bacterium Ga0077539. Classification (GTDB taxonomy): domain Bacteria; phylum Myxococcota_A; class Polyangia; order Polyangiales. The sequence goes on along the minus strand of LNEO01000418.1, from coordinate 3,272 downwards.
AGGTCAACACGGCGACGATCGGCGATGGGACGATCGGGAGAAGCGGCCTCGTCCTCGTGGGCTCGACCCTCGTGGGCGCGTACAAGCGCGCGAACGGGACCGTGGTGGTCTTCACCCGCCCCGCCTCGGGGGGAGCGGTCACCGAGCTCGTCGCGGACGGCGCGCTCGCGGCGAGCAGCGCGCCCAGCGTCGCCTCGAGCGGTCGCAACGTCTTGATTTCGTGGGTTGGTTCTGGGGGCAACTCGTACCGCTGGACCGTGAGCCCGACGGGGCAGGCCGTGGGCGCCGCGCGGACCGAGACGACGAATTTCGTGGGCGTTCAATCAACGGGCGCGCTGGGCGGAGCGGTCGTGGGCGTGGGCTCGACGGCGCAGGTGTCTGTGAGCGCCGGGCGCGCGCCGCGCGCGATCGCGTCGATCCCGGCGGGCGCGACGGCGTTCTCTGTCGCGGCTTCGGGGCGCTCGGCGCTGGTGGCGAGCGTGTCGTCGGGCACCGCGCGGGTCACTGCGCTTCGCACGGCGACCGATCGGGGCCGCACGGCGAGCCTGGGTCCGGCGGTGAGCGCGTCTCACATCGCGGTGTCGAGCACGCCTTGGGGCGGGTTTGCGCTGTGGCCGAGCGCGTCGACGCTCAATCTTCAAGCGCTTCGCCCGGACGGGCGCGCGCTGGGGCCGAGCTTCTCGATGGGGGCGTTTCGCGCGACGCAGAGCGAAGGGTTCAGCGCTGTCGCGATCGGCAGCGCGGTGTATGCGTTTTGGGCAGAGGGCGGCAACGTCCAGATGCTTCGGATCCGTTGCTACTCGTGAGCGAGCGGCGCCCACCTACACGCTCGAGAATGACGCCATGACCGCCAAGAGCGCGCCCCGCCGCGCACGCACAGGAACGGCTCGCGACCGCGCCGCAGACATTCTCTTGCGAGTCGAGACAGAGGGGTCCTTCGCGGCCGCTGCGCTCGCGGCGGCGCTGGACCGGGCGCCCGCGCTGTCTCCGCAGGATCGGGCGCTGTGCACCGAGCTGGTGTACGGCGTGTTGCGCACGGCGCCGGCGCTCGACGCGCGGCTCGCGGCGCACGCGACCAAGCCCGGCTCGATCGCGACGATGGACCCGTACGCGCGGTGCGTCCTTCGCGTGGCGGCGTATCAGCTGTTGTTGCTCGAGCGCATTCCGCCGAGCGCCGCGGTGAACGCCGCGGTGGACGCGATCAACAAGGATCGCTCGAAGGGGTTGTCGGGCTTCGTCAACGCGTTGTTGCGCAAGGTGGCCTCCGAGCGCGCCGAGCGCGAGTGCGCTTCGAGGCGGCTCGCGTTTGCGGTCGAGAGCATCGATGGGTCGGTGCGCGACGAGCTCGCGCAGGCGCTGGGGTCTGCGAGCGACGCCGAGTCGGTGCTGCGCGCGATGTTCTCGAGGAGGCCCGCCACGGATCTGCGCGTCGAGGGCACGCGCTGCACGCGCGAGGAGCTCGCGAAGATGATCCGCGAAGCTCGTCCCGACGCGGACGTAAGGGACGGGGCGCTCAGCCCGTGGGCGCTCTCTGTGAGCGGCGCTGGAGACTTGCGTACGAGCGAGCTGTACCGCGAGCGAGGGCTCTTTTCGGTGCAAGAAGAGGGCGCGCAAGCGATCGCCTTGGCGAGCGGGGCTCAGCCCGGGACGCGCGTGTTCGACGCGTGCGCCGGCCGCGGAGGAAAGAGCGCCGCGCTCGCGTCGATGATGGGCGGGACGGGGCTCTTGCACGCGGCGGACGCTTTTCCCGAGAAGGCGGCGCGCGGGCGAGAAGAGCTCGAGCGGCTGGGGCTCTTGCGGCCGTCGCTGTCGTACGTGGCGGTGGGCGCGGACCTGACGGTGGGGGTGGGGGCGTTGAAAACGTGTGTTCCCGAGGGGGGCTACGACCTGGTGCTGGTGGACGCGCCGTGCTCGGGGCTGGGAACGCTCGCGCGCAGGCCCGACATCCTCGCCCGCCGCGCGGCGGCCAAGACGCCGCTCGCGAGCGCCGCGGTGGCAGCGACCACGGACGACAGCGACGAGCTGCCGTCGCGCGAGGGCAGCGCGCGGGCTTCGCGGGTGGCGATCGACGAGCTTCAGCGCGGCATCCTGCGCACATCGGCGACCCTGGTTCGCCCGGGGGCAACGCTCTTGTACGCGGTGTGCACGCTGACGGCGCGCGAGGGGGTCGGGATGCGCGAGTGGTTTCTCAGCGAGACCCAGGGCGCGTTCGAGCCGATGGAGCTCGAGGGCGAGCGGGCGGTGATGGTTCCCGAGCGATTGCGACCGGCGATCGTGACGTTGAGGCCGGACCGCGACGGGACCGATGGGTTCGTCTTCTGGCGCGTGCGTCGCCGCGCCTGAGCGACAATCCTTGAATGGAGGCTTGACTGTCGGAGAGAGGTGGGTATTGTCCGCCACCCCAACGGGGCGTAGCGCAGCCTGGTAGCGCACACGGTTCGGGACCGTGGAGTCGGAGGTTCAAATCCTCTCGCCCCGACTTATTTTCCTGCTGAAAAAGCAGGGAGTTTACAGCAACGGCGCTCTCTTCCCGGGATTCATCCCGGGCTATCGACGCCGAGCCAACCTTCCCCTCTCTGTCATCGTCGCGAACCGCTCGGGCCGCGCCGGTCGACGGGAGGGTGAGGTTCAGCTTCGCGAGCTCCACGCAGAGTCGGTTCCATTGGCCGCGCGTGTAGCCGTCGAAGGCGGTGCGCGGGGGCGCGTGGGTGATCCAACGGAGCACCGCGCCGTCGCCGCCATCGTCCTGCGCGAGCGAGATGAACGTGTGCCGCATGCAATGCTGATGGCGCACGGGAATCCCCAGGCGCTTGCAGTCCCCGCGCAGGTCCTCGTTGTGGTGCGAGATGTCGCGGATCGTGTTGTCCTTGGTGGGAACGAGCAGATCGTCAGGCTGCGGGTCGCGGCCGATCAGCGCCTTCCAACCCGCGGCGAGCCATCGGTCGAGCAGTGGCTTCAACGTTGGGTGCACGGGGACGAGCTTCACCGCGCCGGTCTTTGTCGTGCCGACCTTCTTGGTGACGCTCTTCTTCGCGCGCGTGATGGTGATGCGCGCGAGGGGCTCTTGCGTCGGGTCGTAGTCACGCACGCGCAGCGCGACGATCTCGCCGATGCGCGCGCCGGTCGCGAACGCGATCGCGTAGATGATCGGGTGCGGCTCCCTTTGTGTCGCGGCAAGCGCATGACTTTCGGGGGTGACGTCAAGCGGCCTCGACGACGGGAAGGATGGAGTGATTTCGTGTGTGCTCTTGCTGCTGATGGAAGCGCAGATA
>LNEO01000417.1 GCA_001465015.1 Deltaproteobacteria bacterium Ga0077539 | reverse complement strand
GAATTCATTCGGGGGCAGACCCGCAGACCCCGAACGCACGCCCGCACACTCGCTGAGCTCCCTGGCTCGACCGTTGGCAATGTGGCGCGCACGATCCGCAATCACACCCGTTGCGACTCGAAGGCGCGCGTTCGATTCGCTATCGTGGTCGAACGATGGTTCGACCTTCGCGGACGCTCGCGTTGCTCGGTTGGGTCGCGCTCGGCGCTGGGTGCCGCCCGCCGGCTTCGTCGCAGTCGGTGATCAACCGTCCCGTCTCGGTCGGCCCTTCGCCCGTCGCGCAGGGCGTCGCCTTGCGCGCGGCGGCGCTCGCCGACGCATCGAGCCGCGCATCGACCCGCGCGCCGATCACCGTCGCCGAGGCCACGCGCACGCTGCGCCGAAGCCCTGCGCGTAGCTGGACCGATCCGCGAGCGCTGGCGTTGCTCGAGGCCGACTGCGCGGCGGTCCATCCGCTCGAGCTCATCGATCATGACGAAGAGGACGGCGAGACGGTGTCCGAGCGCCCGCTCGACTGCATGACCGCGCTCGTCGAGCAGTCGTGCACCTTCGATCCGTGCAGCCGCGGCGAGCGCGACCCCTGCAAAGTGCAGTGCGGAACGACCTGCGAGAGCTGCCAATCCACCTGTCGCGCGAGCTGCCAGAGCGCTCGCGGGCAGTGCACGACGGACGAGTGTCGATCGCTCCACACCCGTGAATGCGCAGGCTGTTTGAACAACTGCATGGTCGAGCGCGATCGCTGCGCCACTGGACACTGCGCGCGGCAGTACGCCGAGTGCACCGCGCAGACCGTGGCCGAGTGGCGTCGGACGTGTCTTCCCTCGTGCCAGCGCTGCACTCGCGCGTGCGAGGGCAGAGACGCCCAAGCGCCCAACTGCCTCGATCGGTGTATGGCTCGCGCGCGCAACTGCACCGAGGATCAACGGGAGATTTGCCGGTGGCAGGGCCCTGAATACGGCGATCGGTGATCGCGGCGCGCGGCCATAGACGGTATCGTCTCGCGATGTCCGCGCCACGGTTGTTCTCGATGGGTCTCCTGGTCGTTGCGAGCTCTGCGTTTGCCTGTGGACAGAGCCCCGCTCCTGCGGATGCCGCAATCTCCGACAGCGGCTCGCTGCCCGACGTGGCCGCGATGGACGTCGCCTCGGTCGACGCGGTGCTGTCAGAAGACGCCCCGCCCCCCGAGCCGGTCGACGTGCAGGGCGAGTGCAACTCGGTCGAGATCCTCGGGCCGCCAGCGCCGGTGACCTTCGATTCGGCGCTTCCTCCGCCCATGACGGGCGGGACCATTATGGACGGGACCTACGTGCTGACGAGCGCCGTGGGCCACGGACGCATGGGCACCGCGATGGGAATGCAGAGCACCACGCTTCGCATCACGGGCGCTCGCTGGGAGCTGGCTTCGATGAGCACGCGGATGGATCGCGTCTCGCTGCGGGTCGAGCAGACGGGCCCCTCGACGCTTCGATCCACGGTCACGTGCCCCACCAACACGCCGGGCATCTTCGAGCGCTGGACCGCGTCGGGTACCACCTTGCGCGTGCTCGACCAGAGCCTGTTCTTGCTGACCTTCACGCGCCGATGACTTTGGCGGAGGGAGCGTGCTGTGAGAAGGCGATTGGTGTCGCGGCGCTCGCTCTTGGGCGCGCTGGTGTCACGCCTGGACGTCACAGGGTCTCGGTCGAAGCCGAGGGAGAGACTGGCGGATGCACCATCGGATATCTCGGAATCTGGATCGGGACGCTGCGCGTGATCGGGCGCCAGTGCGCTGCCTGCCGCAGACAATAGCGATCTCGGGCCACCGACGGCGCGCGAGGTGCGAGCCCCGTGCGCATGCAAGCGAGCGCACGCGATCGGCATCGGGGCGGCCCTCGAGTTATCTCGCCCACGCGACGCGCAACGCCCCGACGGAAGATGTTGGAATGGCGAGGCAAAGCGAGACGAACAGCGCGTCGAAGAACGCGCTCCGCACACGGCCGGGAGGCGAGCGCTCATCGTTACCGAAGCTGTGCGAGGGAGAGTCCAGGGAGAACGCGATCTGCGCGGGACAGAGTTCGAAACTCCCCTTGAAACCGCTGGCCCGAGCGATGCCAACAAGGCTCGCTGGCCATGTGCGGCGTCTCGCTCAGATCCGGTGGAGCACGGGGCCGAACGCGCGCGCAGCGATCGAGCAGCGTCGATAGCGCTGGCACGCTGGACGGGCCGAGCAATTCGAGCTTCAGCTCGCGGAGGGGTGCGAAGCTCTCGTTGTAGGTCGCGCTCATCACGACTCGCAGCGTCGCGTCGAACGACGGTCGCCGTCACGAGCTTCGCTCTGAAGACTTCGGCGTTTGCGCGCATCATCGTCGCGGATGAGGAGCGCGCTTCGCAGATCGCCGACACGCAGCAGGACCGATGGCCTCCGCCGTCGAGGTTGAGCCTTCGCTTTCCGCGAGGTCTACTCCCCCGCGTGAAGCGCGTCCGATCGCGCCGCTGCTTGCGACGCGGCGTTCGAGTTGATCAACACCCAACGGTCGACCGGCAGTCGCGAACCAGAGCTCGACCTGAAAAGGCGCATCGCCAACGAGTCCGGCCGGCGCTCGCGCGACGCGATCTTCAAGAAGATCTCGGACTGCTATGCCACGTTCGCGGGGCGGGAGTGGAGGCTCGACGTCGTGTATGCTTCCGGCGAGCCCGGCGCAGAGATCGTCCCCGTGATGTGTAACGGAGCGCTGCCAGTCGGCGACAACGGCGAAGGGTGCATCTACTCCCATACGACGACAGCGGCGGCGCGGCAGCAAGCGGCGGCGCGGCAGCTCGCTGCCGCGCCGCCGCTGTCGTCGTACGAAGGTACGATGCACCCAACGGCGAACCGCTCCCGTGGGATCGCATTGTTGCCGGGGGGGCCGCGCCAGTGCTCGCGATTCCGATCGACCGGTTGAGCTCGGGACAGATGGCGCTGCTCGCACTGGGGTGTGATCGCGGTTCGTGCGGAGCGCGGCGCGCTTCCCTCGTTGCAACTTCGCGCGAAGAAACGCGACCGAAACACGATGGATCTCCCCCGGGAGC
>LNEO01000416.1 GCA_001465015.1 Deltaproteobacteria bacterium Ga0077539 | reverse complement strand
TCGCTGCCGCGCCGCCGCTCGCTGCCGCGCCGCCGCTGTCGTCGCTCGCTGCCGCGCCGAGGCTGACGTCGCTCGCTGCCGCGCCCCGGCTGTCGTTGCATGGGAGTAGATGCACCCAACGCCGTTCGCCGCGCTGCGCCTCGGTCGAAGCACGCAGGCGAATCGCGTTGCATCCTCGCGCGGGCGAGAGACCATCGCCCCGTCGTGCCGGTCGCTCCGCACCCCGTACGCGCCACGCTCGAAGCGCCCCGTCACGCGGGGGAGGAAGGGACATCCAACGGAGGTGGGTCTGGCACACCCGATTGCCCGTTGCCTCTCCTCATCCTCTGCCCGATGGTGCGAGGACGCGCCCGTCCCACCGCGCATCACTTAGGTTGCGTTCGCCGCTGCTTTCACGGGCGATACTGTGTTGGCATCCACCCGATGTCCCGCACGTGGACGCGCGCGCAACTGCACGCCGTTGCGGACGTTCCCTTCGGAACGTTCGTCGGCTCGGGCGTAACCGTCGACCCGATGAACCGCGTGTGGGCCCCCACGTCCGACCCTGGCCCGCTGCTTCGCTTCAACCCCACGACGAACGCAGCCGACACGCTCGACGGCCCCAATCGCGTCTACACGTACACGGACTTCACCGGCGCCGTTCGCCGCATCGTGATCGGAACCGGCACGTACACCGAGCTCTTCAGCGCGTGCGACCGCGCCCTGTGGGCGGAGCTCCGCTGGGACACAAACCTTCCGCCGGGCACCTCGCTCGTGTTCAACGTTCAGTTCGCCCACACCATGGTCGGGCTCGGCTCCGCGATGCCCATCGCGCTGGCGACCACCACGCGCGACACTTCGCCGGTCGATTTCCAGAGCAAACTGCGCATGCTCGGCATGCCCAACCCCGGCCGATACGCGCGGCTCACGGTGACGTTCAACCCGACGAACATGCCCGTCGCGTCACCCGTGCTTCGCTCGGTATCACTCGGCTGGCGTTGCTCGGGCGAAGGTTGATAGCCGCCCTCGCGTCCGTCGCGATCGTCCGGCGTGTCGTTCGAGCGTCACGCGTTGGTGTGCGTCGGTGTGCGTCGAAGCGTTGGCGCGACGATGGCGGCGAGCAGCAACAGACACGCCCACGTCGCGCACGAGGAGACGAGCGTCGATGTTCGGACGAGCTCTGCCGTCGACGGTGAGCGAATCGTCAGGTCGATCGCGCGCTGGGCGCAGTAGGTGACGAACACGGACGCGGTGATCGCTCGGTGCACGCGACCGGCGCTGAGCATCAACGCGAAGACGATCATGACGTGCGTTCCCTCCCAAGCGAGGGGCGAGGCGAGGACCGAGGCGATCACGAGCGCGCTCCAAGCGCGCCATCCGTGCGCCGGTCGGCGTTGGGTCACGAAGAGCGCGAAGCCGCAGGTGGCCGCGACGAACACGAGCCGCGCGAGCAACGAGAGCGTCGCCACCGAGCGCGGCGCGAGCGCGACCCACGGACGGGTCCACGTGTTTTCGAGCAGCGAGCGCGCGAAGAATCCAGCGATCCCCTGGTTGAGAAAGTGCGCGGAGTCCGCGGTGAGCGCGTTGGTCTTCGGGAGAACTTCGGTGAACCAACGGGTGCTCTCGCCGGGCAGCGCCACCAAGCCCACCGCCGCGGCGACCAAGAGCGCTGCGAGCGCCCCCGCCCACGCGCGCCCTCGCTGCGCCCGCGGCATCGCGAGAAGAACGATGAACGGCGCCAGCTTCACCGCGGCCGCCGCGCCGATCAGCGCGCCCGACGCCCACGGACGCGTGCGCCGCAGCGCCCACGCGAGGGCTACCGCGAGCAACACGTAGTGATTGATCTGACCGACGAAGAAGCAAAACACGCTCGGCGTCGCGCCGATGAGCAGCGCCGCGAGCCAAGGGCGGTGCCTCGCGCCGAGCAGCCACAGCGTCGCGCAATACGCGACAAAGAGCCCTACGCTCCAGACTGCAAACGCGACGCGCGGCGAAAGCACCGTGAGCGGCGCGATCGCGAGCGCGAACCACGGCGGGTAGATGAAATCGCTCCCTGGCCGCACAGCGACAGAAGCCTGGCGCGCGAGGGCGTCCGCGAGCGTGGCGTCGTACGGCGAAGCGCCGCGGCGCACGGCGACTCCGGCGAAGTAGAAATCGTAGAAATCCAGCCCCGAAAACACCGTCGAGCCTGGCCAGCGCAGAAGGTGGACGCTCGTGACGACCGCCGCGAGCACCAGCGACAGCAAGACGAAGAGCGCGAACGGCGCGGGCGGGACTCGCGTGACGGAGGTGGTTGTCGTCCGCGTGTGTTCAGCGACTGGAGGCATCGAAGGCGGGCTCGAGTCCGGCATTGTCGACGCGCTCGCCGTCACGAGACCACGGAAAACAGCAAGACGCGCCGCGGCCGTCCATTGCGAGCTTCGCGAGGACCGGTACGATCGTGACGTCGTGTGCGGCGCACGGTCGCGCCCGCCGACGCTCAACACGAGGAGGGCTTCTATGTATCAGCAGCCGGGTCCATTCGCTCCGCAGGGGCAGGGTGCGCAACCACACCCAGGGTATCGAGCGCCTGTTCCGCAGGGGGACTATCAGTACAACGAGCTCGAGTGCTCGGTGATCAACGAGCTCGCGGACAACGCCGGGTTCTTCGGAGGCGTGGCGCTCGTCTTCGGCCTCCTCGGGACGCTCGGATCGCTCGTCTCACTCGTGAACGGTCAGGGCAAGGCTTCTGCCCTCGTGTCGGTCGTCGGTCTGCTCGTGCAGGGGATCTTCGCTCGAAATGCGTCACAGAGTTTCAAGTCGATCCTCACGTCGAACAGCGGCCACATGTACGGGACGCTCGAGGCACTCCGGTCGCTCAACCGGTTCTACGTGACCATGTGCGTCGTCGGCGGACTCAACGTCCTCACCTCGTTGTTCAACGCCGCGCGCATGATGACCGCGGGCTGAGCGATTCGATCCCAACGCAGGAGGAACACAGCGATGTACCCACCAGGACAGGACGGAGCGTTCGGAGCGCCGACGCAGGCACAAGGGAGCGTCTGGGGCGCGCCCCAGGGCAACTACGAGTTCAACGAACAAGAGAACCAGGTGATCGCGCAGCTCGCGACGACCACCAAGCTCAACGGAATCATTCAGGCGCTCTCGCTCGGCGCCGGGGTGATCACTCTCGTGGCGATGGTGTCGCGCGCGAGCGACTCGGTCATGGCTGCTGCGCAGGCAGGCGGCGGTCTCATCGGGCTCGCCATCGCCGGGATCTTCAGCTTCTTCGTGATGATCTGGATGTTTCGCTCGTCCGCTGCCCTCAAGCGCGTCGTCGATACGCAGGGCAACGACATCGGAAACCTGATCGAAGCGCTCGCGCACCAACGCTCGTTCTTCGGGATGATGAAGTGGCTCATGGTGGGCGCGATCGGGCTCGTCTGCCTCGCGTGCGTCGCGGGGATGCTCTTCGCCTCACGCGTCGCCACTTAGTCCCCGCGAGGCGGCGCCAGCATCGATTCGAGCAGCGCGAGCCGTCGAGGATGTGCCCGTCGCGTTCGGCGGCCCCCCGCCAGGGCGCTGCATGCGGTTTGTGCAGCGACGAACGTTGTTGCGACACACCGCAACGATCGCGGACGGCGACGGGCGCGGTCGAGCTGCGGTCCGCGAACTTGCTTCGATCTGCGCGCAATCGCGCGCGCTGGCCCCGCGTCTTCGATGCTCGACTCGCGCGCGGTGTACGGCGCTCCGCGACGTCCGCGGGATGGACTTCGAGGTAGTGGACACGGGCCCGACGATTCCGCAGCGATGGCCGCTCGTCGTTCGCAAGGCGGCGTCTCGCCGCTCGATGGGGCGAATCATCTCGGTCACCGATCGGTTCGACATCGACGAGCACTGGAGCGCGATGAGCGCGCGCGGAGCGCATCGTCGGTCGCACCAACCGCTGCGCTATATCGCTGACCGCCAGTCGATGCGCGATCGATTGGTGGCGGCGTTCTCCGATCGAGCGACGCCCGTCGCGATCGACCTCCGTTGGTGGTCCCGTCCTCCGCTCCTTCTCGCGGATGCGGCCAGGCTCATGGTTCCTCGATCGAACGGAGAAACGCGTCGCTCTCGACGATCGCGGCCCGGTCGATCGCGTGGCCGAGCTGCGGGTGGATCCGCATCGAGACGCGGGCGCCGCGCGCACGCAACGCCGCAGCGCCGCGCTCTGCGTCGTCGCGCGTGATGAGCGTGTCCCTCGCTCCGAACACGAGCAGCATGGGCGTGCCCGCGATGGGCGAGGATCGCTCGACGGGGCGACCGCAGAGCGAGACCACCGCGCGCAGCGCGCGTCGCGAGGCCATCTCCATCGCGAGCGCGGCGCCCTGTGAAAATCCCAGCAATACGAGGGACCGCGACGAGATCTCTCGCGACGCGAGCTGCCCGTCGAGCCACGCGTCGAGCTCATCGGCCGCCGCTCGAATGCGATCTCCGCGGTTTTGCTCGGTCATTCCGAGCACGCTCCACCACTGGCGGCCTGCGTCCGAGCTGCTCGGATGAATTCCGTCTGGCAGCAAAAACGCTGTGTCACCGAGGGACGTCGAGAGCTCGCGCGCGACCCCGAGCAGGTCGTCCGCGCTCGCGCCGTAGCCGTGGAGCAGAACGACGAGCGTACGCACGCGCGACCGAGGCGCGATCGAGAGCACGCGCGTGGTCGGCGGTCGCGATGGGTTCGAGATGGTCATTGGAGCGTCGATCCGTACGCGTGCTGTGGGCTTCGAGGGCGAAGTACATGCGAGGAAGAACAGCGCGAGCGCCGCGGCTCTCATGTCGTAGGCGCTGAATCGAAGTGAATCGAGCTCAGTTGGATGCCCATGAGGCTGCCGCTCCACGCGACGCGACCTCTGTCTTCAGCGGCGGCGCCGGCGGCCACCATCACAGGTAGAAGGTGCTCTTCGTGGGGGTGCGCGATGCGGGCGTGAGGCGCGTCGGTCCATCGTTCGAGCGCGGCGTCTCGCTCGCGAGCGGTCGCGGTTGTGACGCGCTGAAACCATGCGTCGAACTCGTTGGAGCGTCGGACGATGTCGCGCGCGTGGCGGTCCTCCCAGCTCATTCCGCTGCCGATGATCAAGACGCCCTCGTCGCGAAGCGGCGCGAGTGCTCGCCCGATCGCGAGGTGTCGCGCAGGATCGTAGCCGCGATCGAGCGAGAGCTGCACGGTCGGGATGTCCGCCTGCGGAAACGCGAGCTTCATTGGAACGAACGTTCCATGATCGAACCCGCGCGCGTGCTCTTCGGCGCTCTCGATCGACGCGCCCGAGAGCATCCGTCGAACGCGCCCGGCGAGCGAAGGGCTGCCCGGCGCGCCCCACTGCAGTCGATACGTGTCCTCGGGAAATCCGTAGTAGTCGTAGAGCAACGGGGGCCGCTCGCTCGCCAGCACCGTCGGCACGGGGGCCTCCCAGTGCGCCGACACGATCACGACGCCCGTCGGCCTTCGAGGGAGCGACTCGGTGAGCGTCTCGAGATACGCGCGTAGACTCGCGTAGTCCGCGCCGAGCTGCGGCGTAAAGGGCGCAGTCCACGGCCACGGTCCGCCGCCGTGGGCGAGATAGATCGTCGGCATTTTTCGCATGGTGTCGGCTCCGGTGCGGGCTTCGCGCTCCGATGGCGCTCGGCGGGATGCGATGACGGCGCTGCGTGGAAGGGCTCCAGACGGTCCGTCGGACGAACCCGTTGCGCGTCGACGGTCCTCACGAAAAGCAGCGCTGCCGTTCGTTCGAACGACGGACTCGCAGCCGATCGCGACCCCAGCGGCGCCTGCGGAGAGCGCGGTCACGAGCGCGCGCCGCGACACCCGCGGTCGAAGTGGAGGACGCATCGTTCAGCGCCCGCCGATGGGAGCCTTCTTCGCTCGTCCCCACGCGATGAACAGCGCCATCCCGCCGAGCACCGCGTTGAACGCGATCATTCCGAACTCGCCGCGGCTGATGTGCGTGATCGACGCGAGGAGCATCACCGTCGCGAGCCCCATCGCCGCGAGCGGCGTGAGCTTCGGCGCGATCCGCGTCGCAGAGGGAAGGATCAACCCCAGCGCGCCCGCCAGCTCGACGGCGCCGATGAAGCGCACCGCGCCGCCCATCGTGCCGCTCACCCAAGGCATCTGCGCCTGCAGCGCCTCGATGGGCGCCGACAGCTTGGTGGCGCCGAACATCGCGAAGCTCGCTGCCAAGAGGGCCTGCGTCACCCAGAGGCCAATGTGCATTCCCTTGTTGCTCGGGGCGGTGGCGGTGGTGGTCGAGGTCGAAATCGTGGTCGCGGTGGTCATGGTCCGTTCTCGCTTTCTTGCGAGCCAACACTGATGCTGTTGCGTGTTGTGAACAAGACAACGAAATCGCAACATGCTGTTCTATGACCGAAACAACGATCGATCTGCAGTTGCTCGCGGTGTTCGCCGCGGTCGCAGAGCACGCGAGCTTCTCGAAGGCCGCCCAGAAGCTGGGCGTCGCGAAGGGCACCGTGAGCCGCTCGATCGCGTCGCTCGAGTCGTCGTTGGGCGTCGAGCTCTTGCACAGGACGACGCACACCGTGGCGCTCTCGACCGCGGGAGCCGAGCTCTTCGATCGCACGCGCGGTCACCTCGCGGGGCTTCGCGCGGCGATGAGCGGTCTGCCCGAGCGCGACGACGCGCCGTCAGGCTTGCTGCGGATGACCGCGCCGCCTGACTTCGGAGCGATCGTGTTGCCGTCGGTGCTCGCGGCGTTCGCGCGGCGCTACGCGAACGTGCGCTTCGACGTGCGGCTGAGCATCGCGCAAGTGGACCTCGTGAAAGAGGGCTACGACCTCGCGATACGCGTGACCGCTGAGCGCCTGACCGACTCGTCGTTGACCGTGCGTCGCGTGGGTCGCGGCGTCGCGGGGCTGTACGCGTCTCCCACGTATCTCGCCCGGCGTGGCCGACCCAAGCAGCTCGGCGACGCGCAGCACACCTGGGTGATGCACCGTGTTGCGCTGCGCCTGCTCGGCCTCGATCCCGAGCGCGCGCAGTTCTTGGTCGACGACTTTCTCGTCGTGCGGGCGTTGCTCTCGGAGGGCGTCGGAATCGGGTTGATCCCGTCGTTCGTCGCGCAGAGCCACGTGCGCGAGGGGCTCCTCGAAGAGGTCTCCGTCCCAGGCGTGTCGCTCTCGTCCGGCGAGATCGTCATGGTGTATCCGTCGCACGGAAAGCCGCCAAAGAAGGTCACCGCGTTTCGCGACTCCCTTGTCGAAGCGCTCCGCGTCGGACCGTGATCGATCGGCGTTGGCGTGGGAGGGCGCCAACACCGTATCCACGGTGAAACCAACGGTGGCGATCCTGCGTCTCTATTCGCGGTCTCGGTCGAGCTGTGCGCGGTCGAGCAGCGCGTCGAGTTCGGCATCGCTCCAGCCGCGGTGCGCGTACACGATGACGAAGCGTGCGTGGTCTTCGCGGTCGAGCGCGCGAAATCGCACGCAGCGCCGCCCGAAGCCGACGTCGATCTCGGCGAGCGCCGCGCACGATGCTGCGGTCTTGCTCGGGACCGGACACGAGAGCCACGACACGCCACGAGCTTCGGGGTGCATGGCTTCGACGAGAGGCCGCAGCGCATCGAGCGACGCGCGGCCGTCGCGGAGGCGGGCTCTGTCGATCGTTCCTACAGACCAGTGAAGGACGCTGTCCTCGGTGGTTCCGAGCTCGACGCGAGTGAAGCGCTCGACCTCGAAGCCGCGCCCCGCGTGCGATGTGCTCGCGATCGTTCGGGGAGGAGGCGCGATAGTGAACCGAACGTGTTGGATCGCCTGCGTGTGTGCGGCGCGGTTTGCCGGCGCCACCACGCTGATCGCCCCCGGCTCGAGCCACTTATCGAGCTGCGCGCGGACGCGGGAGAGCGGGTGGTTCGGGAGCTGCGCGTCGAGCTCGATTGCGTCGAAATCTGCCTGCGAAATCGCAGGCCATTGCTCGGATCCCGCGCCCGACTTCGTCTGGCGGACGATCGTCACGAGCGACTCGCGGTAACCGGTCTCGTTCGTGACGGCCATCGCGCGCAGCTCGATCGATCCGCGTCGAACGGGGATCACGAGCCTGCCGATGATCGACTCGGTGCCGGGTTCGTACACGACGCGATGAATCGAGCGCTGCGCAGGGTGACCGTCGACCTCGACGCGAACGCACTCGATGAGCGGAGACCAGCTCGCGTCGTCTGTCCGTCGTCGTCGGCCTCGATCTGCGATGCCCTCGTTGCTTCGATACTCGAACGAATCGTCGAAGATGGTTCGCGCGCAGCGTTCGGCGTCGCTGCGCAAAAGGTCATCGTGCTCTGGCGAGAGGTCGACCACTGCGCGCGAAGCCATCGCGTGCAGCTCGAGCGGCATCGAGGTGCTCTCGATCTTCGCAGCCTGTTCGCGATCGTCTCGGAGTCTCCATCCAATTTCGATCGGGAGCGCGACGCGAATCCCTGCACCGCCGCTCTTCAAGTCGGCAACGAGTCCCATGACGAAAGGATGCCACAGAGTTCGGTGCGTGGCGTCTGGCGCTGGCTGAGAAACGCCTCAGGCGATGGCTCGCGCCTGACTGGGGGGCGCGGAGAGTTCATCGAGCAGCTGGGTGGTGACGTCGATCAACGCGCGCAGTTCGTTGCGACCGACTGGGAGAAAGTTGCCGTGGACTAACGCGTTTCGCAGGTTGATCGCTTGCGAGAGCACCTGTGCTCGTTCGTGATCGACGATGCCGTGGCTGACGAGCGCACGCGCGACGGCCGTGCTCGATGGCGGATCGACATCTTCTGCCTCGAGGAGCGCACGCGCCACCGCCTCGAACACCGCCCACGTGATCAGGAAGCTCCCTTCTGGGAGGAGGTCGACTGTCGACTCAGCAGCGTGCAGCTTCGAGCGAAGTACCGACACATCTGCGATGGGCAAAGCTTAGCAGGGAACCGGATTTGGGCGCGACAGCCCTGGTATTCGTGAGGGAACAACGCGTACGCTCGCTCGCCTGACGGCCAGAGGTCGAGCCCTCATCATCACCCCAGTTCTGTAAGGGAAAGGAGCAGCGCAGCGTCGGCCCGGAGCCAAGGGGCCGGGCAACAACGCACCTACGGTGCGGAGCGCAGCGGGCTCGCGCCCGCAGCTACTCGAGACGCTCGTTGAAACGACGAGTCACTCGCCCACGATCCTCGTTCGAAACGATCGTGTCGACACCATCGACGCCAGAGCGAGGGGACTGCGAGCGCAGGCTCCGCTGCGATTGTCCTGCAAAATGACTGACGGAATGCGTTGACTGGCAGCGTTAGTAGGCCTCCGTGTGTCGATGCTCGGATCCCGATCGAGAACCGCAGGCGAGCCACTTGGCTTGAATACCGGTGCGATGAGTAGCTGCGGGCGCGAGCCCGCTGCGCTCCGCACCGCAGGTGCGCTGTTGCCCGGCCTCCTTGGCTCCGGGCCAAAGCTGCGCTGCTCTTTTCCCTCACAGAACTGCGGTAACAATGAGGGCTCGACCTCTGGCCGTGAGGCGAGCGTGTTGCCGCTTGGGTGTTGACGCCGCTACGGATTTTCCTGCGGATGTGCATTTTCGAACCGAAATCCGGTTCCCTGCTGAGAACTCGACCCGGCGCTCGAGCGCTCAGCGATCGAAGCGAACGACTCAAATGCTGCGCAAGAAGGCCACGAGGGCGCGTCGGTCGGCTTCCAAGAGGCCGAAGCCTCGGTGTCGGGCGTCGCCTGCGCAACTCATGGACGCGAACCGATCGTCGAGCGTCGCCGCGCAGCCGGTGTGCATGTACGGCGCTCGGTAGCGAAGGCCGAGCAACGAAGGTACTTGGAAGCGTCCGCCCGTTCCGATGTCCATGGTCTCGTTGTTGGTGAAGCGCGGCCCCGAGTGGCATCCAGCGCAACCCGCCTGCGACGAGCGAAATACCGCTTCGCCGCGCGTGACGAGCGGACGATCTTCGTCAGTAGGCGCTGGCACTCGCATGGGTCGCAGCGACTCGAGCCAACGACGCAACAACTCGCGGTGCCGGGGCTCGAGCATCGGTCCGCCCATGCGGCTGGTGAACACGTCATCTGCGAGGTGCTCCAGCGACGCGAACTCCGCCGTCCAATGGAAGGGCGCTGTCCCCGCGAGAGTGCCTCGTAGCGATTGGCTCCGTCGGGGGCCATCTGCGAACGACCACGCGCGACCATCGTCCATGCCCTCGGGATGGCACGACGCGCACGCGAGGATGTTTCCGCCGTTGTGCGCGATGTGAAACAGTTCGTACCCGCTATGGGCGACGGAGTCAGCGTCGGCTATCGGCATCGACAGTCCCATCGAAAACCAGACGGCCGCGGGTTCGGGGGCGAAATACCACACCCGCCCGCCGACGCCGGTCCCCGCGACAGCCATCGCCAGGTGACTTCTCGAAGCCAGCGATAGCTCCCGCGAGTTGGGATCGATCCGAATCACGAACTGGGTCGCGGCGGGTCGCGGACGAAACTGCTCGCCGATCGAGTCGGGAGTTCCTCCTGCAGCGACGACCGCGAGCGTATCGGGTTCGTACTCCACGAGGTCCACCGGGAGAACCGCGGGAAACTCCAGCATCTGCACGGGCCGATCGAGGTCCGTTACGACGGCGAGCCCGGCGACGATCGTCGCAGGAGCAGCCACGTGGCCGTAGCCCGAGGCGGTCGGAAGCAGGATCCGATCGAGCGAGCGCTGGTGAAGCACCGCGATCGCGCCGCTTCGAAGGGCGATCGTGCGCCATGCAGTGTTGGGCACACGTTCGCCCGACGAGAGATTCACGACGCCTCGGAGTCGAAGTTGATCGTCGAGAAACAGCAGGTTCGCTTTGCGAAACGTGCTCACGACGAGGCCCGTCTCGCGAACGATCACGTCGCGAAGGTCCTCGTGGACGAACTGCACCGTCGCGGGCGCAGCGGTGTCCGCGAGCGACAGCGTCGCCAGCTCGCCGCTCGCACACGCGACGCGAAGCGCGTTGGCGCGACGATCGACGGCGATCCCTCGAGGTTCAGGGCACACGGCGCGACGCGATACAACCCTGCGACGAACCACGTCGATCGTCGCGATGGCGCCCGCTCCGCGGAGCGCGACATGCACCGTCGCTGGATCGCTCTCGACGACGCGTCCGGGCTCGTCGCCGGGCTCGAGGGCAACGGACCCTCGGATCGTTGGTGGCTCGACGTCCACGACCCACACGCGATCGCGATCGCTGTCGCCGATCACCACGCGCGCGTTGTCTGCCGTGGTGAGCATCGTTCCTCCTGAAATCGGCCGGGGAACTCGCGCGGATTCGACTGCACGCCCCACAGGGCGAACCGCCACCTGCACGTCTGGCGAGGACCGCGGCTCGGGGAATACGTCGAAGTGCTGCTGTCCCCCGTCGGTCGACGCGCTCACAGACTGCGCGCAGCCCCCGAGAGCGAGCGCAACGAAGCAGGCTCCCAACTCACTCAGCGATCCCCACCTTGCCATCGATCGATACCTCGTTGCTCTTCTACGTAGCACGAACCGCCGACGAACCGATGTGGGTGCGGCTACTTCCATGCGACGGACGGCGCGAAGGGCCCGCGCCGCTCGGCTCCGGGCGTGTTGCTCTTGCTGCCCTGGCGCCGCGGCTTACTTCGGCGCCGTCGAGGCTTCTTCGACGATGCCTTCGTCCTCGTCCTCGTCGTCCGTGGATGCCGGCTCGCCGAGCGCGTATTTGCGCCAGTGCAGAAAGAGCGACTGCGCGATGGACATGGTCGGAACCGCGAGGAGCGCGCCCATGATTCCAAAGAAATGCTCGCCCGCGAGCAGCGAGAAGACGACGAGCACCGGGTGGATCTTCGCGGCGTCGCCGAGGATCTTGGGGTTGAGCAGGTTCGCTTCGAGCTGGTGGATTCCGACGATCCACGCGAGCACGAAGACGCCCGTGCCGACCCCTGCGCGCAGGCCCAAGAGCACCGCGGGGATCGACGACAGAAACGCTCCGAAGATGGGAATGAGCGAGAACACCGTGGCGATCGCGGTGAGCAACGGCCAGTACGGGAGCTTGGCGATCGCGAACCCGACGCCCGACAACAGCCCGTTGACCAGACAGATCACGAACTGACCGCGGACGACGCCGGACAGGCCTCGGTCGAGCCGACCCAACAATTCATCGAAGGCGTCCCGTCGCACTGGATGAACGAGCGAGCGAAAGAAGCTCATGATCTGCCGCTCGGTCAGCAGGATGTACGCGCTGAGCATCAGCGTGATGAAGAAGCGAAAGACGCCGCCGACCACGCCGCCGACGATTCCGCTTCCGACGCGGACGACGTCGCCCGTGTGCTCGGTGATGTAGTTCTGAATGCGCTCGACGATCGCGTTGTCGTTGTTGGTCGCCGGCGGAGTGCGGTGCGTGCGAACCCGATAGCCGTCCTCTTCGTGCTGCTCGATCACCAGGCCGCGCTCTGGCAATCGCACGCGGAACCCGCCGTCGGCGGGCTCGATGCGGATGTCGGGGTCGTATGGCCCCGTCGTGTTGGCCTCGGGCGTCGGTCGGACGGCGAAGCGCTCTTGCATCCCGCGGATCTTCGGGGCGAGCTGCGTCCGATACTGCTCGGACAACCGTGGAACCTCGTTCTGCACGAACGAGCGCACCGTGCCGACCAGCGCTGGGATCGCGATGGTCGTGGTCACGGCGAGCATCGCGAGGATGGCGATGTACAGCGAGAGCACGACGACCCAGCGCGGCGCGCGGCGATCGCCGACCTGGACCCGGCACAGCGCGCGCGCGAGCGGGCTGAGCACGTACGCGATGACCGCGGCGAGGATGAACGGGACGAGCACCGAGCGAAACGCGACGAGCCCCGCCACGAGCGCGACCCACCAGACCGCGGTAAACACACGACGTTTGCGAGGGTCGTCGATCAAGCTCTCGTTGTGCTGAGTGCCAGGGTCAGTCATTCGCAGAGAGCGAAGTGGTATCGCAATTCGCAGCGCGATGGGGGCTTTGTCCAGCAGGCGATGAACGATCACGGCTCCGCCTTCGGTTGGCGACACGCGCCCGAGTGAGCCCGTGGCGTGTCTTCTTCCAACCTCGGCGGCGCACGATCACGGCTCCGCCTTCGGTTGGCGACACGCGCCCGAGTGAGCCCGTGGCGTGTCTTCTTCCAACCTCGGCGGCGCTCTAGCGCTCGAAGTCAACGTGGTAGTGCTCGTCGTGTCGCACCCAGGCGCGGCGCGTCATGAACGAGACCCGCTCGCGCGCCGAGCGTCCCGCGGCCGACGAGAAGAGCGCGCGGTGGTAGTCGGGCTCGAAGATCACCCGGGCGACGCGAAGGCCGTGCGCGGGCGCCGCCTGCGACAGCGCCAGCAAGTGCGCGGCCATCGCGTCGAAGTCGATGCACACGTCTCCCTGACAGCCGCGAGGATCGAGCTCGATCGAGTACGTCCATCGATTACCGACCCATGAAAATAGGGTCGTCGGGGCCCCGCCGCGCGTCGTGACGGGGACGACGAAGTCCACGGACATCCCGTTCTGGTGCGTGTGGTGCGGGCGGAACCTTCCGCCGCTCGGCCAACCGGTCTCGGCGTACTGCCATCGCCGCTGCGGCATCGTTCGCGCGAGCGCGGCGTAGGCGTCGAGCACCGTGTCCCGAACGCGGCTGTGCACGGTGTTTCGCCCGAGCGCGGTGGCGAGATACGAGGTTGTCTCGAAGTTCGCCCCCGACGTCGGGAGGCGGCGACCGAAGCGAAGCGAGCCGCGCGAGGGCGTTCCGACGGAGATGCTCTCGTTCGAGGGCTCGAGGGCGATCGCGACGGTGTTCGCGAAGCGAACCGCGAGCGCAGCGACGATCACGAGCGAAACCACCAGCAGTCGTCGCCGGCTCCCAAGCGCCTCTCGGATTCGAGACAACCAACGTCGGATCATGGCGCGCTGCGAGCGCGCATCATGGCACCCAAATGCGCGAGAGGCTCGCGACGGGGGTCCCGCGGCGAGCCTCTTCGCTGGTGAGTCACTCGGGCGCCCGCTCAGGGCGACGCGCGAGCGATCACTTGTCCTTGTCGGTCTTGACCACGTCGGCGAGCTGATCGCCGAGCTTCTCTTTGATCAAGTCGCCGAGCGTGCCGGCGCGCTTGGTCGTGCTCGCGGCCGCGGGGGGCGGCGCGCTGTGGCGGACCTTCGGCGTCCCTTCGGGGGACTCGGTGCGAGAGGACTCGGCGGCGGCCTTGGCGGCCGTCGCGGCGCCCGCGCGCTGCGTAAGGAGGATGCGCTTGTCGGCGATGTCGAGGTTCATCACGTGCGCCGAGAGGTCGTCGAAGCGCTTGAGCTTCTTGCCTTCCATGTCCGCGGACAGCTCGTGCGACGGGATCAGCGCCTCGACGCCCGGATCGAGCGCGACGTACACGCCGCCCTCGAACTGCGAGAGGAACTTCACGGCGACTTCCTTGCCGGGCGGGTAGTCGTTGGGGATGCGGTTCCACGGGTCATCGTGGAGCTGCTTGATGCCGAGCGAGACCTTCTCTTCGTCGTGGTTGATCGAGAGGATGATCGCTTCGACGTCGTCGTTCTTGCGGAAGAGGTCCGCAGGGTTGTTGACCTTGAGGGTCCACGACAGGTCCGACTTGTGGACCATGCCGTCGACGCCGTCGCGGATGCCGATGAAGATGCCGTAGTCCGTGATCGAGCGGACCTTGCCGCTGATCTTCATGCCTGGGCTGAACTCGTTGACGAACAGCACCCACGGCTTGGGCTCGAGGTCCTTGATCGACAGCGAGATACGACGGTTGGCCGCGTCGACCTCGATGACCACGCACTCGACCTCGTCGCCCTCCTTGAGGAGGTCGCGCGGGTGCTTGATGCGCTTGGACCACGAGAGCTCGCTGATGTGAACGAGGCCCTCGACGCCGGGCTCGAGCTCGATGAACGCGCCGTAGTTCTGGTTGGGGATCGAGACGACCTTGCCCTTGACCTTGGTGCCCTTGGCGTACTTCTTCTCGGTGAGCGTCCAGGGATCTTCCTGGGTTTGCTTGAGTCCGAGAGAGACGCGCTCGGTGTCGGGGTTGTACTTGAGGACCTTGACCTGAACCTCGTCGCCGACCTTGAACATCTCCTCGGGGTGGCTGAGACGCCCGTAGGTCATGTCCGTGATGTGGAGCAGGCCGTCGATGCCGCCGAGGTCGACGAACGCGCCGTACTCGGTGATGTTCTTGATGGTGCCCTTGACCACTTGACCCTCTTGCAGGGTCTTGAGGGTCACGGACTTCATCTCGTCGCGCTCCTTCTCGAGGAGCACGCGGCGCGACAGCACGATGTTGCCGCGCTTCTTGTTGAACTTGATGACCTTGAACGTGTAGGTCTGGCCGATCAGCTTATCGAGGTTGCGGATCGGGCGGAGGTCCACCTGCGAGCCGGGCAAGAACGCCTTGACGCCGCCCTTGATGGTGACGCTGAGGCCGCCCTTCACGCGCTGGGAAATGGTGCCCTCGATGACCTCTTCGCGCTCGCACGCGGCGGAGATCTCGTCCCACACCTTCATCTTGTCGGCCTTCTCCTTGGAGAGGAGCACGAGGCCGTTGTCGTCCTCGCGGGACTCGACGAGCACATCAACCTTGTCGCCCGGCTTGACGGTGATCTCACCGACAGGGCCTGCGAACTCGCTGAGCGCAATCACGCCCTCGCTCTTGAAGCCGATATCGACAACAACGTTGTCCTTCGTGACGCGGAGGACGATTCCGTTGACGATCTCGCCCTCTTTCACCTTGTCTTGCTGAGCGAGGCTGGCCTCGAACAAATCGGCAAAGCTTGTTCCGGCCTTTACGGTTTGCGGTTCATTCGGCATGTGATCGACAGTGACCTTCTTTCCTAGGATGTCTTCGGCTGCTGGAGCTCCCGGCGAATACTCATCGCACAGGGGTTGTTCGGACCACCGAGCATCGCCGACAGGCATCGACCATCGATGCCGCGACACACTCAGCGCGGAGTTGCGCGACGCTGAAAACGAGAGCGCTCACCGCCGAAGCGGAGCGGCGTTGTAAGGGATTCTGCGGCCCCCTGTCAAAGCCCGCCCGGCGACCGACGCGTGAAATTTTCCCGGAGGACCGACGGCGTTTTCCGCCCCTGGGGGGTCAGTCCGACCGCTCGTTTTTGCGGGCCGCCGCGCAGATCACGGCGACCACTTCGGCGACCGTTCGCTCGGAAGAATCCAGGACAACCGCGTCCTCTGCCGCCCGCATCGGCGCGACGTCCCGCGCGGCGTCCCGCTCGTCTCGCTCGCGGACCTCTCGGAGAACGTCCTCGAAATTCGACGCCACCCCTCGATCGGTGAGCTCAGCGTGCCTCCGTCGCGCGCGGCGCTCGTCGGTGGCCGTCAGAAAGAATTTCACCTCGGCGTCGGGAAACACCACCGTACCGATGTCCCGCCCCTCGAGGACCACCCCCCCTTCGCGCCCAAATGACCGCTGCAAATCGAGCAGCGCCTCGCGCACGCCGGGATACCGGCTCACGACGCTGGCGCCCTGCGAAATGTCCGGCGTCCGAAGCTCGTCTGTGCGCACGACGCCGTCGAGCACCAACGTCGGCGTCTGCCCCGCGCGCGCCTGCATCGTGAGCGCTCGTTTCGCGACGAGGTCCATCGCGAGCGCCTCGATCGCGGCGCCGTCGTCGCGGGACGTTCCGCGCAGGTGCGCCGCGAGCGCGACGGCCCGGTACAGCGCGCCGGTGTCGACGAGGACGTAGCCCAGCGCGCGGGCGACTTCGCGGGCAACCGTGGACTTTCCCGCGCCTGCGGGGCCATCGATGGCGACGATCGGCCGGGGCCTCGACGGGGTCCTCGGTGGGTGCGCAGGGTCTCGGTCAGCGGTCACGTGAGCTCCTCTTCGGTGATGTCCGCGCCGAGTCCTCGCAAGACCGTCACGAAGCCAGGAAAGCTCGTCGCGACGCACTCGGTGTCTTCGATCACCGTGGCGCCTCGCACCGAGCCGAACTGCGGCTCGCCTCGCGCAACGAGCCCCATGATCGCTGCGGCCATCGCGATCCGGTGATCGCCTTCGGACGAGACCCAGGTGGGTCGCAGCGCGCCGCCCTCGAAGCGAAGTCCGTCCTCGAGGACCTCTACGTCGCGACCGAACGCGCGGAGCACGCGCGCCAACGCCTCGACGCGGTCGCTCTCTTTGACGCGCAGCTCTCGCAGATCGCGAAACTCGCTGACCGCCGACACCGACGCCGCCGCCGCGACGAGGGCGGGGACCTCGTCGATCGCGCGCACCGCCGTCTCGCCGCCCACGCGCGCGCCGGACCGCAGCGAGCCTGATTTTTCACTGACGAACAGATCCGCCACGGGCTCTCCGCCCTCGTCGCCCTTGGGCGACCAGAGGACCGCGCAGCCCATGTCTCGCAGCACGTCGAGCGCGCCGGTCCGCGTGCGATTGATGCACACGCCTCTCGCGCCCACGCGGCTGCCTTCGATCACCGAAGCGGCGACCAGCAAGAACGCCGCGCTCGACGGGTCGCCCGGAACCGTGAAGTCCACCGGCGCCAACCAATGATCCCACTCGTGCGGGTCCAGCATGACCACCGGGCCCATCACGCGAACGGGCGCTCCCATCGCCGAGAGCATGCGCTCGGTGTGGTCTCGCGAGAGCACGGGCTCGGTCACCATCGTGCTGCCCGAGGCGTACAGCCCCGACAACAACAGGGCGCTCTTGACCTGCGCGCTCGCGACCGGCGAGGCGTATTCGAGCTCCGAGAGGCCGACGTCTTCGGGCATCGCGCGGATCTCGAGCGGCGCGCGCTCGTCGTTCTTCTCGGCGTCGAAGCGCCCGTCGATGCGCGCTCCTCGAGAGCGCAGCGGCTTGCACACGCGGCCCATGGGGCGCTTGGACAGCGAGGCGTCGCCGATCAGCGTGCTCGCGAAGGCTTGTCCCGCGAGCAGCCCCGCGAGCAATCGCATGGTCGTGCCGCTGTTGCCGCAGTCGATCGGCGCGATCGGCGCGCGCAGCCCGTCGAGCCCGACGCCGTGCACGAGCAGCGCTCCGTCCGGCTCTTCGTCGATTCGCACGCCCATCGCTTCGAACGCTCGGCGAGTGTGGGTGTTGTCCTCGCCTCGCGAGAGCCCACGAATTCGAGAGACGCCCTTCGCGATGGACCCGAGGATCAGCGCTCTATGGCTGATGGACTTGTCACCTTGCACGCGCACCGCTCCCTTGAGGGGGCCAGTCGCGGCGCGGACGATCCAGCGCTTCATTCGCCGCGGGTGTAGCAGAGGTCAGCCCGCGCTCTCAATCGATGCAGACCGCCCGAACGTCGATCGAACCGCGAAACCTCCTCGATCGCGCCCCCCTCGGGGCTTCTCATTACCCAGATTTGTCGTCTGCTGTGTGTGGGGCTTCAGAGAACGCGCTCGGCGCACTCCTATGCATGCAACAAGTGCATGCGGATGGGCGCCGTGCGCCGCGCCCATGGCGACCGGCCGCCGAAGCGATGCGCGTTTCGGGCGATGGGCTTGGTGAGCCTTTCTGCGGCGTCCGGGCGCTCTGGCCCGTGATGCCCCGCCGCGCACCGCCCGATGTGCGTGATGACACAGTCGAACGAGGGGCTCTTGGCGCCGACAACCGCGCGACGGATCGTGCGGTCCATGTTGGCGAAGCGAGCGCGAGTGCGAGAAGCTCGTCGCGCGTTTGGCTGTGGCGGCGAGGTGAACGGTGGACAGTGGGCACGAACCACAGCGAGGACCGAAGGAGCAGGCCAGGTACGCGTGGCGGGATCTTCTCAACGTTCCATCGCTGTTGAGTCTGGCGCGAGCGCCGCTGGCGGTGCTCTTCGTCTTCGTCGTCGAGCAGCCACGCTGGGCGCTCTTGGTGCTGGCGCTCGCGGGGCTCAGCGACGTGTTGGACGGGTGGTGGGCCAGGCGGTTCGACCAGTGCACTGCTACGGGCGCGCTGGTCGATGGCGCGACGGACAAGCTCCTGGTGCTCTCGGTGGCCTGGTCTCTGTGGCACGCGCGTCTGATGTCCGTCGAAGAGACGTTGATGCTCGGCGTTCGCGACGCGGGAGAAGTGCTAGTGACCGTGTGGGTGGCGCTTCGGCGGGACAGCCACGCCCTCCACGAAGAGCAGCGCGCGAACGCGCTGGGAAAGCTCACGACGTTTCTTCAGTTCACCGCGGTGATCCTCGCGATCCTGCGGCTTCGTCACTTCGAGCTGTGCGTCGCCACGGCGGTCGCCGGCGCGATGACCGCGGTGAGCTACGCGCGTCGCGCCGCTCGACCGTGAGCGCGCCGCGGTGCGCGCTTGCGACGCGTTCGAGCCGCGAGGCGCCTCAATCTGCATCGAACGCGGCGACGATCGGCAGCCCGATCGCGCGGATCCAACCGCGGTCGCGCGTCGCTTCGTCGCCGAGCAAATCTCCGTCGATGCCGTCGTATTCGCCCTCGCGCCGCAGCAAGATCGCGACGGCGACGGCCGATGGATAGGGCCGCGCGGGATCGTGCGCGATCGCGTCGAGGATCATCGAGGGAGAGCACGCTTCCATGCCCTGCGCGAGCATCGCGCTCGCCGCGCGAGTCATCGCGGACTCGAGCGGGAGCGCGTTGGACGAGGCCGCGCGCGCGCCGACAACCTCGAAGCGGCTCTCGGTCCAACGGGTGATCGGACCGCCGCGACGCCACGCGCGCGCCTCGGTCCTTCGCGGCTGGAGGTCGCCGCGCGCGATCGAGCGGAGCACCACGAGCACCACGTAGGCCTCGGTCTCGTGCATCACGAACGCGCCCGTCGAGCCTTCGTTGTACGAGGCCGCGATCGCGCGCAGCGTCTCGCCAGACGGCGCGACGACGGCCCACGATGGCGACAGCGGCTCGGTCACGACGGACGTCACCGCCCCGCTTCCCAGCCACGGATCGTCGCCGTCGCGTTGAATCGACGCGAGCACGCCGCGCGAGGAGTCCTCGAAGCGATAGAGCCTGTGGCGATCCGCGGTCGCGTCGAGCGTCGCGGCCCTGCCCGACGCCAGCAGCGCAAACGACGCTGCGAACCCGAAGACCATCAACGCCACGACGCCCAGGTTCAGCGCCGCGTACGCGACCAACGCGAGGACGAGGCCCGCGACCAGGGCGAGCGACGCGAGCTGTCGCTGCTCTCTCGCCAACCGTCGTTGATACGCGACGTTTGGCGTTGCGCGGCTCCATCGCACGACCGTCGGGCCGTCGCCGCAGTCGGCGCACGGCGAGTCCAGGCTCAGGCGATCGTTGCCGCAGCAAGGACAGAACGGAGGCTGATCGTCGGAGACCACCGCGACCGAGCGTACTCGATCGCGGGCCCGATCGACGACCGGCCGCGACGCCGGACCTCGAGCGAACAGCGGCGCCGCTCACCCGCCGCGGAGCAACGTGCTCGCGCCGGCCATCTGCAGGGCGCGCTGCACCTCGTTGCCCTGCGCGTCGATCGCCACGCGCACGTACGCGCCGTCGGTCGAGAGCGAGATCCCCTCGTTGAGCAGTCGGCCGAAGCCCATCATCCGAACGAGAAAACGCCCGCCGTACTCGCGGCGAAGCCCGTCGAGCCCGGCGACGAGCTGCGAGGCCTCGCCGTTGGACGGAGCGAGCGCGACCGAGCGCACGGTGATCGCGTCGTCGCCGTCCACCCAGGCCACGACTCTTTGAAAACTGGGGACTGAAATCGATGCGCCCTCGCCCGCGTCGATCGTAAACGAGTTGGTGTCGCGTCCCGCGCTGCGCGCGAGGGCGCTCGCGCGAACGCCAGCCCGCTCCCACAGCGCGCCGAGCTCGGGGTCGGACTCGAGGGACTGCCGCTCTTCGCCCGAGATCTGCCGCTCGACCGCCGCTGCGATCGCCGGGTGAAACGCGATCATCACGTCCGGCGCGAGGAAGCTCACCGCGTACCGTCCGTTGGTGTAGACCGCGAGCGAACCCACGGTCTCTTCGCGCACGGGGAGCCCGTCTCGCGCGAGCGCGGCGCGCACGGTGTTGGCGTCGAACCCGTCGCGCACGAGCAGGGCCGCGCGGGGAATGCGCTCGAGCGCGGCTTCGGGAGGACCCGAAATTCGCTCGTATACCGCTCCAGCGAGGCGCGTGCTCGACGCGAGGGCGTCGACCCCGAGCTCGCGCTGAAAGCGCCGCACGGTGTCCATCAGACCCTCGTTGGTGAGCATCGCCGTGACCGCCCCCCAGTGGCGCGACGCTCGGGCGCGCTGCGTTTCGACCCGCGCCCACGACACGGCGCCCGGCGGCAAGAGGGCGAGCACCTCGCCGTGCACGTCGCGAGGGTCTGGGCGGCGGACGGCGACGAGCGTCTCCGTCGCGCGAGCAGCGGTCGCGGTCGTCGCGCAGGCGGCGAGCGAAACGCCGAGGACAAGCAGTGTCAGAAAGCGTCGAGGCGAGGTCACGATAGAGACTCTAGCAGCGAGTCGCTCCACGGCAGGGGACAGAGGATCTCGACGGGCTTGGAGGTCTTGGGGTGACGAAAGACCAACCGTGTGCTGTGCAACAGCGGTCGAGAGACGGTCCGCGAGGGCGCGCCGTACTTGGGATCTCCGACGATGGGCAGCCCGACGAACGCCAGGTGAACGCGGATCTGATGCGAGCGCCCGGTGATCGGCCGCACCTCGCAGCGCGCGATCGGACCGAGCGGCGGTCGTGCGCGGGCGAAGATCCGAACCTCCGTGCGCGCCTCGCGAAACTCTCCGCGGAGGGCAGGCGAGAGCTTCTCGAGCGACGCCTTTGCGCGCGCCTCGACCTGGTTTCGCGCTTCGTCCTTGCGCAGCCAGGCATCGACCACGAACGACGATTCAGCGGGCTCGCGACGAACGAGCGAGACGGCCTCGTACACGCGTTCGACCTCGCCCTTGGCGAAGGCCCGCGTGAGCGTCGACGCGGCGCGCGGCTCTTTCGCGAGCAGGACGATGCCCGACACGTTGCGGTCGAGTCGGTGCAACACGCCCACTCCTGCGGCGACGCCCAAGTACGCGCGGGCGAGATCGACCAGATTGATCCCCTCGCCGCCCTCGCCGCCTTGCGACAAGACGCCAGCGGGCTTGGCGACGGCGAGGACATGCGGGTCTTCGAAGAGGATCCACGACGGGAAATCCAGCGCCGGGTCCGGTGCGCGGTTGCTACGCAAGGGTTCCGTCGTCTACCACGAACTGGTGAACGATCGCAGAAGCCGCCCTCCCCCGCCTCGAGACAACTACCGCGCACCCCGCCCCCCAGCGCCATCTCGGCCGCGCTCGAGCGACGGCGAGAGGCTCTACGGCTTGCACGCGGCGCTCGCGGCCATGAAGGCGCGACCGAACGCGATCATGCAGGTGATGCACGCGCCGGCGATGAGACCGGTGCTCGAACGCTTGCTCGCGCCGCTCGAAGCGAAGGGCGTTTCGGTGAGGGTTTTGTCGGTCGATACGCTCGATCGCATGTGCGAGTCGACCCATCACGAGGGCGTGGTGTTGCTCGTGCGTCCGACGCCTCCGCTCGGAGTCGACGCCGTGGCCGAGACGCTGATTCGCAGCAAAGGGTTCGCCCTGGCGCTCGACCGAGTGCGCAACCCGCACAACGTCGGGGCGATCCTGCGATCGGCGGCGTTCTTCGGGATCGACGTGGTGCTGCTCGAGTCGCCCGAGGGTCAGCGCGTGCTGACGCCCGCGGCGGTTCGCGTGGCCGAAGGCGGAGCAGAGCACGTCGTGACCGCCCGCTGCACGTCGCTCGAAGAGGCGCTGGGCAAGCTCAAGCGAAAGGGCGTCGGCATCGTGGGGACGGACCGATCGGCCACCCAGAGGCTCTTCGACGCGCCGCTGCGCGGGCCGTGCGTATTGGTGATGGGCAACGAGCGCGAGGGCCTCTCGGACGCGATCCGCGCGCAGTGCGACAGCCTCGTCTCGATCGCGGGAACCGACCGCGTCGACTCGCTCAACGTGTCGGTCGCCGCGGGAATTCTCCTCGCCGCCGCCGCGCACGCGCGCAGAGCGCCGGAGTCCAGAGCGCGCTGACCGTCCAACAACGACGGTGAGAAACAATCTCGCCCGGGACCTGTCACCGACCGGCTCCACCGTCGATGGGGGCAGGCAGAGGTCTCCATGGCAAACGCTGCTCGAACGGTTCGCTTCATTCTGGCTCTCGCGCTCGCGCTCTCGGCAAGCACGGCCTTCGCCGACGATCGCTGCGGCGAGGGAATGCGCTGGGACGGCCGAGGCTGCGCGATCGAAGTGATCGGAGCGCCCCAGCGTCCGCAGGTGTTCGCGCTCAGCGGTCGCAGCGCGCTCGGGTGGACCGCGATCGAACAGCGGACCCAGAGTCACAGCGGGGCCGTGGTGGCAGCGACGCGAAGGGCGCCGTTCTGAGCGAATGGGGGATGGCGAGCGCCCCCGAATGAATTCGGGGGCAAAGCGCGCCGCAAGAGCGTCGCGAGCCATGCGCCGCAAGGCAGCGCATGCAGCGGGCGACGAGTGAGCGCAGCGGGCGGCGATCGAGATCAGCGGGCGGCGATCGAGATCAGCGGGCGGCGATCGAGATCAGCGGGCGGCGGGCGGCGTGAGCAGAACGACGTTGTGCACAGAGCCGCGGGGCGGGCCCACCCGCGCTGCCGCCCACGCGATGCGCAACGCCCCGACGGAAGATGTTGGAATGGCAAGGCAAAACGGGACGAGCAGAGCACACGGCCGGGAGGCAAGCGCCCGGCCTTTGCGCTACGCGGAGCGGGCACGGCGTCCGCCGGGCCTTCTCACTTCACTCTGAAAATCACAACGCATTCTCACGGTCGAGCGCAGCGTTGCGTGTGTGAAATCGCGCAACGATGGACTGTGTTGTGAAGCCGTGTTCGATGGAGCCCACCGCGAGGTCCGGCGGACGCCGTGCCCGCTACGCGCAGCGCAGAGGCCGTGTGCAGAGCGCGTTCTCCGCAGCCCCGCACACAGCAGAGCACAAATCTGGGTAATGAGAAGGCCTGGAACGGCAGGGGCGGCGGCTTCGCATTGGGAAAATGCTGACGAAAGCAGCGTACGTGTATCGTGAGGGCCCTTGCTCTGCAAGGGCTACGCGATCCTCATTCGAGCATCGACGCACACGAATCGAGCGAAGTGCAGCCATTGCAGAGCAATGGCCACACAATCAACCTGTTTGGTTGAATACTACGATTTCGCAATGCGAAGCCGCCGCCCCTGCCGTTCCAGGCGGGGGCGGGGCGCGCGGAAGCGCGGGTGGGGGCTGCGAAGCAGCGCTGCGCCGATCGCGTTCCACGAGGATTTTCCCACGCACAATTTGGGTAACCATGAGCCCTTGGCTCCGGGCTGCTGCTCCGCTCGCGAAAAATCCAACTAGT
This sequence comes from Deltaproteobacteria bacterium Ga0077539, assembly GCA_001465015.1. Lineage (GTDB taxonomy): Bacteria > Myxococcota_A > Polyangia > Polyangiales. The sequence goes on along the minus strand of LNEO01000416.1, from coordinate 6,953 downwards.
TCGACGCAGGTAGTGAGTGATGAGCGCTTGCTCAGGCGCAAGCGCGGCCCCGGTTGGCGGCGACATCGGCCCGACGAACTGCTCGCGGCGATGCGACGACGACGCTTCACGCGCCGGCGTGCGCGGGCGTACGCTCGCGCTCTTCGCAGGGCCGAGCGCGTCCTGCAAACGAGCGAGGATTCGAGGTCTAGATGAGCAATAGCGAGTACCTGGGCTACCCCAACGACTACGCAGCGGAGCCGATGGCGACCGACGAGATGGTGCGGCTCTGCAAGCAGCACACGATCTACACGTGGTCCGCGGGAAACAACGTCGACCCGCTGGCGATCGCCCGCGCCGAGGGCGTCTATCTCTATACGCCCGAGGGCAAGCGCATCCTCGATTTCAACGCGCAGCTCATGAGCGTGCTCATCGGCCACGCGCACCCCAAGGTGATCGCGGCGATGAAGCGCCAGCTCGACGAGCTGATCTTCGTGTACCCGCAGACGGCCACGCAGGTGCGCGCGCGGCTCGCCAAGCTCATGCACGAGGTCGTCCCGGGCATGGAGAGCTTCTTCTTCACGCTCGGCGGCGCCGAGGCCAACGAGAACGCCATTCGCATGGCGCGGCTCTACACGGGGCGCCACAAGATCCTCGCGCGCTACCGCAGCTACCACGGCGGGACCAACCTCACGATGATGCTCACGGGCGATCCGCGTCGGTGGGCGAGCGAGCCGGGCTCGCCGGGGATCGTTCACGTGATGGACCCGACGCCGTACAACTTCTCCTTCGGAAACACCGACGAAGAGCGCTGCGAGGCGCACCTGACCTACCTCGAAGAGGTGCTGCAGTACGAGGGCCCGCAGAACATCGCGGCGATGATCGTCGAGACGGTGACGGGGACCAACGGCGTGCTCGTTCCGCCGAAGGGGTGGTTCAAGCGGCTGCGCGCGATGCTCGACAAGTACGGGATCTTGTTGATCTGCGACGAGGTGATGGCGGGCATGGGTCGCACGGGGAAGATGCTCGCCTACGAGCACTTCGACTTCGTCCCGGACATGGTCACCCTCGCCAAGGGGCTCACCAGCAGCTATTTTCCTCTTGGTTGCGTGGGCGTTAATTCAAAGATCGCCGAGCACTTCAAGAAGAACGTGTACTGGGGCGGCCTGACGTACAACTCGCACCCCGTGGGGCTCGCGACGGCCGAGGCCGTCATCCGCGTGATGATGGACGAGGGCATGATCGAGAACGCCGCGCGCATGGGCAACGTGATGCGCGAGGAGATGGACCGGCTGCAGAAGAAGCACCCGTCCGTCGCCGAGGGCCGCAACATCGGGCTCTTCGGGATGATGGACATCCGCAAGAACAGCAAGGGCGACCCGATCGCGCCCTACAACGGCTCGCACCCGGCGATGAACGAGCTCGCGAAGTTCTTTCGAGACAAGGGCCTGTTCACGTTCTCGCGGTGGAACTCGTTCACCTGCAACCCGCCCCTGTGCATCACTGAAGAGCAGCTCCGCGAGGGCTTCGCCATCGTGGACGAGGGGCTGGCGATCACCGACCGCGCGTTCGAGGGCTAGCGGCCGAAATAGTAGGTCGCCGCGACGGACGCAGCGATCACGTCCCACACGTTGGAGCCCGAGCCCGCGGTGGTGCCGAAGCCAAACTGCGTGAACCCGTTGCCGGCCAAGAGGTTCATGTTGAGCCCGAACCTCGCTTGCAGCGACATTTGCGGGACGCCGATGAAGCCGAAGTGCAGCTCGGCGGCGGCGTCCGCGCCGATGGTGAGCGACGTCAGCAACGGATCCACGGAGGGCATCCCGAACGTCAGGTTGGGAATGATGTGAATCGCGAGGTGCTGCGTCGCGGCGAGGTTGATGGCGACGCCGCCGGTCAGCCCGTAGCCGAATCGCGTCACGTTCATCATCGAGCCCATGACGCTCGTGGTCGAGAACGCGAGGCCGACCCCGCCCTCGATGGCGATCATGCGCGAGATCCAATAGCGCACGCCGATGTTGTGCACCGTCGCGCCGGGAGCCCCCATCGGTCCGGGCGCGTTGATCGCGCCGAAGTATCGAAGGCCGATCTGATTGAGGACGCGATCGTGGTCCGTTCCGCCGGCGCCGACGGTCGCCGCGTTGGTCGCAGCCTGAACCCCCGGAGCGCTGCTCGTGGCAGGAGGTGGCGTCGTCGGAACCTCTTGCGCGAACGCGACGTGCGCGCTCACCACAACCGCCAACCCCGAGATGACTGATACCGAGACTCTTCCGTGTTTGTTCATGGCGCGCCGTTGTCGCGCGCTGGCGCTACGCGGTCGAGTTTTCCGCAGCGCTGTCGCCGGACGATTGTCCGAGAATGCCGCCCATCGTCGCGAGCTCGGTGAGCACCTCGACGCAGCGATCGAGCTCTTCGTACGTGTGCCCGCGCGTGACGTTGAGCCGCATGCGCTCTTCGCCCTTCTTCACGCCCGGGTACGGGATCGGAACCATGTAGATCCCGCGATCCCAGAGCATGTGGTGAAGCAGGATGGCCTTGGTCGTCTCGCGCACCATCACGGGCATGATGTGCGTGTTCGAGTGGCCGAGGTCGAACCCGCGCTCGGTGAGCTTCTTGCGCATGTACGCGGACTTCTCGTGCAGCTCGGCGACGAGCGAGACCGAGTCCTTCTCGAGCATCTCGAGGATCGTGAGCGCCGCCGCGACGACGGGAACAGGCAGCGTCGCAGAGAACAAGAAGCTCCGCGCGTTGTGCTTGACGAGGTCGACGGTGTCCTCCGAGCCGAACACCACGCCGCCGATGCCGCCGAACACCTTGCTGAACGCCGTCACCACGATGGGCACGCGGCCTTCGATGCCGAAATGCTCGAGCGCGCCGCGGCCGTGTTTGCCGAGCGTCCCCGAGCCGTGAGCGTCGTCGACGCACAGGACCGCGTTGCTCTGCTCGCACACCTCGTTGATCTCGACGAGCTTGCCGAGGTCTCCGTCGAGCGAGTAGACGCCCTCGACGAGCACCAGCGCGTTCTTTCGCTCGCGCGACTCGAGCACGCGCTTCAAGCTCTTGGCCGAGTTGTGGTTGAAGAATCGCAGCTCTGCCTGACGCCCTGGCGTTCCGGCCGCGAGAAACGAGCCGTCCAAGATGCAGGCGTGCGACAGGTTGTCGAGCACCAGCGTCGTGTCCTTGTCGGCCGCCGCCATGATCACCGACAGCATGGCCTGATAGCCGGTCGTGGTGACCAGGGCCTTCTCGAAGCCGAAGAACTTCGCGAGGCGCTCTTCGAGCTCGACGTGCATCGTCGTCGTCGCCTGCACGCGCGAGGACGAGAGCCCGCAGCCAAAGGTGTCGATGGCCTTGTGCGCCGCCTCGATCACCTTGGGGTGCATCGTCAGCCCCAGATAGTCGTTGGAGCTGTAGTTGACGACCTCGTGCCCAGCGACCGCGTTGCGAATCCCGCCGCGCTCGAACGGCCGATAAAACGGGTACATCCCGGTGCTCTTGGCGTCGCGAATGTACTCGAGCTCGACCCGCGCCTTCTCATCGATCCATGTCATGACTGCGGGCGCTGTCTACACCGAACTCCCGAGCCGCGCGAGTGGGGCGCGACAGCGATTTCACAGTGCGAAGCGCTCGCCCATGAGGGACCTTTGTCACCGCGGTCGTTTCGTGCTCACCCTTGTACGGGTATCGCCCATGAAATCGCTTCGCCTGATCTTGGTCCTGGCCGCGCTCTCGATGAGCGCATGTCTCTGGCGTCCTCCGCCCATTCCGCCAGCGCGCGCGACGCCCGAAGCGGGGTTCACCGGAGGGCTGACGCCGCTCGAGCGCGAGGCGTGCGAGCGAGCGACCGAGGCCAACGGCGGAAGCACGATGATTTCAGTGTACGTCAACGGGCGCATCGTCAACTGCGCAGAGGCTGCGGACTCCTCGGTGCCGCCACCAGCAGACGGCAGCGTCGACAGCGCGACTGGCGCGGACGCGTCCGGCGAAGCCGGCGATGCCCAAGCCACCCACGACGGCGCAGCGCGCGACTGAGACGGGCGCGGAGCAGCGCGCGACCAACCGATCCGTCCCGGTCGATTCAGTCCCGCTCGCGACCCGCTCAAAGCGCGCTGTCGTACGCGCGCTTGTCGGTCACCACCGAGTGCACCGCGACGTCTCCGACGCGCGTGGGAACCTCTGCGATGAGCTGAAAATCAAAGGCCACTCCGACCCAACGGGCCTGCGAACACAGCGGCAAAACCCGATCGTAGTAGCCCTTTCCATAGCCGATTCGATGGCCTCGGTCGTCGAGGGCCAGCGCCGGAACAACCACGAGCTCGACGCTCTCGAACGGCACCCGCGGCGCGTCCTCCGATGGCTCATCGATGCCATACATGCTCGTGACGAGCGGGCGGTCTTCGCCTCCGTCCCAGGGCGCGCGAAACACGAGCCCGGGCTCTTCGTCGATCACCGCGGGGAGGGCGACGCGCTTTCCTGCGGCGCGCGCGGCGTCGACGAGGGCCTTGCACTGCACTTCGTCCGGCATCGACGCGAAGAGCGCCACGGTGTTCGCGCGCTTCCACGCCTCGAGCGAGAGCACTCGCTCGGTGATCGCCGCGGATCGATCGGCGATCGCGGACGCGGGCATCGCCGCGCGAACGCCTCGCAATCTCTTGCGGAGCTCACGCTTCGCGCGAAACGCCACTTGATCGCGGAGCTCGTCGGAGATCACCGGCAGCGTCGGTCCGCCTTCGGGTCGCAGTTCGGACATCCTTCGCAATGGATAGCATCACCGGAGACGGGTCGCGCGACTCGCCACGATTTGCGTGAGACACTCTCGCGCAGGATGAGAGCCATCGTCGCCACGCTCTTCGCGCTGGCCTTGACGTCGTGCGATCGAAGCGCGACGCCAAGGCCATCGACGCCCATCGTCGAGCGGCGAGCGATCACGAGCCCTCCTCGCGCCGCGACGAACCGAGTCGCGAGCGACCTCGATGGCGATGGCGTCAGCGACGCGCTGGTGGCCTCGGGCGCGCTCGGCGTGCAAGTGTTTCGCGGGAGCCTGGGCGGGATGGCGCCTTCGACGATCCTCGGCAACGTTGTCGACGATCCATCGCGCATTTCCGCGACATCCCTCGCCATCGCGAGGCACGGCGCGAGCAGCGTCGCGTACATCGGCGAGCGAACGGCGAACCAACCGTCGGACGCCTGGCGCTGCACGCGCGGTCGAATTCGTGTGTTTATATTCGAGTCCGGGCGACAAAGAGAGCTCGCTTCGCTCGAGCCACCGGCTGGATTCGCGCAGCTCGGCAAGGCGCTGCAGCCAGTGGGCGACCTCGACGGCGACGGCTTCGAAGAGGTCCTCGCGTTCGGCGCGAGCGCCCGGGAGGCGGTAGGACGGCTAGTAAGTCGGCCGGGGCTTCCCAACTACCGGATGATGGAGCTCTGCAGCGACCCTGCGCTGTTCTTGATCCGAGGCGGGGCCGCGCCGACGTTGACGAGACTCGAGCTCGCGCGCGCCGCAGAACACGCGGTGATCGCGCGGTTCGACGGCGGACGCGATCCGTTCGCGGACCTGATTGTGTTTCATCAGCAGCTGCTCTTGTACCCAGGCGTCGCAGGCGGAGGCTTCGCGCGAGAGCCCGTGCTCCTCGAGCCCGAACGATCGGACAACGTCGTCGCGCTCGCGCACGGAGACCTCGACCGCGACGGAAACACAGACGTCGTCGCCGCGCTGGCCGGAGGCAGCTCCGAGGTCGCCCGCGTGTATTTCGGGCCGTTTTCGACGGCGGGCGACGGCGGCGCGAGCCCGCGCACCGTGACGCTGAGCGCGCCCGCGCAGGACGGAGCGTCGAGCGCTGCACCGTCACGAGGGCTCGCGGTCGCAGACTTCGACGGCGATCGCGTCGACGACGTGCTCATCGGAGACCCGGTTGCCGATCGCTTTCTGCTCTTTCGTGGAGGGCCGTCGCTCGCTTCGTCCTCCGTCGCGTCGATGATCCGCGGCCCCGAGGCGAGCGGGACGCAGTTTGGCGCGCACGTCGCGGTCGTCGGCGACCTCGACCGCGATGGGTCCCCGGAGATCCTCGCCCCGGTCTCGATTCGCACCGCCGAAGGGGTCGCGAGCAACGGGTGGCTTTTGTCTCCGCGCGCTCCCGCGCAACGCGGTCGAGCGATCGCGCCGCCGACGGCAGGAGCGCACTTCGCGCACGCGGTCGCCTCGGTCTCGAGCGCGACGCGAGGAGAGACGCTCGAAGTGCCGCCGATCCCGCGGCGCTGCACGGTGAGCGACCCTGCGTCGCTGGTCACGATCAGCGTCGAGGCGAACACGGTCGAATCGGGCATCGTTGCCCGACCCGCGCGGGTGCTCGTCGCTCCGCCGCCAGCAGCGATCGCCGCGATCACCGAGCGCGTGACTGGGGCGCGCGCGGCGATCGCTCAGTGCCACGCCCGCTGGCTCGCGAGCGACTGCAACAACACGATGGTCGCGTCGCTACCGTTCGCGACGCTCGCGGGCGGCGGGCTGTCATCGGAGGGAGTCAGCGCCGCGCGCGGACGGGAGGCCGAGGCGGTGCTCGACTGCGTGCGGGACGCGGTCGTTCCTGGGCGGATCGCGGCGCCGCCGCGCGGGCGGACCTACGGGGTCGTGGTGACCGTGAGTCTCGCGCCGGCGCCGTGAGAGGCGCGGGAGTGTGCGCGGGAGCAGAGATTCCCGCAGTCAGTGGGCGCATTGGCGCGGGAGCAGAGAGGCGGCCCCCACGTGAGCAGAACGACGTTTTGCGCAGAGCCGCGAGGCGGCCCCCACCCGCGCTGCCGCGCGGCCCGAGTGAAGAGAACGACGTTGTGCACAGAGCTGAAGCCCCCACCCGCGCTGCCGCGCGCCAGCGAGTGCAACGACAGTGGGCGCAGTGCTAAAGCCCCCACCCGCGCTGCCGCGCGCCCCAACTGAGGAGAACGCGCTGGGCGCAGTGCTAAAGCCCCCACCCGCGCTGCCGCGC